>CAYZII010000005.1:0-60359 GCA_964478415.1 uncultured Methyloversatilis sp.
TCCAAATCGTCAAATTACACGATCCGTCGGACTCCATTTTTTCCAGCCTACCTCATGCGTGCGAGGGTCGTTTTGCCGCTTTGACGCGGTCCAAGCAATGCAACGATCGGAGGGACGTCAAACTGGTGGCGAACCTTTTCAATGAAGCCAGGACGGTTCATGACCAGGATCCTGCTTGAAAATTCTGCGGTCTTTGCAGAATTTTCAATATTGTCAAGCCTCTCCCAGGAGTTAGAGTGCGACTTTTCAGAACGGCAGCTTCATCCCCGGCGGCAGCGGCATGCCGGCGGTCAGCGACCCCATGCGCTCCTGCACCGTGGTTTCGACGCGGCGGTTCGCGTCGTTCATCGCCGCGGCGATCAGGTCTTCGAGCATTTCCTTATCGTCCATCACGGAGGAATCGATGATGACGCGCTTGACGTCGTGTTTGCAGGTCATCACGATCTTCACGGCGCCGGCGCCGGATTGACCTTCGACTTCGAGCTGAGCCAGTTCTTCCTGCGCCTTTTGCAGGGTTTCCTGCATCTTCTGCGCCTGTTTCATCAGGTTGGCGATGCCGGCTTTGTTGAGCATGGGTTTTCCTTCAGAGGGGTTTGATGGTGGATTCGTCGATCGTGGCGTCGAAGAGGTCACAGACTTCGCGCACGAAGGGATCGCTCTCGATCGCGGCGATGGCTTGCTCCTGACGCGCGCGCTTTTGTTTTTCGGCGCGCGCTTTGGGAGTTTCGCTTGCCGGAGTGCCCAGCTGGATGTCGAGGGACAGGTTGCGGCCGAAATGATTTTCCAATTCGGCGCGCAGCTTGTCCTGGTGCATCTTAAGATGACGGTGCGCCGGGTCGAGGCGCAGCACGAGCTTGCGTGGGCCATGCTCGACGAGTTCGCAATGCTGGGCTAGCTGGCGCACCATGCCGGTGAGGACATTGCCGTCGACCAGGGCGTGCCAGTCGTCGGGTGTGCCTTGGGGGGCTGCGGGCAAAGCGGCCGTCTGCTCTGCTGCAGGCGGAACCGGCGCGGTTGCCGCGGCTGGGGCCGCTTTTTTCTGCAACGGTGCAGGTGAAGGGGAGGAAACGCTTTTCTCGGCCGCCGAAGCAGGACGGAAGGCATGCAGCCGCAGCAACGTCATCGTGAATCCTGCTGCCTCATCGGGGGCCAGCGCCAGTTCGTCACGTCCATGGATGACGATCTGATAGCACAGTTGCAGGAATTCGGCGTCGAAGCGTTCGGCATAGGGCGCAAGGCGCGCCCGCTCGGTTGCGTCGCTCAGCGCATCGGGAGCGAACTGCATCAAAGCAATGCGATGGAACAGCGTGGCCAGTTCCTGCAGCGCTGAATCGAAAGACAGGCTGCGTTCTTCCATCGTCCGGGCGACGGCGAGCATCGCCTGGATGTCTCCGGCCGCGAGGCCATCGAGCAAGGCGAACAGGTGATCGTCCCCGACGGTGCCGAGCATCGCGCGCACTTCTTCGTCGCTGACGCGGCCGGCACCGTGGGCGATCGCCTGATCGAGCAGGGAGAGTGCATCACGCATCGAGCCCGCCGCAGCCTTGGCCAGATGTTGGAGCGCCGCCGGCTCGAAGGGAATGCCCTCGGCATCGAGCACGCGCGCCAGGTGAGCGGCGATCTGGGCCTGCGGCAGCTGCTTCAGGTTGAACTGCAGGCAGCGGGAGAGGACGGTGACCGGAATCTTTTGCGGGTCGGTGGTGGCGAGGATGAATTTGACGTGCTCGGGCGGCTCTTCGAGGGTCTTCAGCATCGCGTTGAAGGCATGGCCCGAGAGCTGATGCACTTCGTCGATCATGTAGACCTTGTAGCGGCCGGCATTCGGCGCATAAGCGGCTTTTTCCAAGAGGGCGGCCATGTCCTCGACGCCGCGGTTCGAGGCAGCGTCCATTTCGACGTAATCGATGAAGCGTC
This sequence comes from uncultured Methyloversatilis sp., assembly GCA_964478415.1. Taxonomy (GTDB): domain Bacteria; phylum Pseudomonadota; class Gammaproteobacteria; order Burkholderiales; family Rhodocyclaceae; genus Sulfuricystis. The sequence goes on from CAYZII010000005.1 coordinate 1,915, forward strand.
CGGCATCGATTTCGCGGCACGAGGTGCACATACCGCAGGGCGTGGCGGTGATGCCCTGCTCGCAGTTGAGCGCCTTGGCCATGATGCGCGCGATCGTGGTCTTGCCAACTCCGCGCGTGCCGGTGAAGAGATAAGCGTGATGCAGCCGCTGCTGCTCGAGTGCGTGGGTGAGCGCCCGCACGACATGCTCCTGCCCGACCAGGGTGTCGAAGGATTTCGGGCGCCACTTGCGGGCAAGAACCAAGTAGCTCATGCCCGCGATTCTACTGCGAAACCTCTACCTGACTTGCTGTGCGGGCGGTCTGCAGCGTTGCGCGGTGCTCAGATGCTCGCCTATCTGATCCGATATGTCGCGCATCTTGCGCTCCGTGCGCCTTGCAGACCATCCCGCTCGCGGCGTCATGCAGAGGTTTCTCTGCATTAGTGCGTATCAGCTCCGTGGAGGCATGAAATGCCCCCTGTGGCCGGCCATCCCGCCCCGGCCCATCTGAGCGGCCTGCTGGTCGGCGGTGGCTTTCTGCTCGGGCGACAGGGCCGCATAGAGGCGGTTGAAGCTCTCATGCACGGCCTTCATCGCTGCCAGACGCTCTTCCATCAGCTTCTCGCGCTGGGCCAGACGCTCGGGGGCAGTGAGCTTGTCGTTCGTGACCAGTGCACGCATTTCGGCCATGCCCTTGCCTGCCTCGGCAGTAACTTTCTCGGCATAGGCGTTCCACAAGGCTTCCTGCTCGGGAGTAATCTTGAGCTGATATTTCTGGTAGTCGAGGCGTTGTTTGATGCGTTCGGCGGGATCGACCTTCATCGCCACATGACGGCCCATTTTCCCCATCGGCCTCATCCCGCCATCGCACCAGGACTGAGGGCCGGGGGTCTGGGCGAAGGCGAGGCCACTGATGCCCGCCGCGATCAGCAATCCAGCGAATATTTGTCGAGATTGGCGCATTGCATTTCTCCTGGTGTGGTTGACGACGGGGGAGATTTGACGCCGTGTATGTAAGCCGTGTTTTGCGCGCGTGGGGCGAGTTGTAACGAAATGTAGCGCGCAGGCTTGGCGGGAGGTGGCGAGCCTGACCCCCGGCACTTGCAAGGATTGGCTATGGCTGCTGCCTTCCGGCCCTGACCAGGTTCACCAGCTCGCAATGCGGGGAGACCCGCCAAACCGCAGTCTAGCAGAGAAAGTCGCGCACGATACGGATTTGCGCCTCGTCGAAGAACATTGGCGCATGACCGACGCCAGGGATTTCGACGCTTTCGGCCTTCGGACCACGCTCGTGCATCGCGGCCAGCGTCTCGCGGCTGAGCAGATCGGATTCGGCACCCCGAATCACCAGCGTCGGACAGCGGATCGCGTCATAGAGCGGCCAAAGATCGATGTCCTGGCCTTCGCGGGCCGCCTCGGCGAACGGAATCGCGATGTCCGGATCATAGCGCAGGTGGTAGCGGCCATCGTCTTCTAGCCTGATGACATGTTTGGTGAGATGGTGCCATTGCGCGTCGCTGAGTGGCCCGAACGGCGCAGCGATGGTGCGGATGTAGCTTTCCGCCTCCTGCGGCGAGGCAAAATCCGGCGGCGTGGCAAGATAAGCGCCGATGCGCTGCAAGGCCGCCGCCGGCAGCAAAGGGCCGACATCGTTGAGGATCAGCCGTCGGATCGGCGAGCCGGGCTGGGCGGCGAGCGCCATACCGATGATGCCGCCCATCGAGGTGCCGAGCCAGTCGATACTCTCGACAGCGAGCCGGGCAATCAGCGCTGTCATGTCCTGCGCATACTGGGGGACCGTGTAGTGATGGGGATCGCGCAGCCAGTCGCTCCGGCCGCGGCCGACCACGTCGGGACAGACGACACGGTAACGGTCGGCGAGCGCCGCGGCCAGAAAGTCGAAGTCGCGCCCGCAGCGCGTCAGGCCATGCACGCAAACCAGCACGCGCGGATTGGCCGGGTCTCCCCACTCGACGTAGGCCATGCGGTGAAAACCGGCAGGGGAAAGGCAGAGGACGGAATCTTGACGCATCGTAATCAATCCGGAACGGGTAATGCCGTATTGTGCCAGTATCGCCGCCGCGCTTCCCGCTCCAGCCGTAGTGCCGTACCGCCAGCGCCGAGTTTCAGCGTCAGCGCGCCATCGCGATCGGTGCGCAAGATGCGGGCGCCACTCGCCGCATAACGCGCCAGCACGTCCGGGTGCGGATGACCGAAGCGATTGCGATAGCCAACGGGAAAGATCACTGTCTTTGCGCCGATGCTGGCGACGAACCGTGCTGATGACGTCTTCTTGCCGCCGTGGTGCGGGGCGACGAGAATCTGCGCTTGGACATCCGCGGCATAACGTTGGAGAAATTCTTTCTCAGCACGCCCTTCGAGATCGCCAGGCAAGAGCGCGCTGCCACGTTCCGACTCGATCTTCAGCACGCAGGAGAGCGCATTGCTCGGCAGGCGCCGCGCGTAATCCTCGGCAGCGGGATGCAGGATGCGAAAACGCACGCCATCCCAAGTCCACTGCTCGCCGGCGACGCACTGACGCGTCACCGCGCCGACGGGCAAGGCCGCGAGCAAAGACGCAGCGCCGCCGCTGTGATCGCGATCTTCATGGCTGAGGATCAGACGATCGAGGCTTTGCACGCCGATGGCGCGCAGATAAGGCACGAGGATGCGGCTGCCGGCATCCGATTGTGCATTGAAGGCCGGGCCGGCATCGAACATCAGATCATGCGTCGCGGTCTGTAGATGCACGGCCTGGCCTTGGCCGACATCGAGCACCGTCAGCGTGAATTCTCCCGGCAAGGGTCGCGTCGGGGGGAAGACGAACAGCGGCAGGAACAGCAGCGCGCCTGTCCAGCGCGCCGGAAAACCGCGCGGCATCAAGAGCCACACGACGCCCAGCACGGCGAGCGGCACGCTCCAGGCTGGCGGCGCATGCTGCTGCCAGAGCGCGCCAGGCCAGCCGGCCAGCCAGCGCAGGAATTCCATCAATGGCACGAGTACGGCGTGAGCCAGCTCGAGCGCCCAGCCAAAACTTGGCAAGGTGCCAAGCAGTGCCAGCGGCGTCACGATGAAGCTGACAAGCGGGATCGCCAGCGCGTTGGCTAGTGGCGAAATCAGCGAAAACTGCTGGAACAACGCGAGCAGCAGCGGGATCAGGCCAAGCGTGATCGCCCATTGCGCACGCAGCCATTCGATCAGCCAATGGCGTTTGCCCAAACGCCCGGTGGCGATGAAAAACAGGATTGCCACCGCGCCGAACGACAGCCAGAAGCCGGCGGAGAGCACCGCCCAGGGATCGAGCAGCAGCACCAGCAGCAACGCGGCGCCCAGTACCGTCGGTAGCGCGAGATGACGGCCGGTGAACAATGCGGCGACGGCCACGCCGAGCATGTAGAGCGTGCGCTGCGCCGGCACGCCAAAGCCAGCCAGCAACGCGTAGCCGGCTGCGCCGCAGAAGGCCGACAGCGCCGCGGCTTTCTGCGCCGGCAGCCACAGCGGCAGACGCGGGTGACGCCGCCACAGCGCCAGGGTGAGTGCGCCGATCAGCGCCCCGATCATCGCCACGTGCAGGCCGGAGATCGACATCAGATGGGTGATGCCGGTCGCGGCGAACAGCCGCCACAGTTCCGGCGCGATTGCCTGCTGGTCGCCGAGCGCCAGCGCAATCAATATCCCTGCATAGGGGGCGTTGGCCAGGGCACGCTCCATGCGCGTGCGCAGCGTTTCGCGCAGGCGTTCGAGGGAAAAACCAGCGGGCGCGAGACGGGCATTCGCCTGCGCAGGGCGCACATAGCCGGTGGCGCGAATGCCGCGTTCGAACAGCCAGGCTTCGTAATCGAAACCGTGCGGGTTGAGATTGCCATGCGGGCGCTTGAGCCGCACGACGAGGCGCCAGCGCTCGCCGGCATGGGGCAGCGGCAACGCTCCAGCGGGGGTAGCTTCCTCCTCTCCTTCTTCGTCGCTCAGTGTGTCGAGGCGTCGATACCAGGAAAGCTGGATGCGCGAGGGCACCGGCGCGCTGGCGCTCTCCGGCGTGAAGAGAAAGCGCACGCCACGCTCGAAGCGCTGTGGCATCGTCGCGACGATGCCGACGATCTCGATGTCGCGCCCTTCCCAGGCGGCGGGCAGGACATCGGCGAGCCGCCAGTGCGCACAGGCCCCCGCCCAGACAAACCCGAGCAGCAAGGCGCCAGCGACCATCAAGAGGCGTTGACGCAACAGCAGGAGCGCGCCACCGGAAAGACCTAGTGCCACGAGCAAACTCGGCGCTGGCAGCACGGCACACTGCTGCAACCCCCACACGCCGAGCGCGAAAGCGAGCACCTGCCACGGCATTACAATGCCCTCATGAAGCACTGGTTGCGCAAGCACATGCCTGACCACGCCGCGGTGAAGGAAAACCGCTGGCTGTATCCGTTTCGCAACACGCTGCTGCACCCACGGCTATGGCACTTGAATCGCCGTTCCGCTGCTGGCGCCGTCGCGGTCGGCCTGTTCTGCGGGCTGATCCCCGGGCCATTCCAGATGCTCGGCGCGGCGATCTGCGCCGTGATCTTCCGCATCAACCTGCCGCTTGCGCTCATCACCACGCTCTACACCAATCCCTTCACGATCGTGCCGCTCTATCTGGTCGCCTTTGCCCTCGGCGAGGGGATGTTTGCGCTGCTCGGCCATGCGCGGAAGCACTTCGTCGCGCCGCCGGATTTCGGCGATCCCGGCAGCGAGACGCTGATCGATTGGGTGCGCGCGTTGATCGACTGGATGGTCGCGCTCGGCGCGCCGCTCGCGTGGGGGTTGGTGCTGCTCGCCAGTCTGCTTGCCGTCATCGGTTATTTCGCCGTGCGCATCGGCTGGCGCATCTGGCTAGTGCGTGCCTGGCGCCGACGCCAGCGGCGACAGCCGCCCGTCCTGTAACAGCAGCCGTCGCTGGCAGGCCGCGGCCAGCGTCATGTCATGCGTGACGATCACCAGGCTGGTGGCAAAGGTTGCATTCAGCCGCAGCATCAGCGCGAATACCTCGTCTGCGGTATGGCGGTCGAGATTGCCGGTCGGCTCGTCGGCCAGCACGCAGGCCGGCCGGGTCACCAAGGCGCGGGCCAGGGCCGCGCGCTGACGTTCCCCGCCGGAAAGCTCGCCGGGACGATGTTTGAGCCGCGCGCCCAAGCCCACCGCGGCGAGCATCTCTGCGGCGCGCTTATCGGCCTGATCCTGCGGCATCCGCCGGATCAGGAGCGGCATCGCGACGTTTTCCAGCGCACTGAATTCCGGCAGTAGATGATGGAACTGATAGACGAAGCCGAGCGCTTCGTTCCTGAGCCGCCCGCGCTCTTTCTCACTCACCGCGGCAAGATCGCGGCCCAGCAGCTCGACCTTGCCGCCACTGGGCGCATCGAGTCCGCCCAAGAGGTGCAGCAGCGTGCTCTTGCCGGAGCCGGAAGCGCCGACGATCGCCACCGTCTCGCCCTTGCCGATCGAAAGCTCTACGCCCGTGAGCACCTGTAGCTCTTCGTTTCCTTGGCGGAAACGCTTGGTCAGCCCGCTCGCGACCAATACCGGCTCACTCATAGCGCAGCGCCTCGGCGGGGTTGACACGGGCAGCGCGCCAGCTCGGATAGAGCGTGGCCACGACGGTGAGCAGGAACGAAGTCGTCGCGATGATCCAGACATCGGACCAATGCAGATCGGAAGGCAGATCCGAGATGTAATAGACGTCCTTGGCGAGGAACTGGATGCCGAACAAGTGCTCGATGAAGGGCACCACGGTCTCGACGTTCAGGGCCAGCGCCACGCCGCCGGCCACACCGAGCAGCAGGCCGATGACGCCGATCAGCGTGCCCTGGATCACGAAGATCGCCATCACGCTGGCGGGAGAGGCGCCCAGGGTGCGCAGGATCGCGATGTCGGCGCGCTTGTCCTGCACTGTCATCACCAGGGTGGAAACGATGTTGAACGCCGCCACCGCGACGATCAACAGCAGAATCAAGAACATCATGTTCTTTTCGATCTGCACCGCGCGGAAGAAATTGGCATGGCTTTTGGTCCAGTCGGTGAGCCGCAGACCCGGCGGCAGCGTGGCGACCAACTCACGCACCACCGTCGGCGCAGCGAACAGGTCGTTCAGCTTCAGGCGCACGCCGGAGACCGCCTCGTCCATCTGATAGACCTTCTGCGCATCGGCAAGATGCACCAGCGCCAAGCCGCTGTCGTATTCGAACATGCCGACCTCGAAGATGCCGACCACGGTGAATTGCTTCATGCGCGGCAGCACCGCCGCCGGCGTCACCATGCCTTGCGGCGCGATCAGCGTCACCTTGTCGCCCGGATAGGCGCGCAGCGCATAGGCGATTTCGCTGCCGAGGATGATGCCGAACTCGCCGGGCTGAAGTGCTTCCAATCGCCCAACTTTCATGTGCCGGGCAAAATCGGCCACCTTGTCCTCCTCGCCCGGCAGGATGCCCCGCACCAGCACCCCCTTCACCTGCCCGGCCAGCGAGAGCATCGCCTGCTGCTGCACGTAGGGCGCGGCAGCAAGCACGCGCGGATGGCCCTGGACGCGTGCCGCCACCGCCTGCCAGTTTTCCAGCGTTCCCTCCTCGCCTATCACCTGAACGTGCGAGGCAACCCCAAGGATGCGTGTGCGCAGTTCCTTCTGGAAGCCGTTCATCACCGACAGCACGACGATCAGCGCCGCCACACCCAACGCGAGGCCGAGCATCGAGATCAACGAGATGAAGGAGATGAAACGGTTGCCGCCGCCCGGCTTCCTCGCCGCCGTGTAGCGCAGGCCGATCAGGGTTTCGAAGGACATGGGGTAAGCATGTTAACATGCCTCATGGTGTCGACTTTGCTGGTCCCCGGCTTGCTCCTGCCTGCCGAAATCCTCGAGGCGACGACTTTCGATCTGCAGGCGCCGGCACTCTCTCTCCTCCTCGGCCGCGGCCGCCGTTCGGAATGGAAAAACGACGCACTCGCCGGACTTTTCGGCCTGACGCAACTGCCTGCCGCGGCATTGCGCAAACTCGGCGCTGGGGAGACGGCACACGGTGAGTGGCTGTGTCTCGATCCGGTGCACTGGCGGGTCGGCAGCCGCGGGGTGACGCTCGACGATCCGGCGCATCTTGCTATCGCCGCCGGCGAAAACGCGGCCCTGCTCGAGGCCGTGGCCCCCCTTTTCGCCGACTGGGGCGCGCTCTCTTCCTCCCGTCCGGGATGTTGGGAGCTGGCGTTGTCGCAGCCGCTGGCGCTGGAGACGGTTCCATTGCCCGCGGCGATTGGACGGCCAGTCGATGCCGAGTGCCCGGCAGGGCCAGAGGGACGCGCGCTACGACAGCGTATTTTCGAAGCGCAGATGCTGCTGCATGCCCATCCGGTCAATCGCCGTCGCGAGGAAAACGGTTTGCCGACCGTCAACAGCCTTTGGGCGTGGGGCCAAGGCCGTCTGCCGGAGACGACCGCCACCACGCCTTGTTCTGCCATCTGGAGCAGCGATCCCGTGCTCGCCGGGCTATCCCGCCTGGCGGGTATCCCCTGCCGCCCGCCACCCGAACGTTTCGAGCCGAGCGGCGGAAACACGCTCGTCGTCATCGACAGCCTCGCCACCCCGGCACGCAGTTTCGATGCGCTCGCCTGGCGCGAGGCCTTGCTCGCCTTCGAGCGCGACTGGATCGAGCCCGCGCTCGACCAGTGTGCCTCGCTGACACTGATCGGTCAACGTCTCGCGCCAACGCCGGCCACAGTGGTCTTTCACTGGCGGCGCAGTGACCGATGGCGTTTCTGGCGTCGCTCCCAGCCTTTGAGCGCCCTCAAATGACGCGCATCACGATCCGCCCGGTGCCGCAACGCGCCAGACTGCTGCTCGAACAAGCCGGCGTGCATCCCTTGCTTGCCCGCCTCTATGCGGCACGGGGCGTCTGCCATGCCGACGAAATCGATACACAACTCGGCGCCCTGTTGCCACCGGATGGAATGAAAGGCATCGACGCCGCCGCGGTGCTGCTCGCCGATGCGGTGATGCGGGAGAAAAAAATCCTGATCGTCGCCGATTACGATTGCGACGGCGCGACGGCCTGCGCGGTGGGCTTGCGCGCCCTGCGGGCGATGGGCGGCACGGTCGATTATCTGGTGCCGAACCGGCTCACCACCGGCTATGGCCTTTCCCTCGATGTCGTGCGACTGGTCGCGCAAAAGCACCCCGAACTGCTCGTTACCGTCGATAACGGTATCGCCAGCGTCGAGGGGGTCGCCACAGCGAAACGGCTCGGCATGCAAGTGATCGTCACCGACCATCACCTGCCGGGCCCCGAATTGCCCGCCCCAGACGCCCTGGTCGATCCGAACCAGCCGGGCTGCCGTTTTGCCAGCAAGGCGATCGCCGGCGTCGGCGTGATGTTTTACGTGATGCTCGCCCTGCGCGCCGAACTGCGCCGGCGTGGCCGCTTCGCGGCGCGGTCGGAACCCAATTTGGCCCAGCTGCTCGACCTCGTCGCGCTCGGCACGGTCGCCGATGTCGTGCCACTGGACCGCAACAACCGCATTCTCGTCGCCCAAGGGCTGGCGCGCATCCGCCAGCGCCGCGCCTGTGCGGGGATTGCCGCGCTGTTTTCGGTCGCGGGGCGGGACCCCGCCCGCGCCAGCACCTTCGATCTGGGTTTCGTCATCGGCCCACGGCTCAATGCCGCGGGACGGCTCGCCGACATGAGTCTGGGCATCGAATGCCTGGTCACCGACGATCCGGCCCGGGCGATGAACATCGCCCAGGCACTCGATGCGATCAACCAGGAGCGCCGTGCGATCGAAGCCGGGATGCACGAAACGGCGACCCTACGGCTGGAAGATTTTGCTCATGAAGAACGCGCCAGCGTCACCTTGTTCGACCCTGACTGGCATCAGGGCGTGATTGGCATCCTCGCCGGAAAGGTGAAGGAGAAGCTGCATCGCCCGACCTTCGTCTTCGCCCGGGGTGAAGCGGGTGAGCTGAAAGGTTCGGGACGCTCGATCAGTGGCCTCAACTTGCGCGATGCCCTCGACCTCGTCGCCAAGCAGCGGCCCGGTCTGCTGCTGCGCTTCGGCGGCCATGCCGCAGCCGCGGGACTGACACTGAAAGAGGACGACCTACCCGAATTCGCAAACCTCTTCGAGCGAGTCGCACGTGCCCTGCTCCCGCCATCGGCACTCACACGCACCCTGGAAACGGATGGCCCGCTGGAAGCCGCCTATTTCGGCCTGACCACCGCGCGTTTGCTGGAAGATGCAGTGTGGGGGCAAGGCTTTCCTGCCCCGCTGTTCGCCGACGAGTTCGAGGTCGTCCAGCAACGGCTGATCAAGGGTAAGCATTTGAGGCTGACGCTGAAACAAGGTCGCACCCTGTTCGAAGCGATGCGCTACGCGCATGCAGAAGCGGCACCGGAACGCATTCGCGCCGTGTTCCGCCTGGCGATCGACGCATGGCAAGGCGAAGCAAAGGTGCGCCTCGTGATCGAACATTACGAGCCCGTTTGACGGGTAATATGGCCGCTTGCCCCCACAGGAGAGAACGAATGGACAACGAAACGAAGGAACGGCGCATCCTGCGCCTGCTGCGCAAGACCCTCGGCAACATCGTCAAGGACACCGCCCCCCGTCCTGGACGGCCGAATCCCTTGCAGGAAAGCACCATCGAGGAGATCCGCGGCCTGTTCGCGCTGATTGCCGAACGCGAGCGCGAGCTGGCCCAAGAAGCGGGCCTGACCTTAAAAGAGCGTCCGTATTTCAGCGACGAACCGCAAAGCACGCAGGTGATCGAGTTTCACCGGCCAACGCGCAAGCTCAATTAGGTAGGTATGCCGCGGCGACGATCATCGGCGCTGGCGGAGCAGCACTTTGCCAACCGCAGCCGATGACTGTCGGCGCAAGCTCAGGGCTTGGCCCGTACGCGGTCGATCAGCTCGGCGAGCCGATGCCTTTCCGAGCTGTTCAGACGCTCGATATTCTTTCTCCACCGGTAAGTCGCATAATTCGCCCGCACGTACTCCCAGCCGAGCGGACCATAGGCATCGACACTCGCCTTGAGTTTCGGAACGGCTTCAACGACGCGCTTGAACTGCTCCCAGTTCAAACGTTGCAGGCGCTGCTCGAGCTCGATGCTCTGCGCCGAAAAACCGGCACGCGCTTCCACGCGCCGGGTTTCCAGCGAGCTCTCCTGTGCCGCAACGAGTGTCGCAGAGCAGCTTGCAAGCAAGAGGAAGGAAACCGTTCGAATCAGCGCCACGGCAAAGGCTGAGAATGACGGTAAAAAGGGCCCGAACATGACTGTCGGGCCCTGGGTAAAATTGGCTCCCCGAGCTGGGCTCGAACCAGCGACCTGCGGATTAACAGTCCGTCGCTCTACCGACTGAGCTATCGGGGAATTGCGAGCCGCGAATGATAGGGACTTCCACGTTTTTCGTCAACGCGGAATGCACTAAACTTGCGAGCTGTCACGGATTCATTGCTAAACTTCACTTTTTGCCCACTGGAACAGACCAAGATGGCTGAAGAATATCTGCTCAAGCAATTCCCTCCCTACGTTCCCAAAAAGGGCGAGGAGTACATGAATCCCTTGCAGCTCGCCCATTTCAAGAAGATGCTCGAAACCCTGAAGGCCGAGCTGATGGAGGACATCGAAAAGACCGTGCACACGATGCAGGATGAAGCGACGGTCTTTGCCGATCCCAATGATCGTGCCAGCCAGGAATCGGACATGGCGCTGGAGCTGCGCAACCGCGACCGTGAGCGCAAACTGATCAAGAAGATCGACGAGTCGCTCGCGCGCATCGACAGGGGCGAATACGGCTACTGCGAAAGCTGTGGCGTGGAAATCGGTCTGAAGCGCCTCGAAGCCCGCCCTACCGCGACGCTGTGCATCGATTGCAAGGAAATCGAAGAACGCCGCGAAAAGCAAATCGCCAAGTAATTGGCCATTTGCTTTCAGCATAAGCGAAGGTAAGCGTAGCGGCCTAAGCCAAAAGCAGATGGCCTGACTTAATCAGCAAAAAAGGACGCCACGGCGTCCTTTTTTTGACTGTGAAGCGAAACAGGAAGAATTATTGCACAGCCGATGTCTCGCTGGCTTTTTCGGGTTGGAGCGCCTTCATCGACAGACGCACACGTCCCTTGTCGTCCATTTCGATCACTTTGACGCGGATGGTCTGGCCTTCCTTCAGGTAGTCGGAAACGGCATTCACCCGTTCGTTGGCGATCTGCGAAATGTGTAGCAAGCCGTCCTTGCCTGGCAGAATCTCTACGATCGCGCCGAAATCCAACAGGCGCAGCACGACTCCCTCGTAGACCTTGCCGACCTCGACTTCGGCGGTGATGTCTTCGATGCGCTTCTTGGCCACCTGGGCGGCCTCGGCATTCACCGAGGAGATGGTCACGGTGCCGTCATCCTCGATGTCGATCGTGCAGCCGGTTTCCTCGGTCAATGCCCGGATCGTCGCGCCACCCTTGCCGATCAGGTCACGAATCTTCTCCGGGTTGATCTTCATCGTGATCATGCGCGGCGCATAACTGGAGACTTCCTGACGCGGTGCGGCCATCGCCGCTTCCATGAGGTCGAGGATGTGCAGGCGCGCCTCCTTCGCCTGGGCGAGCGCCACCTGCATGATCTCCTTGGTGATGCCCTGGATCTTGATGTCCATCTGCAAGGCAGTGACGCCATTACGCGTGCCGGCCACCTTGAAGTCCATGTCGCCGAGGTGATCCTCGTCGCCGAGGATGTCGGTGAGCACGGCGAAGCGGTTGCCCTCCTTGATCAAGCCCATCGCGATGCCGGCAACATGCGCCTTGAGCGGCACGCCGGCATCCATCAGCGACAACGATCCTCCGCATACCGTGGCCATCGACGATGAGCCGTTCGATTCGGTGATTTCGGACACGACGCGCATCGAGTAGCTGAATTCCTCGGCGGAAGGAAGCACGGCAGTCAGCGCGCGTTTGGCAAGCCGGCCGTGACCGATTTCACGACGCTTCGGGCTACCGATGCGACCAGTTTCGCCGGTGGCGAAGGGCGGCATGTTGTAATGGAGCATGAAGCGCTCGCGATACTCGCCATGCAGCGCATCGATGATCTGCTCGTCGCGGCTGGTGCCGAGTGTAGTGATGACGAGCGCCTGGGTCTCGCCGCGGGTGAACAGCACGGAACCGTGGGTGCGTGGCAGCACGCCGGTGCGGATCGTGATCGGACGCACGGTACGGGTATCGCGGCCATCGATGCGCGGCTCGCCATTGAGAATCTGCGAACGGACGATCTTCGCCTCGAGTTCGAAAATCAGATTGCCGACGGTGATCGCATCCGGCGCCCCTTCCCCCTGGCAGAGGGTTTCGATTACACGGTTGGCGATTTCGCGGCAACGCTGGGTGCGCGCCTGCTTGCTGGTGATGCGATAGGCTTCGCGCAGCTCGTTTTCCGCCAGTTCCGCGACCTTGGCGATCAGCGCTTCGTCCTTGGCAGGGGGCTGCCAGTTCCATTCCGGCTTGCCGGCGACTTCGACCAGCTCGTTGATCGCCTGGATGGCGGTTTGCATCTGTTCGTGGCCGAACACCACGGCACCGAGCATCACGTCTTCCGGCAATTGTTGGGCTTCCGACTCGACCATCAGCACGGCACTTTGCGTGCCGGCGACGACCAGGTCGAGCTGGCTGTCGAACAATTGGGTGCGGGTCGGATTCAGCACGTACTGGCCGTCGATGTAGCCGACGCGGGCGGCACCGATCGGGCCATTGAAGGGAATGCCCGAGATGGCCAGCGCGGCGGAAGCGGCGAGCATCGCCGGGATATCCGGATCGATTTCGGGATTCGACGACAGCACATGGACGATGACTTGCACTTCGTTATAGAAGCCGTCCGGGAACAACGGCCGCAGCGGACGGTCGATCAGCCGCGAGGTCAGCGTCTCCTTCTCGGAAGGACGCCCTTCGCGCTTGAAAAAGCCACCGGGAATGCGGCCGGCGGCATAGACCTTCTCGACGTAATCGACGGTGAGCGGGAAGAAATCCTGCCCTGCCTTGACCTCGTCTTTGGCGACGACGGTGGCAAGCACGACGGTCTCATCCACATTCACCACGACGGCACCGGTGGCCTGGCGGGCGATTTCGCCGGTTTCCATCGTCACCGTATGGGCGCCGTAAGTGAAACTTTTCTTGATGGGTGTGAGCACTGGAATGTCCTTTGGATGTGAAACACCTGATATGCCAACAGAATTACTGGCAGCAACCAGCGCAGCAGGTGCAAATCCTGCGTTGCAGTATTACTTGCGCAGGCCGAGACGGTCGATCAGCTGGCGATAGCTGTCGGCGTTCTTGCGTTTCAGGTAGTCGAGCAGCTTGCGACGCTGGCTGACCATCTTGAGCAGGCCGCGGCGGGAATGGTGATCCTTGACGTGGGTCTTGAAGTGTTCGGTCAGGTCGTTGATACGCGCGGTAAGCAGCGCGATCTGCACTTCGGGAGAGCCGGTGTCGCCTTGGGAACGCTGGAATTCGCTGACGATCTTTGCCTTGTCGGCAGTGGAAATGGCCATGGTTTTATCTCTCAAACACTGGGTTGATGAAACGGCTGCGGCCCCGGTTTGATAGAGCGCGACAGCCGTGGAACATAAAGCTGTTGAATTATATACGAATCATCTGCTTGCAATCAGGCGCTGGGGTTTGAGCATGCCATTCATCTGCAAGATGCCGAGACCGATGAAGCCCTGCGGCCCCGCCAAGCGGAACTGCTGGCCTGGCACACCCGCCCAGCGCACTGACTGTCCGCGCATCAAACGCTCGCTTTCACCCTCGTTCAGCGAAGCAAGAGGCAGATCTTGCAACAATGTGTCGGGAGGCAGCAGCAGGCGATTGCGTGCCTCGGCGGGTGTGTTCTCGATCTCGGCCAGAGCGACTGCGTCCGCGATATCCAATGAGCCGATGCGCGTGCGTCTGAGCGCGGCCAAATGCGCCCCACAACCGAGCGCGTAGCCGATGTCGGTGGCCAGGGTGCGAATGTAGGTACCTTTGCTGCAGCTCACCTCGATGTCGAAACGGTCCGCCTGCCAGGCGGTGAGCCGCAGGGTATGGATCGTCACACGCCTTGCTTCACGCTCCACTTCGATGCCCTGCCGCGCAAGCCGGTAAAGCGGCTTGCCCTCGCGTTTCAGCGCCGAATACATCGGTGGCACCTGTTCGATCTCGCCGATGAATCTTTCCAGCACGCGCAGCACATCCTGCCGCGAGACCGTCACCGTGGAGCTGGCGAGCACCTCGCCTTCGGCATCGCCGGTCGTCGTGACCACCCCCAAACGCACCGATGCCAGATAGGTCTTGTCGGCATCGAGCAGGGTGCCGGCGAATTTGGTGGCTTCCCCGAAGCACAGTGGCAAAAGACCAGTAGCCATCGGGTCGAGCGTACCGGTATGACCAGCCTTGGCGGCAGCGAACAGCCGGCGCGCCGTCTGCAGTGCAACATTCGAAGTCATCCCGGCGGGTTTGTCGAGCAAAAGCACGCCGTCGATGGCGCACCCTGCCCTCCTGCGCGGCCTACTCACCGTCCGGGGTGTCCTTGTGCTCCGCCTCGATGACGGCATCGATCAGGCGCGTCAGACGCATCCCCCGTTCGACCGAGGCATCGAACACGAAGGTCAGTTCAGGAATGTGGTGGATATGCAGGCGGCGCCCCAGCTCACGACGCAAATATCCCGTGGCGCGGGAAAGACCACGGGCGATCTCGTCCGCATGTTCGCTGCCGGCCAGCGAGGTGTAATACACCTTGGCATGGGCATAATCGGGGGTGACTTCCACCGCAGTGAGCGTCACCAACGGCAGCAAATGCGCGATGCGCGGATCCTTGACCTGGCGCAGCAGGTCGACGAGATCGCGGTGAATCTGTTCCGCGACGCGTTCGCCGCGGGAAAAGCCATGAGAATGGTGCCGTCCTGCCATCGCCGACTTTCAGTCAATGCTGGAAGCGCCGCGCAAGCGAAACGTCACAGCGTGCGCGCGACTTCCTGGATCTCGAATACTTCGAGCTGATCGCCTTCCTTGATGTCGTTGAAATTCTTCAGGCTCAAGCCGCATTCGAAACCCTCCTTGACTTCGCGTACATCGTCCTTGAAGCGTTTCAGCGAATCGAGTTCTCCGGTGTGGATGACGACGTTGTCGCGCAGCACACGCACCATCGCACCGCGCCGCACGACGCCGGAAAGCACCATGCAGCCGGCCACGGTGCCCACCTTCGAGATGCGGAAGACCTGGCGCACCTCGACCAGACCGATCACGTTCTCGCGCTTCTCGGGCGCCAACATGCCGGAGAGCGCCGCCTTCACGTCGTCGACGGCATCGTAGATGATGTTGTAGTAGCGGATTTCGATGCCGAAGTTTTCCGCCGCCTTGCGTGCGCCGGCATCGGCACGGGTGTTGAAGCCGATGATCACGGCCTTCGAGGCCTGGGCGAGGTTGACGTCGGATTCGCTGATGCCGCCGACGCCCGCATGGATGACATTCACCTTGACCTCGTCGGTCGACAGTTTGGTCAGTGCATGGGTGAGAGCTTCCTGGGAACCCTGCACGTCGGCCTTGATGATCAGCGGCAGCACCTTGGCTTCGCCTTCGCCCATCTGCTCGAAAAGATTTTCGAGCTTGGCGGCCTGCTGTTTGGCAAGGCGCACGTCACGGAACTTGCCCTGGCGGAACAGGGCGATCTCGCGTGCCTTTCTTTCGTCCAGCAACACGATGGCTTCGTCGCCGGCCTGCGGGACATCGGATAGCCCCTGCACCTCGACCGGAATCGACGGCCCGGCCTCCTCGACCGGACGGCCGTTCTCGTCGAGCATCGCCCGCACGCGCCCCCATACCTGGCCGACCAGCAGCACGTCACCCCGCTTCAGGGTGCCGGATTGCACCAACACCGTCGCCACCGGGCCTTTGCCCTTGTCGAGCCGCGCCTCGATCACGACACCCTTGGCAGGCACGTCACGCGGAGCCTTGAGTTCGAGCACTTCGGCCTGCAGCAGAACGTTTTCGAGCAGGTCGTCGATGCCCTGTCCGGTCTTGGCCGAGACAGGCACGAAGGGCGAGTCGCCGCCATACTCTTCCGGCACGACGCCTTCGGCGAGCAGCTCCTGCTTGATACGATCCGGATTGGCCTCCGGCTTGTCGATTTTGTTGATCGCCACGACGATCGGCACGCCTGCCGCCTTGGCATGATGGATTGCTTCCCGCGTCTGTGGCATCACGCCATCATCGGCAGCGACGACGAGGATGACGATGTCGGTGACCTGTGCTCCCCGTGCGCGCATCGCGGTGAAGGCGGCGTGACCCGGTGTATCGAGGAAGGTTACCGTGCCGCGTGGGGTTTCGACGTGGTAGGCGCCGATATGCTGGGTGATGCCGCCAGCTTCGCCGGCCGCGACCTTGGTGCGACGGATGTAATCGAGCAGCGAGGTCTTGCCATGGTCGACATGCCCCATCACGGTGACCACCGGGGCGCGCGGCAGGGCCGGTGCCTCCTTGTAGCTGGCCTGCGCTTCATCGAGGAAGGCATCGGGATCGTCGAGTTTCGCGGCCACCGCCTTGTGGCCCATTTCCTCGACGACGATCATCGCGGTTTCCTGGTCGAGATGCTGGTTGATGGTGACCATCATGCCCATCTTCATCAGCACCTTGATGACTTCGGTGGCCTTGACGGCCATCTTGTGCGCGAGATCGGCGACCGAGATGGTTTCCGGCACGTGAATCTCGCGCACGACCTGCTCGGGTGGTTGCGGTGCGGCACGTTCTTCTTCGTGATGCTTGCCATGACGCCCTTTCGGACCACCACGCCAACCGGACGCGCCGCCAGTATCGCCGCGCACCTTGATGCCACGGCGGCCGCGTTCCTCTTCACTTTTATCGACCGCCTTGAGCTCCCCCTTCTTCTCGGCCTTTTTATCGCCTTTGCGCTCCTCGGCCGGCTTGGCGGGCTTGTGCAGCGTGCCGGAGACACCCGCCGCAGCGCCCTCGGGCTGGGCTTCGGCGCTCTTCGCCTCGGTCTGCGCCTGCAGTTGCGCGAGGCGCGCTTCAGCTTCCGCACGGGCGCGGGCCTCGCGTTCCTGTTTTTCTTTCAGTTCGGCCGCCTGGATGGCCGCGAGCTCGGCCTGCCGCTTCGCTTCGGCTTCGCGCAGTCGCACCTGCTCTTCATCGATCACGGCAGCCGGGGTCGCCACCGGCGTGGCAGCAGGCTGGGCGGCCGACATCTCCGGAGGCATCTCGATGTCGCGCTTGACGAAAGTGCGCTTCTTGCGCACCTCGACCTGGATCGTACGCGCCTTGCCGCTAGCATCGGGCGCCTTGATCTCGGTGGTCTGCTTGCGCGTCAGCGTGATCTTCGCTTTCGGTGCAGTTTCACCATGTGACTTGCGCAGGAATTCGAGCAGGCGCGCCTTGTCCTGCTCGGTCAGGGTATCGTCGCTCGACTGCTTGACGACCCCCGCCTTGGCCAGTTGTTCGATCAGGGCCAGCGGGGGAATCTTCAGTTCGGCGGCGAACTGGGCAACACTCATCTGGGCTGACATAGGCCCTCCTTACTTCGTTTCATCGGCGAACCAATGCGCACGCGCGACGGTGATCAGCGATTTGGCCCGCTCAGCGTCGATACCCGTCATTTCCATCACCTCATCGACCGATAGATCGGCGAGGTCGTCACGGGTGTGGATACCCTGCCGGGCGAGCTTGGCGGCCAGCGCCTTGTCCATTCCCGTAAGGCCCAGCAAGTCATCGGAGACTTTCTCGAGCTGCTCCTCGTTCGCGATCGCCTCGGTGAGCAGCACGTTGCGCGCGCGCTCGCGCAGTTCATTGACCGTCGCCTCGTCGAAGGCCTCGATTTCGAGCATTTCGGCCAGCGGCACATAGGCCACCTCCTCGAGGGACGAAAAACCCTCCTGGACGAGGATGTCGGCGACATCCTGATCGACGTCGAGTTTATCCATGAAGAGCTGGCGGATGGCGGCGCTTTCCTTTTCCTGTTTCTGCTGCGACTCCTCGACGGTCATCAGGTTGATCGTCCAGCCGGTGAGCTCTGAGGCCAGGCGCACGTTCTGGCCACCGCGACCGATCGCGATCGCCAGGTTGTCCTCGTCGACAACCACATCCATGCTGTGCTTTTCCTCATCGACGACGATCGAACGGACTTCCGCCGGCGCCAGCGCACCGATCACGAACTGGGCCGCATCCGGCGACCAGAGGACGATGTCGACGCGCTCGCCAGCGAGTTCGTTGGTCACCGCATTGACACGCGAGCCGCGCATGCCGATACAGGTGCCGATCGGGTCGATGCGCGCATCGTTCGATTTCACGGCGATCTTGGCACGCAAGCCCGGGTCGCGCGCCGCCGCCTTGATCTCGATCAGACCCTCCTCGATCTCCGGCACTTCGAGCTCGAACAGCTTGATGATGAATTGCGGGGCGGTGCGGGACAGGATCAGCTGCGGACCGCGTGCGTTGCGGTCGATCTTCATCAGCCAGGCGCGCACGCGATCGCCGGGCCGCAGATTCTCTTTCGGGATCATCTGGTCGCGCGGCAGCAGCGCCTCGACTCGGCCGGCCTCGATGATCGCGTTGCCGCGCTCCATGCGCTTGACCGTGCCGGTGACGATATGCTCCTTGCGTTCGAGGAATTCATTGAGGATCTGCTCGCGCTCGGCATCGCGGATCTTCTGCAGGATCACCTGCTTGGCGGTCTGCGCGCCGATGCGGCCGAAATCCACGGCCTCGAGTTGTTCCTCGATGACGTCACCGATCTGCACGTCCGGGTCTTCCTGGCGCGCTTCGGAAAGTCCGATCTGCTGCGCGGGAATCTCCACCTCGTCGTCGTCGAGCACCACCCAGCGCCGATAGGCGATGTAATCACCGGTGGCCCGGTCGATCTCGACGCGCACGTCCGCTTCGTCGTGAATGCGTTTCTTGGTCGCCGAGGCGAGCGCCTGCTCGAGAGCGGAAAAAACCAATTCCTTGGCGACGTTCTTTTCCCGCGCCAGCGCATCGACCAACAACAATAGTTCACGACTCATTTCGATCTCCTCGCATACTCAAAACTTCGGCACCAGGCGAGCCTTGTCGATGTTCTCGAAGGCAAAGCAGCGTTCTTCGCCGTCTACGGCCAGACGCAGACAGTCACCGCTGATGCCAAGGATCGTGCCGGAAAAATTGCGTTGCAGTGGGGCACCCGCCGCGCCAGTCGCCACGGCGATCCGCAGCTTGATCTGCACTTCCTGCCCGGCGAAACGCACGAAATCGGCTGGCTTTTTCAGCGCCCGGTCAAGGCCCGGGGAAGACACTTCGAGCCGGTCATAATCGACATTCTCGACCTGCAACAGGTGGGTCAGATGGTTGCTTACCGTTGCGCAATCCTCGACCGTCACGCTGCTGCCGCCACCGACGCCCGTGCCGACCGGTCGATCGATGAAGACGCGCAACAAGCGGGCGCGCGGGCTCGTCTCGAAGTCTACGAGCTCGTAACCCAGTCCAACGACCGCCTGTTCGATCAACCTTGTCAAATCCACCATGCCTGCCACGACCACAAATAAAAAATGGGCGCACCGCCCATTTTTCTTCTCGACACCCCTGCTGCGCGACCACTTCGATGGGTGCCTTGCAAAGGCACGCATTATACAAGTGGTTACGCGGCAAAGCAATTCATTCGGCAGGTTTTTCGTCGAGGATTTTCAGGAGCCGCTGCACCTCTTCCGGGGTCAGCTCACGACACTGACCGCGCTTCAGGTTCGCCGGCAGGGTGATCGGCCCGTAACGCACCCGCATCAGGCGGCTCACCGTGACACCGACCGCGGCGAACAGGCGCCGCACCTCCCGGTTGCGTCCTTCCTCGAGGACCACTCGATACCACCGATTGGCGCCCTCACCGCCGGCCGGCTGCAGACGGATAAAGCGCGCCAGGCCATCTTCGAGCTCGATGCCCGTGGTGAGTTTCCCGATCGCCGCTTCATCGAGCGACCCCAGCACACGCACCGCGTATTCACGCTCCAGCCGATGACGCGGGTGCATCAGCCGGTTGGCGAGTGTCCCATCGGTGGTGAATAAGAGCAGACCGCAGGAATTGAAATCGAGCCGGCCGATGGCAATCCAGCGGCTGCCGCGCAAACGCGGCAGGGCATCGAAAACCGACGGGCGCCCCTGCGGATCGTCGCGGGAGACGATCTCGCCTTCCGGCTTGTGGTAGAGCAACACCCGCGGCAGGCGCGCCACGAGCCGGAGATTCACCAGCCGCCCGTCGACCTTGACTTTGTCACCGGGAGCGATGCGTTGCCCCAGGTGTGCCGGCTCACCGTTGACCTGCACCCGTCCGGCGGCGATCCAGGTTTCGATTTCTCGGCGCGACCCAAGCCCCGCATCGGCGAGCGCCTTCTGCAGCCTGATGCTGGCCGCAGACTGCTCAACCCTGGTGGGCCTGGTCGATGAGGTCCGTTTCGTCGGGGGGCGGAAAGGCGTCGCCTTTCGCCGGCGACGGGTCGGAGGAGTGGCCGGCGTGGTGGAAACTTTCCTGGGTTTCGCGGGCTTCGTGGTCTTTGGCATCGATCATCCGTTCGATCTCGGCCAGTGGAGGCAGCTCGGAGAGGCTGCGCAAGCCGAGATCATCGAGAAATTTGCGGGTGGTGGCGTACAGTGCCGGGCGGCCCGGTGCATCGCGGTGACCGACGACATCGACCCAGCCACGGCCCTCCAGGGTCTTGATCACGTTCGGTGAGACGGCGACGCCACGGATTTCCTCGATGTCGCCGCGCGTCACCGGCTGACGATAGGCGATGATCGCCAGCGTCTCCATCACCGCCCGTGAATAGCGCGGCGGTCTTTCATTCTTCAGGCGGTCGAGGAACACCTGGTATTCCGGCCGTGTCTGGAAACGCCAGCCAGACGCCAGCTGCACCAGCTCGACGCCGCGGTTCGCCCAGTCGCGCTTCAGGTCGTCGAGCAGTGCGCGCCAGGTGTCGTCGTCGAAGTCTTGCTCGAAGAGCTTCTTCAGCTCGGCCAGCGGCAGCGGTTCGGGAGCCGCGAGCAGCGCGGTTTCGAGCACGCGTTTGTAATCGTCAGGTGTGTAGAGGCTGGGGGGTTGCATCGTCGGTTGATTTTACATAGACGGGTGCCAGCGCTTCGTGCTGCACGATCTCGATCAGGTTCTCGCGTGCCAGCTCGAGAATCGCCAAAAAGCCGACGATCATTCCGGCTACGCTGGGCTGCGCAGCGGTGGCGCTGAGCAGGTCCTCGAACATCACATAGCCGCGCCCCTGCAGATGGCGCAGGATGACGCTCATCGTCTCACGCACGGAAAGCTCTTCGCGCTGCACACGGTGATGCTGTTTGACGCGCGCGCGGCGCATCAGGGCAAGCCACACCGTCGCCAGGTCATGCAGGCTGACTTGCGGCGCACGTTCCGCGACCTTCTCCGCCACCCAGACCGTGACCCATTCGTAATCGCGCTGCGCCTGCGGCAACGCGTCGAGACGGGCGGCGGCGAGCTTGATGCGTTCGTATTCCATCAGCCGACGTACCAGTTCGGCGCGCGGATCTTCCGGCTCACCCGTCTCGGTGCGGGCCGGCCGCGGCAGCAGCATGCGCGACTTGATTTCGAGCAGCATCGCCGCCATCAGCAGATAATCCGCTGCCAGTTCGAGGTTGCTGCGCCGCATCGCCTCGACATAGGTCAAATATTGCTCGGTGAGCGGGGCCATCGGAATGTCGAGGATATTCACGTTGGCCTTGCGGATCAGGTAGAGCAGCAGGTCGAGCGGCCCCTCGAAGGCGTCGAGGAACACTTCCAGCGCATCCGGCGGGATGTAGAGGTCGCGCGGCAGTTCCGGCAAGGGCTCGCCATAGATTTTCGGCACGTGCGCCGGATTCCGTGCCGTCTCGTCAGCGCCGATTTTCTGTATCTCCGTCATGAGACCGTGTAAGCCGCCGTACCCGCGGCGATCAGCTCATTGCGGTCGTTGAACATTTCCATGCGTGCCACGGCGACCTTGTTGCCGGTACGCAGCGGATAGCCGCGCGCGAGAAAACGCTCCCCATCGCCGGGACGCAGGTAATCGACGCGTAGGTCGATGGTGCCGATGCGGGCAAAGCGCTCCAGCACCTCCTCGACCGGCTTGCCCCTGAGCTTCTGCTGCACGCCGAGAAACGCGACCAGCCCGCCGGTGACGTCGAGCACTGCGGAAATCACGCCGCCATGCAGGATGTTGCGCACGTAGTTGCCGATCAGCTCGGGCCGCATCGCAAACGCCAGCTCGGGGCGGTCGTGATGCAGCGACAGCACTTCGATGCCGAGGATGCGGTTGAATGGCATGCGCTCGACGAAACTGTCGCGGATGATCGCAAGCAGGCGCGCTTCTTCGGCTGCTGCAGTTTCTGCAGAATGCTTCATGAGTAATCCAGTCCCATCGCTTCGCGTACATCGCGCATCGTCTCCTGCGCGAGCTTGCGCGCCTTCTCGCAGCCATCGGCGATGATGCTCCTGACCAGCTGCGGGTCTTCTTCGAAACGCCGCGCGCGCTCGCGCATCGGCTCCTGTTCCTTCAACACGGCATCGATCACCGGTTGCTTGCATTCGAGACAGCCGATCGCCGCCGAAGCGCAGCCTTGCCGCACCCAGGCCTTCACTTCTTCAGTGGAATAAATCTGGTGGAACTGCCAGACCGGACACTTGTCGGGATCGCCCGGATCGCTGCGGCGCACGCGCGCCGGATCGGTCTGCATCGTGCGAATCTTCTTGCGGATCGATTCCTCGTCTTCACGCAGCGAAATCGTGTTACCGTAGGACTTCGACATCTTCTGGCCATCCAGCCCCGGCATGCGCGAAGCCTGGGTCAGCAGCGCAGTCGGCTCGACGAGGATCATCTTGCCGCTGCCTTCGAGATAGCCGAACAGCCGCTCACGGTCGCCATGGGAAAGGCTTTGGGCTTCCTCGAGGATCGCATGAGCCTGCTCGAGCGCGCTGGCATCGCCTTTCTCCTGGAAGCGGACGCGCAGCTCTTCGTAAAGCCGTGCGCGCTTGCCACCGAGCTTTTTCACCGCCTCCTTCGCCTTTTCCTCGAAACCAGGCTCGCGGCCATAAAGGTGATTGAAGCGGCGGGCAATCTCGCGCGCGAACTCGAGATGCGGCACCTGATCCTCGCCGACTGGCACCTTGTCGGCGCGATAAATCAGGATATCCGCCGCCTGGAGGAGCGGATAGCCGAGGAAACCGTAAGTCGTCAGATCCTTGTGGGCGAGCTTCTCTTGCTGATCCTTGTAGGTCGGCACGCGCTCCAGCCAGGAAAGCGGCGTCATCATCGACAGCAACAGATGCAGCTCGGCATGCTCGGGCACGCGCGACTGGATGAAGATCGTCGCTTGCGCAGGATCGACACCCGCCGCCAGCCAGTCGATCACCATGTCCCAGGCATTCTGCGCAATGCCACCGGGCTCGTCATAGGCCGTCGTCAGCGCATGCCAGTCGGCGACGAAGAAGAAACAGGGATACTCGTGCTGGAGCCTGACCCAATTGGCCAGCACACCGTGATAGTGGCCCAGATGCAGGCGGCCGGTGGGACGCATCCCGGAAAGGACTCTTTCGACGAACATGATTTTTACAGGGCGAACAGGTTTTTGATGAAAAACAGTAACATCCGCATTAGCGGGGTCAGGATCAGGTCCAGCCCGCCCAAAAACAGCAGCAGGAGCAGGATCGGGAAGCCGAAACGCTCGAGTTGCGCGAAGCGCCACGCCAACGGATGGGGCAGCAGGCTCACTGCGATACGTCCGCCATCGAGTGGCGGGATCGGCAACAGGTTGAGCAGCATCAGCACCGCATTGACGTTGATGCCGGCGCGCGCCATCTCGGCGAGCGGCAGGCTGTAGGCGTTTTCCGGCATCACGACGGCCAGTTTCAGCACTGTTGCCCAGGCCAGCGCCATTGCCAGGTTTGCGCCGGGGCCGGCGGCCGCCACCCAGAGCATGTCCTGCTTCGGATGGCGCAGGCGGCCGAAATCCACCGGCACCGGTTTCGCCCAGCCGAACAGGAACTGCCCTTGGCTGAAGAACAGCAGCAGCGCCGGCACCAGCAAGGTGCCGAGGGGATCGATATGGCGCACCGGATTGAGGGTGATGCGGCCCATCTGCCAGGCGGTCGGATCACCGAAATGACGCGCCACGTAGCCGTGGGCGGCCTCGTGCAGCGTGATGGCGAAGATCACCGGGATGGCATGGATCGCCAGCGCTTGGATCAGATTTTCCATCGTTGAGATTTTAGGGGTTTTGCACGGCGATCAATCGGCCACCAGGCCGAAGGGTGCGAGCGGCCCTTTGCCAGCCCTCACCAACTCGACACCGCCACCGACGAGACTGATTACCGTCGTCATGCCGCTACCGCACGGACCGGCGTCGATGATAAGATCCACCTGATGCTCGAGCCGCTGGCGGATTTCTTCTGGGTCGCTGAGCGGCTCTTCCTCACCGGGCAGGATCAAAGTCGAACTCAACAGGGGCTCGTCGAGCGCTGCGAGGAGCGCCAACACGACCGGATGGTCGGGGATGCGCAGACCGATGGTCTTGCGTTTCGGATGCAGCACGCGGCGCGGCAATTCTTTCGTCCCCTCGAGGATGAAGGTGTAAGGCCCTGGTGTGGCGGCCTTCAGCATCCGGTATTGCGCATTGCCGACACGTGCATAGGTGGCGATCTCGGAAAGGCCGCGGCACATCAAAGTGAAATGATGGTGCTGATCGACGCTCCGGATGCGCCGGATGCGTTCGAGCAGCGCGGCATCGCCGAGATGGCCGCCAAGCGCGTAGGAGGAATCGGTCGGAAACACCGCCAGGCCGCCATTGCGGATGATTTCCGCCGCCCGCTGGATCAGGCGCGGCTGGGGATTCTGGGGATGAATCTCGAGGTATTGCGCCAACGTCAGCGCTCCCAGGCGGCCCAAACCGGCGTCAGATCCTCCGGCAAGGGCGGCAGACGGCCCAGATCGGCATAACTTTCCCCGGGGCCGTGGAAATCGGAAGCACGCGAGGCGAGAAAGCCGAATTCGCGCGCCGCGGCGGCGAATTCACGCACCTCGCCCCCTCCTGCGCCAGAGATCACTTCGATGCCATCGCCGCCGCAATCCTTGAAGGCCGTATAGAGCGCGCGCCTCTCGGTGGGGGTGAGCCGATAGCGGCCCGGATGGGCCAGCACCGCGAGGCCGCCGGCGCCGTGAATCCAGCCGATCGCTTCAGGCAATTCCGCCCAGGCATGGCTGACATAGCCGGGCTTGCCTTTCGCGAGCCAGTGTTCGAAGACGGTCTTCACGTCCGGTGCGAAACCGCGTTCGACGATGTAGCGCGCGAAATGCGAGCGCGAAATCAGCGCCGGATTGCCGACATATTTCAGCGCACCCTCGTAGGCGCCCTCGATGCCGACTTTGGCGAGCTCTTCCGCCATCAGGCCGGCGCGCGCGTCGCGCCCGCTGCGCACGCGCCGCAAACCTTCCCGCAGCGTCACATCATGAGGATCGAAGTTCAGCCCGACGACATGAATGGTGTGATCGTCGCCCCAGGAAACCGAGATTTCGACGCCGCTGACGAAAGCCAGGCCGAGCGCCGTGGCCCGTGCCGCCGCTTCGTCGAGTCCGCCGATTTCGTCGTGGTCGGTGAGCGCCAGCAGATCCACGCCATTGGCATGGGCGCGTTCGACCACCTGCGCCGGCGGCAACAACCCGTCGGAAACAGTCGAATGGCAATGCAGATCCGCGTTAGCCGCTCTCATCTCGGGAACTCCATCACTTTCAGCCAGGCGGCGAAATCGCTGCCGATTTCAGGGTGACGCAGCGCATATGCGACGGTGGCGCGCAAATAGCCCAGTTTGGAGCCGCAGTCGTAGCGTACGCCGTGGTAGCGGTAGGCGAGCACCTGTTCTTCCTGGATCAGCGCGGCGATCGCGTCGGTGAGCTGGATTTCCCCGCCCGCACCCACCTGGGACTTTTCCAGATGGGCGAAGATGCGCGGACTCAACACATAGCGGCCGACCACCGCGAGTGTCGAAGGGGCCACCTCGGGACGCGGCTTTTCGACGATCGCGGTGACACGCTCGATGCGTTCGGCGAGCGGCTGGGCTGCAACGATGCCGTAGCTGGCGGTGTCTTCGCGCGGCACGTCCTGCACGGCGAGGATCGAACAGCGGTAATAATCGAAGGCGTCGACCATCTGTTTCAGCACCGGGGATGCACCGCCATCGAGCAGATCGTCGGCGAGCAGCACGGCGAAGGGCTCGTCACCGATCACAGGCTTCGCGCAGAGCACCGCATGGCCAAGACCCAGCGCTTCGGCCTGACGGATGTAGATGCAGTTGATTTGCTTAGGCAACAGGTTGCGGACGTATTCGAGCAGCCCGTTCTTGCCACGTCGCTCCAGTTCGCTTTCCAGCTCGTAAGCCTTGTCGAAGTGATCCTCGATCGCACGCTTCGAGCGCCCGGTGACGAACACCATGTCGGTGACGCCGGCCGCGGCGGCTTCCTCGACCGCATACTGGATCAGCGGTTTGTCGACGATCGGCAGCATCTCTTTCGGAGAGGCCTTGGTCGCCGGCAGGAAACGCGTGCCCAGGCCGGCAACGGGGAAGACGGCTTTGGTGACCTTTTTCATCGCGCGAGTAACTCCCTCAATTGCGCCTCATCGAGCATGGTAATGCCCAATTCCCGGGCCTTGGTGAATTTGCTGCCGGGATCGCTGCCAACGACGACGTAATCGGTGCTCTTCGACACCGAGCCAACCACCTTGCCGCCTTGGGCCTCGATCAAAGCCTTGGCCTCTTCGCGCGTCAAAGTCGGCAAGGTGCCGGTGAGCACGAAGGTCTTGCCGGCGAGCGGCAGCTCGCCCGTGCGCTGCGTTTCGCCTTCCGGCCAATGCACGCCGGCCGCAATCAGCGCTTCGATCACCTTGCGGTTGTGCGCCTCGCCGAAGAAATGGGCGATCGATTCCGCCACCACCGGCCCGACTTCCGGCACCTGCTGCAAGGTCTCGACATCGGCCTGCATCAGTGCCTGAAGCGAGCCGAAATGCCGCGCCAGATCCTTCGCCGTCGCCTCGCCGACATTTCGGATGCCAAGGGCATAGATGAAGCGCGCCAGCGTGGTCGTATGACTCTTGTCGATCGCCGCGAGCAGATTGGCGGCGGATTTTTCGCCCATACGCTCGAGGCTCGCCAGCGTGCGCAGATCCAGTTTGTAGAGATCGGCCACCGTGGCGACGAGCCCCTGATCGACCAGCTGATCGACCAGCTTTTCACCCAAGCCCTCGATGTCCATCGCGCGCCGCGACGCGAAGTGCAGCAGCGTCTGCTTGCGTTGCGCCGGACAGAACAACCCGCCGGTACAGCGCGCGATCGCCTCCCCGACGGGCTTTTCCACCTGGGAGCCGCACACCGGGCAATGCGTCGGCATCACGAAGGGCCGTGTCTGCGGCGGGCGGCGTTCTGGCACGACGGCGACCACCTCCGGAATCACATCGCCGGCGCGACGCACGATCACCGTGTCGCCGACGCGGATGTCCTTGCGCCGCACCTCGTCCTCATTGTGCAACGTGGCATTTGTCACTGTGACACCGCCGACTAAGACCGGCGCCAGCCGCGCCACCGGTGTCAGTGCGCCGGTACGGCCGACTTGAACGTCGATCGCCAGCACCTGGGTGAGCGCTTCTTCGGCCGGGAACTTATGAGCGATCGCGAAACGCGGCGCGCGCGCGACGAAGCCGAGGCGCTCCTGGGCGGCGAGATCATTCACCTTGTAGACCACGCCATCGATGTCATAAGGCAGTTGGCGGCGCGCCTTGCCGAGGCGTTCGAAATAATCGAGCAGACCCTCCGCGCCATGCACCACCGCGCGTTCGCGCGCCACAGGAATTCCCCAGCCGGCCAAACGCTCCATCACTTCCGCATGCGTGCGTGGAGCCGGCACAATGACACTGGCGTCAGCCACGCCATAGGCGTAGAAGCGCAACGGTCGCTGGGCGGTGATTTTCGGGTCGAGCTGACGTAGGCTGCCGGCCGCGGCATTGCGCGGGTTGGCAAATTCCTTTTCGCCCGCGGCACGCTGGCGGACGTTGAGCTGCTCGAAATCACGGCGCAGCATCAGCACCTCGCCGCGCACTTCGAGGGACGCGGGCACATGCTTACCCAGCAGGCGCAACGGGATGTTGCGCACGGTGCGCAAGTTTTGCGTCACGTCCTCGCCGGTGAAGCCATCGCCGCGCGTGGCACCCTGCACGAAGACGCCCTGCTCGTAACGCAAGCTGATCGCCAGACCATCGAACTTCGGCTCGCAGGCGTAGTCGATCAGCGACTTGCTGAGCCCCTCCCGACAGCGCCGATCGAAGGCTTCCACTTCTTCCGCGGAGAACGCATTGTTCAACGACAGCATCGGCACCGCATGGCGCACTTCGCGGAATGCCGCCAGTGGCTTGCCACCAACGCGTTGCGTCGGCGAATCGGGCGTGACGAGCTCGGGATAGGCGGCCTCGATCTCCTGCAGCTCGCGGAACAGCTTGTCGTATTCGGCATCGGGAATCGTCGGCGCATCGAGCACGTAATACGCGTAGTTGTGGCGCTCGATCTCGGCGCGCAATGCGGCAGCACGGGCGACGACGTCTGCTGGCGCTTTCATGGTCAGGAAAACAAGCGGAGGGCTCGCACCCCGCCCGGTACGATGCCGCGCTCGACCATGCGCTGCTGCAGTTCGACGATGCGGCTGCGGATGATCGCCAGCGTCGCCTCGGCCAACGGCTTGCGATGCACGTCGGCAATCTGCCCGCCGAGCGCGGTGGCACATTGGCGTGCGCATTCGAGCAGGCGCTCGAAGGCCTGCGCCCCGGAAGCCACGCGCGGCACATCGAGACTGAAGATCAGTTCGGTGAGCTGCATCGAGGCCACGCGCTCGGCAGGAAAGGCCGTCGCCGCACGACAGATCAGCGCGAAGGCCTCGCTGCCGTCGGGATTGCTGGCGACGAAGCGTTCCCCCTCACGGCGCAGTCCGGCCCGGTCGAGCATCGGCTTGAGTTGCGCGCCGGAAAGGTAGGCGCCGGTTTTGGGCAGCACATGCAGTGTCAGTTGCAAATCCACCGAAGCACAGAACGCATCAAGCTCCTGGGCGCGGGCAACCAGCGCGGCAGTATCGGGCACCTCGATATGGCCGACGAAGCGCTGGGCAAGACGGTTCATCCCGCCCACGAAAATCTTCAGCGTCTCCTCACCGACCGCGCCGAGGCGATCGACGAGCTGCAACGCGACGGCCAGATGCTTGACGCTGCCAGGATCATCGGGCAACAAGGTGTGCCAGTGGCCGGTCTGTTCATCCAGACCAAGCCATTGCACCGGCTTGTCGATGCGCTGCAGGCCTTCGCGGAACTCCTCATGCAGCATGCGCACCGGCACCGGCGCGACGAATTCGATGCGCACTAGACAATCGACACTGCCATCGCTCCATTCCGCCGGCAGCGGCGGCGGTCCTTCGACTTCGATGTCGAGCGGCAGATCCACTTCGCCCGCCGTGAGCGATGTTTCCGGCTCGATCGGCAGATCGGCATCCATGAAACTCGGCTCTGGCAATCCGGCATCTTCAGGCTGTGCGGGCAGCGACAGACTCGGCTCGATCCTTTCCTCGCCGGGCGGAATCACGGCTTCAGGTGCAGCCCCGGCTGCCGGCTTGGCTGGCGCCGGCGAGGGCGTTGAGGGCGAGCGTGACGCCTGGCGCGCCAGAAAGCGCCTTTCCTGCCAGCGGTTGTAGAGCCACACGGCCAGGACGAGCAACACGCCGAAGACGATCAAGGCTATCTGCAGATCTTTCATGCCACCGCCTCCTTGTCCGCCATGCGCACGGCTTCTTCGATATCGACTTCGACCACGCGCGACACACCCTGCTCCTGCATCGTCACGCCGATCAACTGCTGAGCCATTTCCATCGTGATCTTGCTGTGCGTGATGAAAATGAACTGGGTGATGCGCGACATGCGCTTGACCATTTCACAGTAGCGCACCGTGTTCGAGTCGTCGAGCGGGGCATCCACTTCGTCGAGCATGCAAAACGGCGCGGGATTGAGCTGGAACAGCGCGAACACCAGCGCGATCGCAGTGAGCGCCTTTTCGCCGCCCGAGAGCAGATGGATCGTCGAATTGCGCTTGCCCGGCGGTTGCGCCATGATCTGTATGCCGGCATCGAGGATTTCCTCGCCGGTGAGGATCAGCTTCGCCTCGCCACCGCCGAACAGTTCCGGGAACAGCGCGCCGAAATTGGCATTCACCTTGTCGAAGGTCTCCTTGAGCTGCTCGCGCGTCTCGCGGTCGATGCGGCGGATCGCATCTTCCAACGTTCCGATCGCGGTCATCAGATCGGCCCACTGCTCGTCGAGGAAACTTTTACGCTGCTGGGCGCTGGCCAATTCTTCGAGCGCTGCCAAATTGACCGGCCCGAGCGCCTCGATCTCGTTCGTAAGCCGCGTGATTTCGCTTTGTAGCGTAGCATCGCGCAAGCCGGGGGTGAGTTCGGCGGCCAGCGCCGCCTCGTCATCGGCGGTAACGATGCGGGCTTCGGCGAGACGTGCCTGGAACTGCTCGACATTCAGCCGCGCCGCCTGTTCCTTGAGCTTCAATTCGTTGATGCGCTCGCGTGCCGGGGTGAGGGACTGCTCGATCTTCAAGCGCTCTTCGTCGAGCTGGCGCAATGTCGCCGCAGCGGCTTCGAGCGCGTTGCGCCTTTCTGCCAGGATCGCTTCCTGCGCGCTCCTGGCCAACAGCGCCGTCTGCAATTGCTGCTGGAACACCGCATCACTGATTGCGGCCAGTTCCTGCGTTGCCTGACTGCGTTCCTCCCTGACCCGGGCGAGCTGGTTGCGCGCAGTGTCCAGGACGCGCGCATTGTCGGCGAGTTTCGTGCGGCATTCCTTCTCGGAAAAGCCCGCCTCCTGGGCTTCGCGCGCAAGCCGATGTTCGAGCGCGTGCGCCTCGCGCAGTGCGCTGTCAAGCTGGCGTTCGAGTTCCAGCGCCGCCTCCAGACGCGCGCGTGCCTCTGTGAGCTGCACTCGGACGCGTTCTGCCTCCTCCTCGGCAGCCTGGCGTGTTGCATTTTCTTCCGTTTCGAGACGCGCAATCTCGGCGAACTCACGGGCGAGCTGGGCTGAACGTTCATCGAAGCGCGCCTGAGCCTGGGCAAGTTTCAAGGCCTCGAGCTGAGCGGCATGGCGGCGGCTTTGCGCCTCCTGCAACGCACGCCTTGCTTCGGCAAGCCGTTGCTGCGCCTCCGACACGGCCTGCTCTGCCTCTGCCAACGCTTCACGGGCAAGAGTTTCCGCCTCTTCCAACGTAGCAAGCTCGGCAACCAATGCCTCTATCTCGCGCTGGCGCTCGATCACGCCATGTGTTTTGATGTCAGGCACATAGAGCATGAGGCCGTGGGGCGTGGCCAAATGCCCGGCACGATTCACGCGCCAACCCTCACCGGCCAGCAATGACGCCTCGTCCTCCACGTAACGCACGTCGCCCAGCCATTCCTCGAGCACGGCACTCCAACGTGGGTCGCGGCAGCGACACTTCGCGCGCAGACTATCGGCGGCGAGCACACCGTGCGTCGTTTCGCCGGCGATGGCCAAGGCAACGGTGACCGGCGGCGGGGCAGTGAGCGCTTTCTGCAAGATCTCACGGCTGGCCGGCACGGCCATCAGTTTCTCACGCAGCACCGCTTCGACGGCGGTCTCCCAGCCGGGCTCGACCTCCAGCGCCTGCCAGAGCGGCTCGGCTTCCTGCAGGCCCAGGCTGGCCAGCCAGTCGCCCAGATCGCCGCCCTGGCCGACACGGGATTGCAGTTGCACGAGCGCATCATGACGCGCGCGCGCCGCCGCGACAGCCCGGTGGGCGGCGGCGAGCTGCTCGCGCCGCTCACGCAAGTTGGCATCCAGCGTGGGCTGACGCTCCTGCAAGACGTTCACCTGCGCAGTGGCGGCTTCGAGCGCGGCCTCGGCCTGCGCTTCCGCTTCTGAGGCACTGGCCAACAAAGCGGGATCGGGCGCGACGAGCTGGCTGCGTTCAGCTTCGAGGCGGCTGCGGCGCTGGGCGAGATTGTCGAGGGCGCGCAGCGCATGCCCGCGATCGGCTTCGGCGAGCCTGAGCGCCTGCTCGGCGGCATTCACCGCCTTGCGCGCCTCGGCGACCTGGGCTTCCGCCTCGCGGACGGCGGCTTCGGCTTCCGGTAGGCGGGCGGCAGCCTCTTCGTGGCGGGCTGCCGCAGTGGCCGCGCGCGCCAGGGAGTTTTCCAGCAACGCCTCCCAGCGCAGGGTCTCTTCCTCGATACGGCGCATCTCGCCGGACCAGTGCTCCTCCTGGGTATCGAGCTGCGCGAGCCGCGTTTCGAGACGCATGCGGGCTTCCCGCAGATGATGGATCTCGGCTTCGAGGCGCTTGACCTCGGCATTCGCCGCATACATTTCCGCTTGCGCGGCATGCAACGCATCGGATGCGGCGAAATGCGCCTCACGCGCCTGTTCGACACGCAACTCGAGCTCCCGCAGGCGGGCGGTCTCGGCCTCGACGGCGTTGATTTGTTCGGCCACCTGGCGCGACAGACGCTCGACCTCAGCTTGAGCATCGTTGCGCTTTTTCAGCCAGAGCAGACTCTGACGTCGGTTCAGCCGGGCCTGCAGATCGCGATAGCGCCGCGCCACCTCGGCCTGCGCCTCGAGGCGTTCCACCTGGCCTGCGAGCTCGTTGCGGATGTCCTCGACGCGGGCCAGGTTCTCGCGCGCATCTTCGAGGCGCCCTTCGGTCTCCTTGCGACGTTCTCTGTACTTCGTGACCCCGGCTGCCTCTTCGAGGAACCAGCGCAGCTCCTCGGGGCGGGATTCGATGATGCGCGTGATCGTCCCCTGGCTGATGATCGCATAGGCGCGCGGCCCCAGGCCGGTGCCGAGGAAGAGATCGACCACGTCACGCCGGCGCACGTGCAGGTTGTTGATGTAATAGTTCGAATTGCCGTCGCGGTCGAGCGTGCGTTTGACGGTGATTTCCGCGTACTGCCCCCACTGCCCGCCGATCCGGCCGGCGGAATTGTCGAAGAACAGTTCGACCGAGGCACGCCCGACTTCCTTGCGCGTACCGGAGCCTTTGAAGATCACGTCCTGGATCGACTCGCCGCGTAGCTCGGAAGCCTTCGATTCACCCAACACCCAGCGCACCGCATCGATGATGTTCGACTTGCCGCAGCCGTTCGGCCCCACCACCCCGGCGAGCTGGCTCGGGAACACCACGGTGGTCGGCTCGACGAAGGACTTGAAGCCGGCTATCTTGATCTTGGTCAGGCGCACGTCGGGGGGAAATAATGTCCAGGGAATGAAGCGGGACATTATAGACGGTGCGGCACAGTAGAATCGGCGCTTCCCCTTCCTCCGACCAACCATGCAAAACCAGACTTTCACCCTGCCTGCGCCGATCGACGCGGCTGCCGTCGAGGCATTGTTCGAACTGCCCTTCGCCGATCTGCTCTATCGCGCGCAGAGCGTCCATCGCCAGCATTTCGACCCGAACAAGATTCAGCGTTCCTCACTGCTGTCGATCAAGACCGGGGGCTGCTCGGAAGATTGCGCCTACTGTTCTCAGTCGGCCCGGCGCGACCAGCAGACCGGGGTTGCGCGCGGCACGCTGCTCGATCTCGAGGAAGTCAAGTCGGCGGCACGTGCCGCGAAGAAAAAAGGCGCGACGCGCTTTTGCATGGGCGCTGCCTGGCGCGGGCCGAAAGACGGCGATCTCGCGCGCGTCATCGAGATGGTGCGCGTGGTCAAGGACCTCGGCATGGAGGCCTGCCTGACGCTCGGCCTGCTCGGCCCTGGCCAGGCAGAGAAGCTCGCCGCTGCGGGGCTCGATTACTACAACCACAATCTCGACACCGGCGCCGAGTTCTACGATCGAATCATCACCACGCACAGCCAGCAGGCGCGCATCGAAACCCTGCTCGCAGTGCGCAATGCCGGCATCAAGATCTGCTGTGGTGGCATCATCGGTATGGGCGAATCGCGCAGCGTGCGCGCCGCGCTGATCGCGCAGCTCGCCAACCTGAATCCGCCGCCGGAATCGGTGCCGATCAACCATCTGGTCGCGATTCCCGGCACGCCACTGGAAAACACGCCCCCGCTCGATCCGTTCGAGTTCGTGCGCACGATCGCCGCCGCACGCATCACGATGCCGACCTCCTGGGTGCGCCTGTCCGCTGGCCGCCAGCAGATGAGCGACGAATTGCAGGCGCTGTGTTTCCTCGCCGGCGCGAATTCGATCTTCTACGGCGAGAAACTGCTCACCAGCGGCAATCCGGACGTCGCCCACGACGAGGCGCTGTTCGCGCGGCTCGGGCTCACAGGCTGTTAGCAAGGCGCGCCACCCCCGCTGTATCGTCACGACGCAGCGTAAAGAGCGGCACGGCGTCGACGTGGGGGGCGAGCGAAGCCAGCGTGTCTTCGAGGCCCACCGTGCTGCCGGCCGACTCATTGACGATCAGCATCGCTGGAACCACGCCAACTTCACGCAGCGCAGCCAGCGCAGTGAGCGTATGCGAGAGCGCGCCAAGATAGCTGCCGGCGACCAGCAGCACTGGGATCTCGAGCACCGCGATCCAGTCGCGCACCGTGTGGCGTTCGTCGAGCGGCACCATCACACCACCGATACCTTCGATCAGCAGCAGGCCATCGCTTCTTTCGATCTCACGTCGGCACCAGCCAACCAGTGCGTCGAAGTCGATCGCCTTGCCCTCCTTCGCTGCGGCGAGATCGGGGGAGAGCGGCGCCGCAAAGGTCCATGCCGTCCTGTCAGCGCCGAGTTTCGCCAGATCGGAATCGGCATGGCGCGCCGGATCGTAGCCGGACATCACCGGCTTCAACGCCCGCACGGCTCTGCCTTGCGCACGACATGCAGCAGCCAAGCCAGCGGAGAGCCAGGTTTTGCCGAGGTCGGTGCCGGTCGCGGTAATAAAATACGCTTTGGCCATTTATCCATTTTTGCATGACCTGTATCGATTCCCTCTGGCTGCCCTACACCCAGATGGCCACCGCGCCTGCGCCGTTGCCGGTCGTCTCGGCTGAAGGCGTGCGGATCAGGCTTGCCGATAGACGTGAGCTGATCGATGGCATTTCCTCGTGGTGGACGGTATGCCATGGCTACAACCATCCGCACATCCGCGAGGCCGTCGCCCAGCAGCTCGAAACCCTGCCGCACGTGATGTTCGCCGGCCTCGTCCATGAACCGGCGTTGAAGCTCGCACGCCGTTTGCTGCGTCTGCTGCCAGGCGACGGACAGCGCCGACCGGCGCGGGTGTTCTTCTCCGAATCCGGCTCTGTCGCGGTCGAAGTGGCCTTGAAGATCGCGGTGCAGTACTGGCGCAACCGGGGCGAGGAGAGGCATCGCTTCGTCGCTTTTCGGGACGGCTATCACGGCGACACCCTGGGAGCGCTGTCGGTCACCGATCCCGAATGCGGCTTCCACACGGCGATGGCTGCTTACCGGGTGCCGCAGCTGTACGCACCCTTGCCGCGTGATGCGGAAAGTGCGGCGGCTTTCGAGACACTGCTCGCCCGGCACGCGCGGGAGATCGCCGCGGTGATCGTCGAGCCGCGCGTGCAAGGCGCCGGCGGCATGCGCTTTCACGACGCGGCGACATTGCAGCGCATCCGCGCCGCCTGCGATGCACACGGCCTGTTGATGATCAATGACGAAATCATGACCGGCTTTGGACGTACCGGCCGGATGTTCGCCTCGCCAGCCGACGCGGCGCCCGACATCGTTTGCCTGTCGAAGGCACTCACCGGCGGCACCCTGCCGCTCGCCGCGACGGTGGCAAGCAACCAGGTATTCGCCGCCTTCTGCTCGGAACGCGTCGAGGATGCCCTGATGCACGGTCCCACTTTCATGGCCAATCCGCTCGCTTGCGCGGCGGCCAATGCCTCGTTGGATCTCTTCGAGTGCGAGCCACGCCTTGCCCAGGTGGCGGCGATCGAAGCGCAGCTAGAGCGGGAACTCGCGCCCTGCCGCACTCTTCCAGGGGTCGTCGATGTGCGTGTGATGGGCGCGATCGGTGTCGTGCAGCTCGCTCGGCCTGTAGCCGCCAACCTGCGCCCGGCTTTCCTTGCACGTAACGTCTGGGTGCGCCCGTTCGGCGACATC
The DNA here is from genome assembly GCA_964478415.1 of uncultured Methyloversatilis sp. GTDB lineage: Bacteria > Pseudomonadota > Gammaproteobacteria > Burkholderiales > Rhodocyclaceae > Sulfuricystis. The sequence goes on from CAYZII010000005.1 coordinate 38,070, forward strand.
GTCTATCTGATGCCACCCTTCATCATCGAGCCAGACGATCTGAGCACTCTCACCACGGCGGTCTGCGAAGTGGTCAGCGAATGGTCGCGGCAGGCTGCGAACGTTTCATGTCCGATCTCGACGCCCTGATCGCGCCACGGCTCGCCGCGCTGGAAACGGCCGGGCTGCGGCGGCGCCTCGTTGCCCAGGATGCAACGCTGATCGATGTCGCCTCGAACGATTATCTGGGCCTGTCGCGCCATCCACTGCTGATCGAGCGCGCCTGTGACTGGACACGGCGCTTCGGTGCCGGCAGCCGCGCCTCACGGCTGGTGAGCGGCACGTCCGAGGCGCTGCTCGCGCTGGAAGCCCGGCTCGCGCGCTTCAAAGGCGCACAGGCCGCGCTGATCTTCGCCACCGGCTATCAGCTCAACAGCTCGGTCTTGCCGGCACTGCTCGAGCTGGGCAATGAGCCGCTGGTATTCACCGACCGGCTGAACCACGCCAGCCTGCACGCCGGGCTGCGCGGTGTAAAGCAAATCCGCTTCCACCACAATGATCTCGCCCATCTCGACGAACTCCTGCAACGCCATCCGGGCAAGACGCGCTGGATCATCACCGAATCGGTGTTCAGCATGGATGGCGATGTCGCGGACGTCGCCGCGTTGTCGGCGCTGGCGGAACGGCACGGTGCCTTTCTGTATCTCGACGAAGCCCATGCCACCGGCGTGCTCGGCCCGCAAGGCGCAGGGCTTGCACAGGGCCGTGCGACGGTGACGATGGGCACGCTCGGCAAGGCGCTCGGGAGCGCCGGCGCCTACGTGGCCGGTTCGCAGGCCTTGATCGATTGGCTGGTCAACCGTTGCGGCGGTTTCATCTACAGCACCGCACCGGCACCGGCCGCCCTCGGTGCGCTCGCTGCGGCGCTCGAGCTTGTGCCCACGATGGACGCCGAACGCGCTCGCCTACAGCAGATGGGCGGTGCGCTGCGCGCCGCCCTGCAGGCCAAAGGGATCGACACGCTGGCTTCCTCGACGCAGATCGTGCCGGCGGTGTTGGGCGATCCTGCCCGCACGCTGGCCGCCGCAGAAAAGTTGCGCGACGCTGGTTTCTTGGTCGGCGCGATCCGGCCGCCGACGGTGCCTGCCGGCACTGCGCGGCTGCGTTTTTCACTATCGACAGCGCTGACGGATACCCAGTTCGAGCGGCTGCTCGCCACGGTGCGCGCATTATGACAACAGTCGTGCTGCTCAATGGCTGGGGATATGACGCCGGCCTGTGGGACACGGTGCGTGCCCACCTCGACCCGGCGCTTGAGGTCGTCACATTCGACTTCGGCTTTTTCGGTGATGCACGTCTGAAAGTCGGCGCTGGCAGAACGGCACCGCTAGTTGTCGGCCACTCCCTCGGTGCGCTGTGGTGGCTTGCGCAGGCGCCCGAGACTTGGCGGCGGCTGCTGTGCATCAACGGCTTTCCACGCTTTACCGAAGCGGCGGATTACACGCCCGCGGTCGCACCGCGCCTCCTCGCCCGGATGCGTATGCAGTTCGCGCGCGATCCCCTTACCGTACTGGCGGAGTTTCACGCGCGCTGCGGCGGTCATGCGCCCAGCGGCGTGCCCGACCTCGCCCGTCTCGCCGCCGGCCTCGACTGGCTGGCACAATGGGATGGTCGCGCCACGCTCGCGCTGCGCCGCGCTGACGTCGTCGCGTTGGCGAGTCGCACCGATCCGATCGTACCTGCCGCGATGAGCGCGATAGCGTTTGGCGATCTGATATGGGTCGATGCCCCCGGTCATCTGCTGCCGCTCAGCCACCCCGAGCTGTGCGCGCAATGGATCGAAAGGCTAGCCGATGCGTAATGACGTCGCGCGCCGCTTCGCCGCCGCTGCAGCCACTTACGACGCCCATTCGGCGGCACAGCGTCATGCTGCGCAACGCCTTGCACAAAGCCTGGTCTCACTGTCCCTGCCGCCGCGCCCGCGCGTGCTCGAGATCGGTTGCGGCACCGGCCATCTGACGGCTTTACTCGCGACCCATCTGCCCGGTGCGACGATCCTTGCCACCGACATCGCTCCGGCGATGATCGCGGCCTGCCGCACACGGCTGAGGGACAATCGACGCATCGCCTACGCGGTGATGGACGGCAGCCGTCCCGCCTGCAGCGCGCCATTTGACCTGATCTGTGGCAATCTCGTCGCCCAATGGTTCGACGATTTGTCCGCCGCGTTTTCGGGGCTGGCGGCTTTGCTCGCTCGTGGTGGTGCGATGCTGTTTTCCTTGCTTGGCAGCGCAACCTTCCGCGAATGGCAGACGGCTCATCAAAGACATGGGCTTGCCGCCGGTACACGAGCGTTGCCGACGGCCGAACAATGTCTGGCCGCACTGCCGGCGGGCGAAAAGCACATCCGGATCGAACGCTGGCATGACCGCTACGCCGCCCCTGTCGACTTCCTGCGCGCGTTGCGCGCGATTGGTGCAGACACGCCCAGGCCCGGCCACCGCCCACTGACGGCCGGTCAATTGCGGCGGGTGCTCGCCTCACTGGGCGATGCTCCGCACATCACCTATGAGTTCCTTTATCTGACCTACCGCCAATGAACTCCTCGCAAGCTTTCTGGCTCGGCGTGCGCGCCCTGTTGCCGATGCACCTGGGTGTCGCCCCCTTCGGCATCATCTACGGCGTGGTGGCATTGCAAAGCGGCATTCCGCCACTCGCCGCGCTGCTGATGTCCTCGATCGTGTTCGCCGGCTCGGCGCAATTTTTGCTGGCCCAGCTCGTCGGCGCCGGCGCGCCGGCGCTACTGTCGGTCGGCGCGGTGGGACTGATCAATCTGCGCCATGCACTCTACAGCGCTTCGGTCGCCCCGTTGCTCGCCCACCTGCCGCACCCCTGGAAGCTGCTGCTCGCCTATCTGCTCACCGATGAAGCCTATGCCGCGGCGATCCCTCATCTGCTCGAAAACCCGAAATCGCCACAAGCCCACTGGATTCTCTTCGGCGCGGGTTTCGCGCTGTGGGCCGGCTGGCAGCTTGCCACGCTGGTCGGTGTGCTCGCCGGTAGCCTGCTGCCGCCCGATCTGGGGCTCGACTTCGCGTTGCCGCTCACCTTCATCGCGATCGTCGTGCCGCTGATCGATTCACCAGCGCGCCTTTTCGCTGCGCTGGTGGCGGGCAGCGTCGCGCTGCTGCTCGCCGGCCTGCCCTACAAGACTGGACTGTTCGCTGCGGCACTGGCGGGGCTGGCCGCCGGCGCACTGATCGGAGAAAGGCGATGAGCTGGTGGACGCTATGGCTCGCCTGCGGGCTGATCACGTTTGCGATCCGTTATTCGTTCATCGCACTCGAAGGTCATTACCGGCCACCGGCCTGGTTCGTGCGCACCTTGCCCTTCGTGCCGATCGCCGCGCTGAGCGCGATTTCCGTCCCGGAATTGCTGCAGGTGGCCGGCCAGCTGCGACTTGCCGAAAACCCGCGGTTTTGGGCCGGTCTGGTCGCAATCGCTGTCGCTGCGCGCTGGAAGAACACGCTGCTGACGATCGCCAGCGGTTTCGCCGTGTTCTGGTTGCTGCGTGGCCTCGGTTGAAACTTCGGCGCTGGCGGCACGGCACCCTATAATCCTTGCGTTTGATCGAACCCTCGTTTGCCATGCCTTCCCAGCCCTCGAAGACACTCGAAACCTTCCCGAATCCGGCCCCGCACCGGGATTACCAGATCCACATGGAAATCCCGGAATTCACCTGTCTGTGCCCGAAGACCGGCCAGCCCGATTTCGCGGTGCTCACCCTCGATTACGTGCCGGACAAGCTCTGCGTCGAGCTCAAAAGTCTGAAGCTCTACATCTGGAGCTTCCGCGACGAGGGCCATTTCCATGAGGACGTGACGAACCGCATCCTCGACGATCTCGTGCGCGCCGTCAAACCACGCTTCATGCGGCTGACGGCACGCTTCTACGTACGCGGCGGCATTTTCACCAACGTCATCGCGGAACATCGCAAGAAGGGTTGGAAACCTCAGCCGCGCATCGAGTTAGCCGTCTTCCCCGCATCGTCCAACACGCGCGGCTGATGATGAGCCCCCATCTTTTCGGTTTCAATGAGATAAGCCGTGCGCTCGGCACCGGTTGGCTGCTGGCCAAGGCAACGCGCACCACGAGCAGCGGCTATGCCGCGATCTTCACCCTTTGCGGCGCGCTGATCATCGGCGGCTTGCTCATCCAGGGTTTCTCGCCCTTCGTCATCGCCGCCGCCGGCGCCTTCATGTTGCTTGGGCCAGCCATTCTCGCCGGTTTCTTTGGCATCGCCACTGCTTTCGAGACCCGTGGTCAGGCCAAACTGAGCGACACGCTAAAAGGTTTCGCTGCCGCCGATGCGGCCCTTTGGGTGGTCGCGCTGGTATGCGCGCTGCTGTTCATGATCTTCGTCACCGATGCCGGCATCCTTTACAGTTACATGGTAGGCGGCGCCCCGATCTGGCTAAACGAGCTGATTCCGTTAAGGCCGGGTGTAACGGATTTCCTTTTCTGGGGGGCGGTCTCTGGCTGGGTCATCGCATTCTTGTTGTTCTGTGTCTCGGCCTTCTCGGTGCCCCTCCTCTGCGAACGTCGCACCGGTCTGGTGGCCGCCGTGGTCGCCAGCGCTCGTGCCGTCTTCGGCAGTTTCAGGCCAGCAATGGCTTGGGCCGCACTGCTCGCCGTCCTGATCATCGGCAGCATCCTTTTGCTCCCACTGCTGCCATTCACCCTTCCTTGGCTTGCGTTTGCCAGTCGCGCGCTGTATCGCCAGGTCTTCCCATGAACCCGTATCTCGCCAAACTCCAGCCCTACCCGTTCGAAAAGCTGCGCGCCCTGTTCGCCGGCAGCCAGCCGCCTGCCGGACAGAAAGAAATCAAGCTCCACATCGGCGAACCCCAGCATCCAACACCACAGCTCGTCAAGGATGCGCTCACCGCCCATCTCGACGGGCTGGCGAACTATCCCGCCACCAACGGCTCGGAAGGGCTACGGCAGGCGATCGCCGGCTGGATCGCCCGCCGCTACGGCATCCCGGCACCGGATGCCACGAGCGAAGTCTTGCCGGTGAATGGCTCGCGTGAAGCGTTGTTCGCTTTCGCCCAGGCGGTGATCGCCCCGCGCCGGCACGAACAGCCGGTGGTGATCGCACCGAATCCGTTCTACCAGATCTACGAGGGCGCGGCGCTGTTGGCCGGCGCACGACCGTTCTATCTGAATACGCTGCCGGACAATGACTTTCGCATGGACTGGGAGCGCGTGCCGGAAGAGGTCTGGCAGGCAACCCAACTGGTCTATGTCTGCTCGCCCGGCAATCCGACCGGCAAGGTGATGCCGCTCGAAGACTGGCGCACGCTGTTCGAATTGTCCGACCGTTTTGGTTTCGTCATCGCCGCCGACGAGTGCTACTCGGAAATCTACTTCGATGAAACGCGCCCCCCGCTCGGCGGTCTGGCAGCAGCACGCCGGCTTGGCCGCGACGACTACAAAAACCTCGTGATGTTTTCGAGCCTGTCGAAGCGCTCGAACGTGCCAGGACTGCGCTCCGGCTTCGTCGCCGGCGATGCCGCGATCCTGAAGCAGTTCTGGCTCTATCGCACCTATCACGGTTGTGCGATGTCGCCGCCGGTGCAGGCGGCGAGCATCGCCGCTTGGCAGGACGAAGCGCACGTGCGGGAGAACCGTCGCCTGTATGCCGAGAAATTCGCGCAAGTCACGCCGACCGTCGCGCGCCATCTGAAGACCGCGCAGCCGGAAGCCGGTTTCTACCTGTGGGCTGACGTCTCCCTCACCGGCTTGTCGGATACCGAATTCGCCCGCCGCCTGCATGCCCAATATAATGTGAGCGTCCTACCCGGCAGCTTTCTCGCCCGCGATGCTGCCGGCATCAATCCGGGACGCGATTTCGTGCGTATCGCCCTCGTCGCCGAGGTTGATGAATGCATCGAAGCCGCGCAACGCATCGCAGCTTTTTGCGCCTCATTGTGAACCAAAGGAACCTCTCATGTCCGAACTTCAAAGCCTGATCGAACAATACTGGGAAGACCGTGCGAATCTGAAGCCCGGCACGGCGCCGGCGCGGCTGGGCGAAGCCGTCAAGACCGTGCTCGACGAGCTCGATGCCGGCCGTCTGCGCGTCGCAGAAAAGATCGACGGCCAGTGGGTCACGCATCAATGGATCAAAAAGGCCGTGCTGCTCTCCTTCCGCATCGAGGACAACGTGGTGATGGACAGCGGCGCGCTGCGCTACTTCGACAAGGTACCAACCAAGTTCGCGAAATACGATACGCACCTGTTCCAGAAAGGCGGCTTTCGTGTCGTACCCGGCGCGGTGGTGCGCCGCGGTTCCTATATCGCCCCATCGGTGGTGCTGATGCCCAGTTTCGTGAATATCGGCGCCTATGTCGGTGAAGGCACGATGGTCGACACCTGGGCCACCGTCGGCTCCTGCGCGCAGATCGGCAGGAACGTGCATCTGTCCGGTGGCGTCGGCATTGGCGGCGTGCTCGAACCCTTGCAGGCCAACCCGACCATCATTGGCGACAACTGCTTCATCGGCGCCCGTTCCGAAATCGTCGAGGGCGTCATCGTCGAAGACGACTGCGTGATCTCGATGGGCGTATTTATCGGTCAAAGCACGAAGATCTACGACCGCACCACCGGCGAGATCATTTACGGCCGCGTACCGGCCGGTTCCGTCGTGGTCAGCGGCAGCCTGCCGGCGAAAGACGGCACGCACAGCCTCTACTGCGCGGTGATCGTCAAGAAGGTCGATGCGCAGACGCGTTCGAAGACCAGCCTCAACGAACTACTGCGTGACTAAAGGAACCCGGCATGAGTGCGATGCACAAGCTCTTCAGGCTGATGGCGGAGAAGAACGCTTCCGACATCTTCGTCTCGGTTGGGGCACCGATCAACATCAAGATCAACGGTGTCGCGATGACGGTCAATCAGCAGGTGATGGACAGCGCGACGATCATGGCGCTGCTCAAGGAAATCCTCACCGAACGCCAGCTGGCCGAATTCGAGACCACGCTCGAGCTGAACACCGGCTATGCGCTCGAAGGCGTCGGCAATTACCGCATCTCGGTAATGCGCCAGAAGGGCACGCCAGCCTTCGTCGTGCGTTACATCCCGGCGCAGATTCCGCGTCTCGAAACGCTCAATCTGCCGCCGGTGCTGGCAGATCTGATCATGGAAAAGCGCGGCCTGATCCTCGTCGTCGGCGCCACCGGCTGCGGCAAGACGACCACGATCACCGCGATGCTCGATCACCGCAACGAGCGCACCACGGGCCACATCCTGACGCTCGAAGACCCGATCGAATTCATCTTCACGAACAAGAAATCGATCGTCAATCAACGCGAGATCGGTTCCGACACCCGCGCCTTCCAGATCGGCCTGAAGAACGCGCTGCGCCAGGCGCCCGACTGCATCTTCATCGGTGAGATCCGCGACAAGGAAACGATGTCACAGGCGATCGCCTATGCGCAATCGGGCCACCTGTGTCTGGCCACACTGCACGCGAACAACAGCTATCACACGATGAGCCGCATCATCAGTTTCTATCCGCTCGAGAATCGTCCGGCATTGCTGGCCGACCTCGCGGTGACACTGAAGGCGATCATCTCGCAGCGGCTGGTCAAGAAACCCGACGGCACGCGCGTGCCGGCTGTCGAAGTGCTGCTCAATTCGCGCTACATCGGCGAGCTGATCGAAAAGGGCGATCTGAACGCGATCAAGGAGGCCATGGAACAAAGCATGTCGCCGGGCTCGCAGACCTTCGAGCAGGCCTTGCATGCCCTTTATCGCGCCGGCACGATCACACTCGAAGAAGCACTCGCCAACGCCGATTCTCCGAACAATCTACACTGGTTGATCAACAACACCGAGCTGGAAAGGAAAACCGAGGAAAAACCGCGCATGCCACTCACCGAACCCGCCGCCGTGCAGACGACGACGGAAAATGGTGCGAGTTTTGCCGAGTTCGCACTGAAACTGGAGTAAAGGCTTGAATGCCACGCTCGAACTCGCGAAAAACCTGATCGCGCGCCGTTCGATCACGCCCGAGGATGCTGGCTGTCTCGAGCTGATCGCTGCGCGGCTTGCCCCCTTGGGCTTCGTCTGCGAACGTCTGGACAGCACGGGCCCAACCGGACGTGTCGCCAATCTTTGGGCGCGACGCGGCACGATGAAACCGCTCGTCGTGTTCGCCGGGCACACCGATGTCGTGCCCCCCGGCCCTCCCGAGCGCTGGCAATCCGATCCATTTCAACCCGACGAACGGGAAGGCTACCTTTACGGTCGTGGCGCCGCCGACATGAAATCCTCGCTTGCCGCTGCGATCGTCGCTGTCGAGCGCCTGCTCGCGGAACGCGAACCGAATGGTTCCATTGCCTTCCTGCTCACTTCCGACGAGGAAGGCGACGCCACCGATGGCACGGTGAAGGTCGTCGAGGCACTCGAAGCGCGGGGTGAGCGCCCCGATTTCTGCATCGTTGGCGAACCGACCTCTGCGACGCACCTCGGCGACACGATCAAGAACGGGCGGCGCGGCTCGCTGTCCGGCAAGCTGATCGTGCATGGCATCCAGGGCCATGTTGCCTACCCGGAAAAGGTCAAGAACCCGATCCACCGCGCGCTGCCGGCGCTGGCCGAACTCGCCGCGGCGCACTGGGACATCGGCAACGAGTTCTTCCCGCCGACCAGCTTCCAGATCTCGAACATCCATGCCGGTACCGGCGCCACCAACGTCGTTCCGGGCGTCTGCGAGGTGCTGTTCAACTTCCGTTTCTCCACGGCCAGCACAGCGGAGGGCCTCCAGGCGCGCGTCCATCAGATCCTCGACCGCAACGGTCTCGAATATGAACTATTCTGGACCCTCGGCGGGCGGCCGTTTCTCACCCCGCCAGGGCGGCTGGTGAATGCCCTGTCGGCGGCGATCGAAGCCGAGACCGGCATCGCGCCTGAGCTATCGACCAGCGGCGGCACCTCCGATGGCCGTTTCATCGCCGCCATCTGCCCGGAGGTGGTCGAATTTGGCCCGGTGAATGCGACGATCCACCAGGTCGATGAACGCATCGCGATCGCCGACCTCGAGCCGCTGACACGCATCTACACAGCTGCTTTCCGCGCGCTGCTGGCTTGAACCCAGATTGTGAACGGACTGAAACTCTGCGCTGGCGACACGGCACGATGGACTCACTGCTCGACGAGCTGATCACCCTGCGCGACTGGCTGCGCTGGGGCACGAGCCGCTTTCTCGAAGCGAAACTGTTCTTCGGCCACGGCTGTGACAATGCCCACGACGAGGCAGCCTGGCTGATCCTGCATGCGCTGCATCTGCCCCCCGATCGCCTCGATCCCTATCTCGACGCACGGCTCACGCGACCCGAGCGGCGCGCGGTGCTGGAACTATTGCAGCAGCGCATCGCGCGCCGGCTGCCCGCCGCCTATCTGACGCACGAAGCTTGGCAGGCCGGCTTTCGCTTCTATGTGGATGAGCGCGTGCTGATTCCCCGCTCCTACTTCGCCGAGCTGCTGGTCGAGGGCTTTGCACCCTGGGTTGCCGATCCTGAGGCAATCGAAACTGCGCTCGATCTATGCACCGGTTCGGGCTGCCTGGCGATCCTGATGGCGCACGCCTTCCCACACGCGCAGATCGATGCCAGCGACCTGTCGGCCGACGCGCTGGAAGTCGCCCGGCGCAACGTCGCCGACTACCATCTGGAAGAACGCATCCGGCTCGTCGAGGGCGATCTGTTCGCGCCGCTGGGCAAGCGCAAATATGACCTGATCATCAGCAATCCCCCCTATGTGACGGCGCAGGCGATGCGGGAACTGCCGCAAGAATACCGCCACGAACCGGCGCTGGCGCTGGCGGCCGGCGAAGATGGTCTCACCATCGTGCGCCGCATCCTCGCCGAAGCGAAAAAGCACCTGAAGCCTGAAGGGCTGCTCGCCGTCGAGGTCGGCCACAACCGCGCGCTCGTCGAAGCCGCCTTTCCGCAGCTGCCTTTCACCTGGCTCGACACGGAAAGCGGCGAAGGCAAGCTCTTCCTGCTGCGGCGGGAAGAGCTCGTGTGATTACAGGCGCACGGCAGGATTCAGCGTATACAGGCCGGTGAGGCTTGCCTGCGCCAGGATGTGGCCTTGCATCGCTGCTAACACCTGTCCTCCGGTGAATTTGCCTTCCAGCGGCAGCCGCTCTATGTCGAGCGCATAGACGGTGAACACGTAGCGGTGGCGCAGGGCATCGTTCCAGGGCGGGCATGGACCATCATAGCCGTAATAGTCGCCCGCCATGTCGGGGTCGCTGGCAAACCAGCCGGTGTAGTCATTGATGCCCTGACGTGCGCCATGTGGCGCTGCCGGGCCAGCCTTGCCGCGCGGTGTCACGCCGTCCGAAAATTCGCCTGCGGCGATCTCAGTGAGGCTGGCCGGCAGATCGACGAGCACCCAATGGAAGAAATCGACGCGCGGCAGGTCGGCGGAGACCGTGCGTCCCTCCTGGTTGACGTCCTCACCACGACTCGGCACGTCGGGATCGTGACAGATCACGGCAAAGGATTTCGTGCCGGCAGGCACAGCCGACCAAGCGAGATGGGGATTGCGGTTGCCACCGAGACAGACATGGGAAGTCTTGTCAGCAATGCAAAAGGCAAACTCGCCCGGAATCCTTTCACCGTCCTTGAAGCTGGTGCTGGCGACTTGCATGAAGACACTCCTCATCAAAAACGTTCATCGGCTCTGAGAAAACGCCACTGCCCGAGCGGCAGGTCGCCCAGCCTCACCTGGCCGATACGCACACGCTTCAAAGCCGTGACGCGCAAACCGACCAGTTCGCACATGCGGCGGATCTGGCGCTTTCTACCTTCGGTGAGGATGAAGCGTAGCTGGTTTTCATTCTGCCAGCGCACGCGAGCCCGCCGCAAGGGCTTGCCATCGAGACTGAGGCCGTGATTGAGCAAAGCCAGGCCCTCTGCATCGAGCCTGCCCTCGACACGCACGAGATATTCCTTCTCGATGCGGCTGTCGTCGCCGATCAACTGCCGGGCGATACGACCGTCCTGGGTTAGCACCAGCAGCCCCGTCGAGTCGATGTCGAGTCGGCCGGCCGGGGCAAGACCTTTCAAAATCGTCGGCTGGAAGCGTCGCCGATCTCCTGCGATCTGATTGCCGGGCTGGATCAGTACCACGGCCGGACGCTGGCCCATTTCGGGCTGGCCGGAGACGTAGCCCACCGGCTTGTGCAACAGGATCGTGGCCAGCGCTGCCTGGCGGTCGCGGGCCCGCGAGGCCAGTTCGATCCGTGCGTCAGGGGCACAACGCGTGCCGAGCTGCGTCACTTTCCTGCCATTGACATAGACCAGACCGCGCTCGATGTAGTCATCCGCTTCGCGGCGCGAACACATCCCACGCTGCGCCATCAGCTTGGAGACCCGCTCGCCGGCTTGGGTATCATTCATGGCCACGATTCTAGCCCCTACCATGCTCTCCTACCGTCACGTCTTTCACGCCGGCAACCACGCCGATGTCCTCAAGCATTGCGTGCTGCTCGCGGTGCTCGATCATCTGAACCAGAAGGACAAGCCCTACTGGATGATCGACACCCATGCCGGCGCCGGTGGTTACCGGCTCGATACGGGCCGCGCCAGAACCCATGCCGAGTGGCAGGATGGCATTGGCCGCCTCTGGCAGCGTACCGATCTGCCACCTCTCATCGCGCGTTACGTTGCCGCGGTGCGGGCGGACAATCCCGACGGTCGGCTCAGACGCTATCCCGGCTCGCCACTGCTCGCCCTGCGCGCGATGCGACCGGCCGACCGCCTGCGCCTGTTCGAGCTGCATCCGGCCGATGTGAAGTTGCTCGCCCAGAACATCGCCGCCGCTGCGCCGGATGCGACGAAACGCACGCAGATCCGTCAGGAAGACGGCTTCACCGGGCTAACGGCGCTGCTGCCCCCGCCGCCGCGCCGCGGCCTCGTGCTGATCGATCCCTCTTACGAGGACAAACACGACTACGCGCGGGTAGTCACCAGTGTCAGGGAAGGATTGCAACGTTTCGCCACCGGCACCTTTTTCGTCTGGTACCCTCTGCTGAGACGCAATGAGAGCCTCAAGCTCGCCGCCAGGCTGAAGAAGTTGGCCTCGGACTGGCTGCATGCCACTTTGACGGTGCGTCCGCCTGCACCGGACGGCCTCGGCATGCACGGCAGTGGCGTGTTCCTGATCAATCCGCCCTGGACACTCGCCGTTACGCTGAAGGAAACCCTGCCCTTCATGGCCGAGGTTCTCAAAGTCGGTGCTGACGCAACGGCAGGTTTCACCCTGGAGGCGTCAGGAAGCTAGCTCGCTGCGGTTGCGGAAATATTCGAGCGCCTCGGGATTCGCCAGCGCCTCGAGATTCTTTACCGGCCGGCCATGCACCACCTCGCGCACCGCGAGTTCGACGATCTTGCCGCTCTTGGTGCGCGGAATGTCGGCCACCTGGAGAATCTTTGCCGGCACATGGCGCGGCGTGGTATTGACCCGGATCGTCTCCTTGATGCGCTGAATCAGCGCCTCATCGAGTGTGATGCCCTCCTTCAGCTTGACGAACAGCACGACGCGCACGTCGTTGTCCCACTCCTGGCCGATCACGAGCGATTCGAGCACTTCGGGCAGTTTCTCGACCTGGCGGTAGATCTCCGCGGTGCCGATGCGCACGCCGCCCGGATTGAGCGTCGCATCCGAGCGGCCGTGGATCACGAAACCGCCGTGCGGGGTTTTTTCGGCGAAGTCACCATGACACCAGATGCCGGGAAAGCGCGCGAAATAGGCGGCGCGGTATTTCGCGCCGTCCGGATCGTTCCAGAAACCGATCGGCATCGAGGGGAAGGGCTGCGTGCAGACGAGCTCGCCCTTTTCGCCGACCTGCGCCGGCTGGCCATTCTCGTCATACACGTCGACCGCCATGCCCAGCCCGGCGCACTGAATCTCGCCGCGCCACACGGGCCCGAACGGGTTGCCGAGCACGAAGCAGGAGACGATGTCGGTGCCGCCGGAAATCGAGGCGAGTTGCACATCGCTCTTCCAGTCGCGATAGACATAGTCGAAACTCTCGGCGACCAGCGGGCTGCCGGTCGAGAAGATCGTGCGCAGCGCGGCGAGATCGTGCGTCTTGGCCGGCTGCAAAGCGCTCTTCGCGCAGGCATCGATGAATTTCGCCGAGGTACCGAAATGCGTCACGCCCTCGGCCTCGGCATAATCGAACAGCACCCGGCCACGGGCGACGAACGGTGAACCGTCATAGAGCAGCAGGGTCGCTTCCGAAGCGAGGCCCGAGACGAGCCAGTTCCACATCATCCAGCCGCAGGTGGTGAAATAGAACAGTCTGTCCCCCGCCTTGATGTCGGCATGAAGACGATGTTCCTTCAAATGCTGCAGCAGCGCGCCGCCGGCACAATGCACGATGCATTTCGGCACCCCGGTAGTGCCAGAGGAATAGAGAATGTAGAGCGGATGAGCGAAAGGCAGGCGGACGAACTCGATGTTGCGCACCCTACGCCATGGCGCGACAAACGCCTCATCCAGCATAGCCTGCGGTATGCTGGTCAGATCGTGGCCGGTCTCGCGCACATAGGGTGAGACGATGACCTTGCGCACGCTTGGCAGACCGGCAGCGATCTCGCGCACCTTGGCGAGCGAATCGAACACCTTGCCGTTGTAGAAATAGCCATCGGCGGTAAACAGCAGTTTCGGGGCGACCTGACCGAAACGGTCCAGCACGCCCTGCACGCCGAAATCTGGGGAAGCCGAAGTAAAGATCGCACCGAGGCTCGCCGCCGCCAGGAAGGCGATCATGGTCTCTGGCAGGTTCGGCATGTAGGCGGCGACCACATCGCCAGCGGCGATGCCTTCCGCCCGCATTGCCGCCGCGAGATGCGCGACGCGCAAGTCAAGCTCCTCCCAGCTCATCCGGCGCGTGACTTTGTCTTCGCCACGGAACACCAAGGCGGTGGCGGCATCCCGCCGCCTGAGCAGGTTCTCGGCAAAGTTCAAGCTGGCGTCGGGAAACCAGCGCGCACCGGGCATACGCTCGCCATCGACGAGGATGCGCGCACCCTTCTCGCCGCGCACCTGCGCGAAATCCCAGACTGCAGACCAGAAGGCCGCCGGCGCATCGAGGGACCAGCGATGCAGCTGCCGATAGTCGGCCGGCACATCCACGAAACGTGCAAAGGCGGTGAGATTGGCGGCTGCGACGCGCTCTGCCGTCGGCTGCCACAACGGTCGATCATTCATGGGGATAGAGCCTCCGTATGAACTCCGGCAGTTCCACCGACTTGCCGGTTTTCGGATTCCACCAGACGATTTTCGCTGCGCCTTCGGCGTACAGCGTCTCGGTGTCACCGACGAGGCGCATTTCATAATAGGTCGGTAAGCTGCTGCGCCCCGGCTTGCCGATCAACAGACGCACTTCGACCGTGGCGGGATAAGTGATTGGCTTCAAGAAGGTGCAACTGGCATTGATGAGCACCGGGCCATCCGTCACATTGACGATGTCATGAATGCCGCAGCTCGCCAGCCAGTCCAGGCGCGCCTGCTCGGCGTAACGGAAATAGACGGTGTTGTTGACGTGGCCGAGCGCATCCATGTCGCCCCAGCGCACAGGAATGTACGAGGTATGCACCAGATGGCGGGGATGCTCCATGTGTGCGAGGCGCGGGAACGGGACTGCCAAATTATAATCGGGCGCAACGCCGCAGACCGCCCGCACGGCAAGTTAGCGTGGAACGCCTTACCTGCCGACCGTGGCCGCGTGCGTTTCATTGACCGTGGGTGGCCCGAGGTCGGCGATGCGGCGTTAGGCAAAAACCAGAGGGAGAACGAGATGGAACCAGTCCAGCGCGAGACGATGGAATTCGATGTGGTGGTGGTCGGCGGTGGCCCCGCTGGTCTGGCGGCTGCGATACGGCTCAAACAGCTCGACGGCAACATCAGTGTCTGCCTAATCGACAAGGGCGCGGAGATCGGCGCCCACATCCTCTCTGGCGCTGTGATGGATCCACGCGCGCTCAGCGAGCTTTTCCCCGACTGGCAGGCACGCAACGCCCCGCTCGACACGCCGGTCAGCGAAGACCGTTTCCTGTTCCTCTCGGCCAACAACGCTTGGGCATTGCCCACTGCGCTGTTACCGAAATGTTTTCACAACGAAGGTAATTACATCATCAGCCTCGGCGAGGTCTGCCGCTGGCTCGGCCAGCAGGCCGAAGCGCTCGGCGTCGAGGTCTATGCCGGCTTCGCCGCTGCCGACATCCTCTATGAGGGTGGGCGCGTCGCCGGCGTGATCACTGGCGACGTGGGTGTGCTGAAGGATGGCACGCCGGGTCCGAATTACCAGCCCGGCATCGCCTTACGCGCCAAATACACGCTGTTCGCCGAAGGCTGCCGCGGCCATCTCGGCAAGCGCCTCGAGCAACGATTTTCGTTGCGGGCCGGCGCAGACCCCCAGGTCTATGGCATCGGCATCAAGGAACTCTGGCAGGTCGCACCCGAACGTCATCAAAAGGGTCTGGTGATGCACACCGCCGGCTGGCCACTGGCCAACGACACTTATGGCGGCGGCTTCTGCTACCACTACGCCAGCGCCAGCCAGCAGAATCTGGTGTCTTTCGGCCTGGTCGTCGGTTTGGGCTACAGCAATCCCTGGCTTTCACCGTTTGAGGAGATGCAGCGCCTGAAAACCCATCCGAGGTTACGGCCCCTCTTCGAAGGCGGCACACGACTCGCTTACGGCGCGCGGGCGCTGACGGCAGGCGGTCTGCAGGCACTGCCGAAACTGATCTTTCCTGGTGGTGCCCTGATCGGCGACGATGCCGGTTTTCTCGTCGCCTCGCGCATCAAAGGCTCCCATGCGGCGATCAAATCCGGCATGCTCGCCGCCGAGGCCGTCGCGGCGGCACTCGCCGAAGGTCGCAGCGGTGACGAGCTCACAAGTTATCCCGAGGCCTTCCGCAATTCCTGGCTGTTTGAAGAGCTTTACCGCGCGCGCAATTTCAAGCCCTTAATGGCCGAAGGCCTGTGGCTGGGGTCCCTGCTGTTCGGCATCGACCAGCATCTGTTCCGCGGCAAGGCGCCTTGGACGCTCCGGCTGACGGCAGATCACAGCAAGCTGAAACCGGCCGCGCAATGCGCCCCGATCGATTACCCGAAGCCTGATGGCGTGATCACCTTCGACCGTCTCTCCTCGGTCTTCCTCTCGAACACGCATCACGAGGAGAACCAGCCCTGCCATCTGCAGCTGAAGGACCCGGCTGCGCCGATCAATCACAATCTGCCGCGCTATGCGGCACCGGAACAACGTTACTGCCCCGCTGGCGTCTATGAAATCATCGGTTCAGGCGAGAGCGCCCGTCTGCAAATCAATGCACAGAACTGCGTCCATTGCAAAACCTGCGACATCAAGGACCCCGGCCAGAACATCGACTGGGTGCCTCCGCAAGGCGGCGAAGGGCCGATCTACCAGGGGATGTGACCGGGGAAGCGCTGAGCGATCAGCGTTTCGCTAGGAGCGGGGCTCTTTCTTCCGCCACAGATAGCGCCGGTCGTCGAAACTGCCGACCCAGCGTGGGAAATAGACGACCATCAACGTGATCGCTGCACCATTGAGCCAGGCCTCCGCGAAACCGAGCAGGATGAAGAACGGCAGGTAATCGGAAAAGAGCAGCTCGGCGGTATAGACCCCCGCCGCCCAGAGCATCAGGCCACTGAACAGACCGCTAGCCAGCGCCGCCAACGCACCACCGAAGAAGGCCGCGACGAAGAAAAACACGAAAATGTTCGGCGGCAGAAAGCGCTCAGTGAAGCACCAGATCGCATGGGCGACGAACACTGGCACGATGATCAGCGCCAAGGCGTTGAGTGCATACGCCTGCCAGCCAGCCACGCCCTTGAGGCCGGCGTTGAAAGTGACGGCGGCGAGCACGACCGACAAGCCGACGATCGCGAGCTGACGACCGAACATCAGCGTGAAGGCCGTCGCGCCGATCAGGTGCAGATGCAGCCCGGGCTTGGCGCCCGCCTTGAGGCTCCAGACCAGCGTCAGCGCGACGATCGTCGCCAGCCAGACATGAAGCTGCTCGTTGTCGGCAAGTCGTTTCCACGGTGCGCTGCGGACGGCCCACAGCATCAGCAACGCATACGGCAGGAAAGCCAGCTGCGCCCAGAGTGCTGGAAAGACGCCGTCCGTGAAGTTCATCGCGCTCCCCTCACAGAGCCGCGGTCAGCTCCGGCACGATCTGGAACAGATCACCTACGAGGCCATAGTCGGCCACCTGGAAGATCGGCGCATCCGGATCCTTGTTGATCGCAACGATCACCTTGCTGTCCTTCATGCCTGCCAGATGCTGGATCGCGCCGGAAATGCCGATTGCGATGTAGAGCTGCGGCGCGACCACCTTCCCGGTCTGGCCGACCTGATAGTCATTGGGCACGAAGCCGGCATCGACGGCAGCGCGCGAGGCACCGAGCGCTGCGCCGAGCTTGTCGGCCAGCGGTTCGAGCAGGTTGTGATAATTCTCGGCCGAGGCAAGTCCCCGCCCTCCAGAGACGACGATCTTCGCCGCAGCGAGTTCAGGACGCGCCGACTTGGTCAATTCGCGGCCGATGAGCCGGGTGAGGCCGAGATCGGGGCCGGGGGGGATCGACTCGATCGTCGCGGCACCTTCAAGGCCAACGGCATCGAAGGCGGTGGGACGCACGCTGATCACCTTGACCGCATCGCTGGATTTCACCGTCGCCAGCGCATTGCCGGCATAGATCGGTCGCACGAAGGTATCGGGGCTCACGACGGCACAGATGTCGGAAATCTGCGCGACGTCGAGCAGCGCGGCGACGCGCGGCAGCAGATTCTTGCCGAAGGTCGTCGCCGGCGCGAGGATATGCGTATAGCCGCCGGCGTGGGCTTGAATCAGCGCGGCGAGGTTCTCGGCGGTCTGCTCGAGATAATGGGCGGCGTTCGCGACTTTCACACGCGTCAAGCCAGCGAGCGTGGCTGCTTGCTCTGCGACGGGGCCACAGCCGCTGCCGGCGATGAGGAGATCGGTTTCGCCGCCGATCTTCATCGCCGCGGCGATGGTGTTCAAGGTGGCCGCTTTCAAGGTGGCATTGTCGTGTTCGGCGATGACGAGGTTTCGCATTCAGATCACCTTCGCTTCGTTCTTGAGTTTGTCGATCAATTCGGCGACATCGGCAACCTTGACGCCGGCCTGACGCTTCGGTGGCTCGGTGACTTTTAGGATCGACAGGCGGGGCGCGATATCGACGCCGAGCTCGGCCGGCTTGAGGACATCGAGCGGTTTCTTCTTCGCCTTCATGATGTTCGGCAGGGTCGCATAGCGCGGTTCGTTCAGGCGCAGGTCGGTGGTCACCACCGCCGGCAGCTTGCACGCCAGGGTTTCCAGACCGCCATCGATCTCGCGCGTGACCTGTGCCTGGCCATCGGCGATGACGACCTTCGAGGCGAAAGTCGCCTGCGGCCAGCTCAGCAACGCGGCGAGCATCTGGCCGGTCTGGTTGGCATCGTCATCGATCGCCTGCTTGCCGAGGATCACTAGCATGGGTTGTTCCTTGTCACACACCGCCTTGAGCAGCTTGGCCACTGCCAACGGTTGCAAGTTTTCCGCCTGCGCCGCATCGGTTTCGACCAGGATCGCCCGGTCGGCACCGAGTGCCAGCGCGGTGCGCAGCTGCTCCTGACACACCGTCGCGCCGCAGGACACGGCCACCACCTCAGTGGCAATGCCCGCTTCCTTCAAGCGCACCGCCTCTTCGACGGCGATTTCATCGAAGGGGTTCAGCGCCATCTTGACACCGGCGAGCTCGACGCCGCTGCCATCGGCCTTGACGCGCACCTTGACGTTGTAATCGATCACCCGCTTGACGGGCACCAGCACTTTCATGAAGGGCTCCTTGATTCGTTTGGGATCATTCTACGACCGCCACAGCCTAACGCGGGCAGAGGGGCAACGCTGTCGCTGACGAGACAATTGCGCTACTCATGCCGGGTTGTGCCGCTTCACCAGCGCCGACTTTCATGCCGCCGGGGCATCATGACCGCTGTCGCCGAAGACGAGCTTCTTGAGCCGGAACAGCTCGTCGCGCGCCGCCGCCGCCTGCTCGAATTCGAGATTCTTCGCGTGTTCCTGCATCGCCTTTTCCAGCCGCCTGATCTCGCGCGCCAGCGCCTTCTCGCTCATCGCTTCATAACGCGCTTCCTGTTCGGCCGCTTTCAGATCGAGGGTGGCGATCTCGTGGTCATAGACACCGTCGATGATGTCCTTGATGCGCTTCTTCACCCCCTGGGGCGTGATGCCGTGCGCTGCGTTGTAGGCAAGCTGCTTGGCGCGCCGCCGCTCGGTCTCGGCAAGCGCACGGCGCATCGAATCGGTGAGCGTGTCGGCATAGAGGATCGCGGTGCCGTTCAGATGACGCGCCGCACGGCCGATGGTCTGGATCAAGCTTCTCTCGGAACGCAGAAAACCTTCCTTGTCGGCATCGAGGATTGCCACCAGCGACACCTCGGGAATGTCGAGCCCCTCGCGCAGCAGGTTGATGCCGACCAGCACGTCGAACACGCCCAGGCGCAGATCGCGGATGATCTCGACGCGTTCGACGGTATCGATGTCGGAATGCAGGTACCTCACCTTGACGCCGTTGTCGGCGAGAAATTCGGTGAGCTGCTCGGCGAGCCGCTTCGTCAGCACGGTGACCAGCACACGCTCTTGCACCGCGACGCGTTTCTTGATCTCGGCGAGCAGGTCGTCGACCTGGGTGCTGGCCGGCCGCACCTCGACCTTCGGATCGACCAGCCCGGTGGGGCGCACCACCTGCTCGACCACCTGGCCCTGGTGGGCCTGTTCGTATTCGGCCGGCGTCGCCGAGACGAAGATCGTCTGCGGCATCAGGCGCTCGAATTCCTCGAACTTGAGCGGCCGGTTGTCGAGCGCCGAGGGCAGGCGGAAGCCATAGTTGACCAGGTTCTCTTTCCGCGAGCGGTCACCCTTGTACATGCCGCCGACCTGCGGGATCGTCACGTGCGACTCGTCGATGAACATGATCGCATCGGGCGGCAGGTAGTCGTAGAGCGTCGGCGGCGGCTCGCCGGGCTTGCGGCCAGACAAATGGCGCGAATAGTTCTCGATGCCCTTGCAGAAGCCGAGCTGGTCGAGCATCTCCAGATCGAAACGCGTGCGCTGTTCGATGCGCTGCGCTTCGACGAGCTTGTGTTCACGGACGAAATACTCCACCCGCTCGCGCAATTCGGCCTTGATGTTTTCGATCGCCTTGAGCACGGTGGCGCGCGGCGTCACGTAATGGCTCGACGGAAACACCGTGAAGCGGCCCAGACGCTGTTTCGTGTGGCCAGTCAAGGGATCGAACAGCGTCAACGTCTCGATCTCGTCATCGAACAGGGTGACGCGCAATGCGCTCTCGGCATTTTCCGCCGGGAAGATGTCGATCACGTCACCGCGCACGCGGAAGGTGCCGCGATGGAAGTCGGCTTCGTTGCGCTCGTACTGCATCTCGGTGAGCCGCCGGATAATCTCGCGCTGGCTGATCTTTTCACCCTCGCGCAGGTGTAGGATCATCGCGTGATAATCGACCGGATCGCCGATGCCGTAGATCGCCGAGACGGTGCACACGATCACCACGTCGCGCCGCTCCAGCAGCGATTTGGTCGCGGACAGACGCATCTGCTCGATGTGCTCGTTGATCGACGAATCCTTCTCGATGTAGAGATCGCGCGAGGGCACATAGGCTTCGGGCTGGTAGTAGTCATAGTAGGAGACGAAATATTCGACCGCGTTTTCCGGAAAGAACTCGCGGAATTCGGCATACAGCTGCGCTGCCAGCGTCTTGTTTGGAGCCAGCACCAGCGCCGGACGCCCCAGGCGAGCAATGACCTGGGCCATCGTAAAGGTCTTGCCCGAGCCGGTCACGCCCAACAGCGTCTGAAACATCAATCCATCCTGCACGCCTTCGACCAGGCGACGAATCGCCTCCGGCTGGTCGCCGGAGGGCGGAAAAGGCTCGTGCAGCCGGAACGGGCTGCCCGGAAAAGTGACGAATTTTTCAGGCATCCAATACTTTCATCAACCCAGACGGGAAAGCGCCGCGCCGGATCGGCACCGGCAGAATGGCAGGGATCGGCTATTATTGCGCTTTCGAATTGATTCAACTTCCTGGAGCTTTCGCCGTCATGAGCACTTCCCTGTTCGCCAATGTCGAAATGGCCCCGCGCGATCCGATCCTGGGCCTCAATGAAGCATTCAATGCCGAAACCAATCCCAACAAGGTCAATCTCGGCGTCGGGGTCTATTTTGGCGAAGACGGCAAGATTCCGCTGCTTGCCTGCGTCAAACAGGCCGAAAAGGCGCGCCTCGAAGCCCAGCCACCGCGCGGTTATCAGCCGATCGAAGGCCCAGCCGCCTACAACAATGCGGTGCAACAGTTGCTGTTCGGCAAGGATTCCGAATTGCTCTCCGCCGGCCGTGCGGTCACCTGCCAGAGTTTGGGCGGCACCGGCGCGCTGAAAGTCGGCGCCGATTATCTGAAACGCCTGTTGCCCGAGGCCACGGTCTACATCTCCGATCCGAGCTGGGAAAACCACCGCGCGCTGTTCGAAGCCGCCGGCTTCCCCGTCAAGGAATACCGCTATTACGATCCGGCCACGCGCGGCGTCGATTTCGCCGGCATGAAGGCGGATCTGCTGGCGATGCCGGCACGCAGCATCGTCGTGCTGCATGCCTGCTGCCACAACCCGACCGGCGCCGACCTGACGCTGGCGCAATGGCAGGAGGTCATCGCGGCGATCAAGGAGCGTGATCTGGTCGCCTTCATCGACATGGCCTATCAGGGCTTCGCCGACGGCATCAAGGAAGATGCCGCCGCGCTCGATCTGTTCGCCGCTTCCGGTATGCAGTTCTTCGTTTCCAGCTCGTTTTCGAAGTCCTTTTCGCTCTATGGCGAGCGGGTGGGTGCCTTGACCATCGTCACCGCCAGCAAGGACGAATCCGCCCGCGTGCTGTCGCAGGTCAAGCGCGTGATCCGCACCAATTACTCGAACCCGCCGACCCACGGCGGGGCGATCGTCGCCGCCTGCCTGTCGAGTCCCGAACTGCGTCAGATGTGGGAAGAAGAGCTCGCCGGCATGCGCAACCGCATCCGCGCGATGCGCCAGGGTCTCGTCGAAAAGCTCGCCGCGCAAGGCGCCGCGGGCTTCGAGTTCATCAACATGCAGCGCGGCATGTTTTCCTA
>CAYZII010000006.1:0-12249 GCA_964478415.1 uncultured Methyloversatilis sp.
GTGTGCATGCCTGTGTCGCCGAGAACAACCAGTCGCGCGGCAAGCGACCGGGCGAAAAAATCGAATGGATTCAGGTGCTGCGCATGGAGCGCGGCAAGTTCGAAGAGGCCAAGATGCAGCATGGCTACCCCGAGGGGCTGGGCATTCAGGTCGGCGGTAATGCCTACACGCCGGCAGGTCTGGTTCTCGAGGGGCAATATCACTACACGCCCGACTTGGTGCCCGAGAAGGACGCCACCTATATGCCGATCGCCTGCATGCAGTGCGAGAAGCCGCCCTGCGTCAAGGTCTGTCCGGTGCGCACCACTTACCGCGAACCGGACGGCGTCGTGGTGATCGATTACAACTGGTGCATCGGTTGCCGCATGTGCATGGGCGCATGTCCTTACTGGGCGCGGCGGATCAATCTCACCACGCCGGTGCTGCCCAAGGAGGAAATGAACCCGGTGACGCACTATCTCGGCAACCGCCCGCGCATGCGCGGCGTGGTCGAAAAATGCCACTGGTGTCTGCAGCGCACGCGTCACAATCGCTATCCGGCCTGTGTCGAGGTGTGTCCCGTCGGGGCGCGCAAGTTCGGCAACCTGCTCGATCCGAACAGTGAAGTGAGCCTGATCCTGGCGCGGAAGAACGTCTTCCGCCTGAAGGCAGAGCTCAATACCTTCCCGAAATTCTTCTACTTCTACGATTGAGGAACGAGCCATGCTGACCCGTTTCGTTTCCGACTACCTGCGTTACGTCATCAAGGGGGACAAGAAGTATTACGCCTGGCTGGGCGTGCTCGGTGTGTTCATCGTCGGCATGCTCTATGTGTTCTACCTGCAGAACACCGAGGGTCTGATCGTCACCGGCATGACCAGCCAGATTCACGAGGGCCTGTATTTCGCCAATCTGGTGTTTCTGGTCGGTGTGGCCGCCGGGGCGGTGACCATCGTCTTCCCGGCCTACGGCTACCACCACGAAGGCATGCACAAGGTGGCCGTGCTCGGCGAGATGCTGGCGATCACTGCGGTAATCATGGTGATGATGTTCGTGTTCGCCCACATGGGCCGACCGGACCGCCTTTGGCACATGATCCCGCCCTGGGGCATCTACAGCTTTTCGTCGATGCTCGGTTGGGACGTGCTGGTGCTGACCGGCTATCTGATCCTCAACATCGTCTGCGGCTTTTACTACCTGTGGTGCAAGTACCACGACCGCAAGCCGAATTACAAGTGGTTCCTGCCGGTGGTCTGGATCGCGATCGTCTGGGCATTGTCGATCCATACCGTGACGGCCTTCCTGATCTCGACGATGCCGGCGCGTCCGATGTGGCATCACAGCATGATGCCGATCCGCTTCATCACCACCGCGTTCGCCGCCGGCCCGGCCCTGATCATCCTGATCTTCCTGATCATCCGCAACAACACCAAGTTCTGGGTCGATGACAGCGCGATCAAACTGCTGGCGACCATCGTCACCTGGTGCTTGGGCATCGCGATCTTCCTGACGATGTCGGAGGTGGTGGTCGAACTCTACGCGCGCACCGAGCACGCCAATGGCCTGTATTATCTGATGTTCGGGCTGCATGGCCTGACGCGGCTCGTGTCATGGTTCTGGGCCTCGGTGGTATTGATGGTCGGCGCCTTCATCCTTTTCCTGATCCCGCGCTTCCGCAACGATTTCAAGTTGCTGATCATCCCCTGTGCGATGGCGTTTGCCGGCATCTGGATCGAGAAAGGCATGGGTCTGATCGTTCCCGGCTTCATCCCGACCCCGATCGGTGAAGTGACCGAGTATTACCCGACCTTTCTCGAATGGTTGATGACGCTGGGCATCTGGGCCTTCGGCTTCTTCATCCTGACCATTCTGCTCAAGGGGGCAATCGGCATCCTCTTGGGCGAGATCAAATTCGGCGCTGGTCAAACGGCAGCCGCTGGCGTGAAGTGAGGCAACAACCATGAGAAACATTGCAAAGTTCGCACTCATCCTCGCCATTGGTGGCGGGGCGCTCTACACCGTGATCGCGGCAGAGAAGCCGGCCGAGCCGGCTGCTGGCGAAGCCGCGCCGGCGGCTGCAGAAGCGCCGAAGGAGGCCGAACCGGTGGTTTGCTTCGAGAGCCGCAAGGGGGCTTCCGAAGTGACCCAGCGCGAAATCCGTCCGGGCTGGCCGAACGTCAAGTGTTCACCGACGACCGGCGCGGCGCTGTGGTATGGCGATCCGTTCGATGGCACCGTGCCGATGGGCAAGATGCCTGGCCTCGAGCACATTCCCGAGGGTCATGCACTCGTCAAGCCGCGCTCGGAAAAGCTCGCCCTGCTGCCGATGTGCGGCACTGCCTGTCACAACGGTGTCGGTCCGCAATTCACGCCGCCAACGCTGCCGAAGGACAAGAAGCCGACACCGATTCCGACGATGGAAGGGCTGCTGCCTGAGCTCAAGGAGTTCCAGCATGGTCGCGGCCGCATCTGGTGTCTCGATTGTCACCACACGACGCAACGCAACAAGCTGGTCGACAATTTCGGCGATCCGATCGATTTCGACCAGTCGCAACTGCTGTGCGGCAAGTGCCACGGCGACAAGCTGCGCGACTGGCGCGATGGCATCCATGGCAAGCGCATCGGCGAATGGAATAGCGACGGCAAGAAGCGCTGGTTCCTGTGCACCGAATGCCACAATCCGCACAACGTCCAGCAGGGTGAGCGCAACCGTGGCTTTGCTCAGTTGCAGCCCGAACCGCCGCCCATGTTGCCGAAAGGCATGAAGGACATGAAGCACGAGCTGGTGCATCCGGTGCCGCATTGATGTCCGATTCGAACGCTAAACCAGTACCGGAACGGGGGGATCCCAGCTGGGTTCCTCCGGCGCTGACGCGTGAGGAACAGACACGCAAGATCGGCAAGACGCCGGTATTTTTCGGCCCTCCGTTGGCGCTGCTGGCGCGGGACGAAAAGAACACGATGGAAATCTCCGGGCGGCTCAACCGCACTGCAGAACGCTATCTGGAAATCCTGCGCAGCCACGGGCTGGAGCTGACCGATGCGGAGCGCCAGTGCATTGCGCATATCTGCAATATCGGCTTCATGTCACCGCAAGAGATCCGCGAGCTGCCCTTCGAGGTCGGTCTGACGTCCTTCGAGGCCCCGGGTCTGGACAAAGAGGCGTTGAAGAAGAAGCTCGAAGCGGCCAGCTTCGCCGATTTGGTCGCGGTGGTCGAGTCGCTGGGGTTCTGAGCGATGGCCAAGCATCTGAAATGGGAAGCGCGCTACAGCGTTGGCCACGAGCTCATCGATGCGCAGCATCGGCGCTTTGTCGAGCTGTGCAATGCGCTGGCCGATTGCCTGGAGGCTGCTGGGGAAGAAGAGTGTTTCGACAGTCATTTTGCCGAGATGATGGATGAGGCGCGCCGGCATTTCGCCGCAGAGGAGGCGCTACTCGAAGCCTGTGGCTATCCTGATCTCGACGATCAGCGCAGCCAGCAGGAGGAGTTCGTCTATCTGGCTGAAGAAATCGCCACCCCCGAAAATTTCGACCGGCAGGAGCTGCTGCGTTTCGTGACGCTCTGGTGGGCCGGCCACATGGTGGCTGCGGCGCGCAACTATCCTGAGTGGCTAAACGGCAGGAAGCCCGCCGCGGGCTAAGCTGATCAGCTAAAAAACAACGGGCGCTGGTGCGCCCGCCGTGTGAGTGCTTCTTGGTCTAGCTTCAGCCAGCGTAATTCTTCTCGGCGAAATCCCAATTCACCAGGTGATCGAGGAAGGTCTCGACAAATTTCGGCCGCAGGTTGCGGTAGTCGATGTAATAGGCGTGCTCCCAGACGTCGATGCACAGCAGCGGAGTATCGCCAGTGGTCAGTGGCGTGCCTGCCGGGCCCATGTTGATGATGTCGACGCTGCTGCCATCGGCCTTTTTTACCAGCCAGGTCCAGCCGGAACCGAAATTGCCGACGGCGGAGGCCTGGAAAGCCTTCTTGAATTCAGCGTATGAGCCCCATTTCTTGTTGATTGCGTCGGCCAGCGCACCGCTCGGCGCACCACCGCCATTGGGCTTCATGCAGTTCCAGAAGAAGGTGTGGTTCCAGACCTGGGCAGCGTTGTTGTAGATGCCGCCGGCCGGCGCCTTTTTGACGATCGATTCGAGATCGAGATTTTCGTATTCGGTGCCTTTGATCAGGTTGTTCAGGTTGGTCACATAGGCCTGATGATGCTTGCCGTAGTGATAGTCGAAGGTTTCCTCGGACATGTAGGGCACGAGGGCGTTTTTCGGATAAGGCAAGGGTGGGAGCGTATGTTCCATGATGTTCTCCTG
Organism: uncultured Methyloversatilis sp.; assembly: GCA_964478415.1. Lineage (GTDB taxonomy): Bacteria > Pseudomonadota > Gammaproteobacteria > Burkholderiales > Rhodocyclaceae > Sulfuricystis. The sequence goes on from CAYZII010000006.1 coordinate 4,289, forward strand.
TTGTGGGGTTGGTTGGGATTCGAGAACTAAAACTATATTGTGGTTTCGGCGCGGATTACAAGTCACCCGGTCGATGCACGGTATCGATGCAGGCTGCGGCGCTGCCGCAGGCGAATTGCAGGTTGATGTGTTCGCCTGGCACGAGACGAGCAGCATCGCGCACGATGCTGCCATCGCTCAGACGTACGATGCTGTAGCCGCGTTCCAGTGTCGCCTGGGGCGACAGAGCGCTTATCGCCCCCCGACAATGTGAAAGACGCTGCTGCCAGCGCACCAGACGCTGATGGAGCGCTCGTCGCAGCCGTTGCTCCAGTACATCGAGACGGGAGCGTTTGACCCACTGCTGGCTCATCGCGACACGCAGTCGATTTTCGAGCGTTTCCAGGCGCCGTCGTCCCAGCGCGAGGCGTTGAGCAGGGTGGACGAGCCGCAAGGCGAGGCGGTCGACGGCCTGCATGCGGGTTTCCAGCGCCATGCGGATGGCGCGCCGCAAGGTGCTGGCGAGGCCATCGATCTCGACTGAGGCGGCATACCAACCGGCGCTGGCCAGTTCTGCGGCGGCGGTCGGAGTCGCGGCGCGCTGATCGGCGACCAGATCGGCGATGGTCGTGTCGGTCTCATGGCCGATGCCGGCGATGGTCGGCATCGGGGCGACGGCAATCTGCCGCGCGACGGTTTCGTCATTGAAGGCCCAGAGGTCTTCGAGGCTGCCACCGCCGCGCACGATCAGCAGCACGTCGCATTCCGCGCGGGCATATGCCGTGGCCAGCGCGGCGACGAGAGAAGCCGGTGCTTCGGCGCCTTGCACCAGCGCCGGATAGAGGAGCAGCTCGACATGGCGCGCCCGGCGCGCGAAAGCGGCGATCACATCGCGCAGCGCAGCGGCTTGTGGCGAGGTGACGATGCCGACGCGGCGCGGATAACGCGGTAAAGGCCGTTTGCGCGCGGCATCGAACCATCCCTCGCGGGCAAGTTTGTCCCGCAGCTGCAAAAACAGTTCATAGAGCCGGCCAATGCCGGCGCGGCGCAAACCTTCGACGTTGAGCTGAAACTCGCCGCGTGCCTCGTAAAGGGTGACGAGGGCCTGGGCTTCGACCTGTTGCCCGTTTTCGAGACGCCAGGGCAGGAGTTGGGCGCGCGAGCGAAACATCACGCAACGCACCTGTGCCTGGGCATCTTTCAGCGAGAAGTAAATGTGCCCGGAAGCAGCGCGCGTCAGATTCGAGATTTCACCGCTGACCCACAGCAGAGGAAAATGTCCTTCGAGCAGTTCGCGGGCGACGCGATTGAGTTCGCTGACGGTGAGGACGGCCGTGTTCAAGGTGCGTGAAAAAGGCTCAAAATGGCGAAAAACAAGGCGCCGGAATGGTACCTCATCCACAGTCGTATTTCTGCGTCCTGAAGTTCCTGGGAAAATGACGAAAATGCTTCATCCCTCCTGATCTTTATGTGCAACCCATTGAAAAACAATCAGAATTATTTTGGCCAGTTTTGCGCCGAAGTAACAAAAGTCCTTTGCCGATGCCTACTTAGGAACGCCATGCGCAAGAGACTCACAAAGTTATCCACAAAAACTGGGGATAATTCGAAAAGGAGGGATTCGGTTGTGCTTTTCGTGCCGTCGACGGGCGCGATCTTCTGATCCGTAGCGCCCGATGTCTTTGGTACCTCTGGAAACTCCCGCACTGCTCGGACTGCTGCGCGAGACCCTCGACAATGGGCTCATTGAACGGGGCCTGGCCGTAGGTTTCGAGCTCTTCGGCCATGCCGACGCCTTTTGGCAGAGCGTCGAGCTGGCACAGTTGGAGCGCATGGCGCAAGGCGGTAATCCCGATGCCCAGGCGGAGCTCGCATGGCGTTACGCGGTCGGCGAAAACCTTGCCCGCTCACCCGCCGATGCGGTGCGCTGGGCGAGCCAGAGCGCCGAAAGGCAGTGCCCGGCGGGTGAAGCGGTGCTGGGCTGGCTGCTCTATCAAGGCATCGGCCTGCCGCGCGATTTTCATGAGGCTGCGCTCCTGTTCGAACGGGCCGCGCAGCAAGGGGACGGTCGCGGCGCTACCGGATTGGCCCTTTGCCTGCTGCGGGGTCATGGCGTGACGCCGGACATTCCGCGTGGCCTCGAAATACTGCGTGCAACGGCGGAACGCGGCAACCGTGATGCGCAGTACTGGCTGGGGCGTCTTGCGTATCTCGGCGAGCATATGCCGGCCGATCCGGCCAGCGCCGTCACGTGGCTCAAGCGCGCCAGCGCACAGGAACACAATGAAGCGCGCGATCTGCTCGCCCGTTGTTATTTTTTTGGCCGCGGCGTGGCTCAGGATCGCGCCGCGGCGGTGCACCTGTGGCGTGAGGCTGCAATGGCCGGTGTGCCAACGGCGATGTTCAGCCTCGGCCTGTGTCTCTACGCGGGTGAAGGGGAGGCGGGAGACCACGCACAAGCAGTGAGCTGGCTGCGTGCCGCGGCGCGAGAAGGCATCGTCGAGGCGATGACCCTGCTCGGCCAATGTGCGAGCTTCGGCTTCGGTATGGCGCGCGATCCGCAGGCGGCACTGGCCTGGTATCGCCGCGCCGCGGCGCTGGGCAGCCGGGCGGCGCAGTACGAACTCGGTGAAGCGCATGCTGTCGGCTTTGGGGGCGTGGAGCGTGATCTCGCCCAGGCCGTACGCTGGTGGCGCGAAGCGGCCACACAGGGCCATGCGCGCGCGCAGTTGAAGCTGGGACATTGTCATCGCTGGGGTGAGGGCATCGAAGAGAACAAGGCGCTGGCGCTCGCCTGGTACCGGCGCGCCGCGGAGGGCGGCGAGGCGAGTGCGCACGTCTGGCTCGGCGAATGTCTGGAGCATGGCGAGGGGACGCCTGCGGATCCGGTCGAGGCGCGCCGTCAATACCACCTGGCGGCTTCTGCTGGCTCACCCCACGGTCAGGCCGAGCTGGGGCGCTGTCTGCTCTACGGCATTGGCGGACAGGCGGACATCGCGCGTGGCGAAAGCCTTTTGCGAGAAGCAGCGGAACGCGGCTGGCAGCCGGCGCTGGATGAGCTGGAGCGTTTCTGGTTCCAGGAAGGGGAGCGGCATTTCCATGGCCGCGGCGTGCTCGCCGATGCGGCGCGGGCGCGCGAGTGCTATCGCAAGGCGGGCGAACTCGGCCACCGACGCGCCGCCTGGATGCTGGCGGAATGCCTGCGCCATGGCTGGGGTGGCCCGCCCGACATCGGGCAGGCGGTGATCTGGTATCGCCGGGCGGCAACCCTGTTCGATGCCAAGCTCGCGCTCGCCGATCTCTATTACCACGGCGAAGGGGTGGCGCAGAATTACCGCGAGGCATTCCGCTGGTATTGCCAGGCCGTCGAGCAGCACGAGGATGCCTATGCGCTCTACAGCGTCGGTTTCATGCTGCTGCACGGCCAAGGCGTGCGCCGCGACGCGAAACGCGCGCTGAAACATCTGCGCCGCGCAGCGCTGCTGGGCGAACCCAATGCGCAATACGAGCTCGGTTGCGCCTGGTACCGGGGCGTCGGCGGGATGAAGAATCCGAAGCTGGCGATGAAATGGCTGCGCATGGCCGCCGCTCACGGCCACGAGGCGGCTTCTGCCTTCCTGGAACGCCTCGGCGAGACGAAAAGGCTCAACTGAGGGGCAGCACGATCCGTGCGGCCAGTCCGCCGCCGGGACGGGGCAGGAGCTCCAGTCGCCCGCCGTGCGCCTTGGCGATGCGTTCGACAATCGCCAGTCCGAGGCCTGCGCCACCGGCATTGCTGCGTGCCGTCTCGCCACGGGTGAAAGGTTGCTTCAGGCGTTCGACCTCTTGCGGTGCGATGCCGGGGCCGCGGTCGAGCACCGCGATCACGCACGATCCGTCTTCTTTGGCAAGTTCCAGTTCCACCGGCGCACTGGAGGCAGCGCCGTGGCGCAGCGCATTCTCGACCAGATTGACGATCGCGCGGCGCAAGGGCTCGCGTTGCACCGGCAGCATGAATTCTGCGCTGGGAACACGGCATACCACCTTTGCGCCGTAACGTGCGGCGATTTCTTCGAGCAGTGCGCCGAGATCGGTGGGCGTCGCTTCCGTGGCCCCGCTGGTTTGCGGACGCGCGAACTCGAGGAACTGGCCGATCGTGCGGTCCATTTCGGCGATGTCGGCCTCCATCGCCGCACGCGCCTCGGCATCGGGCACCGAGAGCTCGATGTCCATGCGCAGACGGGTCAGTGGCGTGCGCAGGTCGTGGGAAATGCCGGCGAGCAGCAGGCGGCGATCCTCTTCGAGCTGCTCGAGGTTGCGGCTCATCTGGTTGAACGCGTGCGTGACGGCGACGATTTCCGCCGGGCCGCGTTCAGGTAGCGGCGCGGGCGTTTCATTGCGACCGAGCTGCAGGGCGGCGTTTTCGAGTGCCTTCAGCGGCCGGGCGATGCGCAGCACGATTAGCCACGCGCCGGAGAGCGCCAGCAGCAGGACGACGCTGGCCCAGCCGAGCCATTGCAGCGGTAGGCGGCGCTCCAGCCGCTCGCGCGGCAGCGCCAGCCAGAATTCCCCTTCCTCGCCAGGGAAGATGCGAAAGCTGACGAACAGACCCGGCTCGCCGTTGAGCACAAGGGCCAGCCGCGTTTCCGGGCCGAGACGCTCGCGCAGATCGCGCTCCAGATGGCGGAACAGCTCGGTGGGCGGCGGCGGTTCGATCCGGTCGTCGCTCTCGGCCGGGTAGACGTGCACACCCTCGATGTCGGACAGTTCGGCGAGCAGACCTAAGCGGCTTTCCGGCCGCGCGGCGAGCAGCGCGCTGCGGGTGAGATTGCTGATGCTGACGATGGTCTGCGCCAGCAGATGTGCGCGCGGTTCCACCTCGGCCTGACGGAAGATCATCAGCCAGGCGGCCACCGCCGCCAGCATCAGCGACGCGATCAGCAGAAAGGCGCGCCAGAGGAGGCTCTCGGGCAGCAGGCGCACCGCCTAGCTCGCCTCCTTGCCATCGGGGACGAAGACATAGCCAAAGCCCCACACCGTCTGAATGAAGCGCGGTTTGGCCGGGTTGTCCTCGACGAGTTTTCTCAGACGCGAAATCTGCACATCGATTGCGCGGTCGAACACGCCATGCTCGCGGCCGCGCGCCAGTTCCATCAGCTTGTCGCGCGACAGCGGCTGGCGCGGGTGTTTGAGCAGCACCGCGAGCAGGCTGAATTCCCCGGTGGTGAGCAGCGTCGTCGTGCCATTGCGTTTCAGTTCGCGCGTCGATAGATCGACTTCGACATTGCCGAAACGGACGATTTCGGGTGTCGGCTGCGGTGTGCCCGGCGGCGGCAGCGTGGCGCGCCGGCGCAGGATCGCATGGATGCGCGCCACCAGCTCGCGGGGATTGAAAGGCTTCGGCAGATAGTCGTCGGCACCCAGCTCCAGTCCGACGATGCGATCGACGTCGTCACCCTTGGCGGTGAGCATCAGAATGCCAACCGCATTGCCGGCATCGCCGTTGCCCCGCAGCCGGCGGCAGATCGACAGCCCGTCCTCGCCCGGCAGCATCAGGTCGAGCACGATCAGGTCATAGAACTCACGTTCCAGCGCCCGATCCAGCTGCGATGCATCGGCAACTGCTTTGACGGTGAAACCCTGGTCACGCAGATAACGCTCGAGCTGGCTCCTCAAGCGCATGTCGTCATCGACGACGAGGATCTTCGGTTTGCGGTCTACGGTATTCATGACGGAAAGGATACTGCCGAATGCCGTTGCCGACCATTGCCGAATGTTGCTCGGCCTACGTCTGGCAATGGATTGTTACAAAGGGGGGCTCGCCTTTGCCGGGTGCGGCCCTACAATGAAGCTCATGAAAAAAGCCGTGCCTGTTCTACTTTGCTCGCTGCTCGGCCTCCTGGCTATGGGCGTGTCCGCGCAGCCGCAGTCCTATTCTCCGCCATGGCGCGAGGTACCCCACGAGCGGTTTCGTGACAGGGTTCCGGAAGAACGCGAACGGCTGCGTGAGGAGCGCGAGCAATGGCGCAAGGAGCGACGCGAACAATGGCAACAGCTCTCACCCGAGGAGCGCCATCAACTGCGCCGCGACATCCGCGAGGCCGGGCGTTTCTATCGCCGCGGGCCGTGGCGGGACTGAGCTCCACAATCAGCATACCTTCCTTGACATCCTCGTTCTTTGTGCTTTGTTTAAACCATAGAAAAATAGTCGGGTAAAGCCGACGTCAAAGGTGTCACCGCAAGAAGAAAGGAGACTGATATGTACGACATCAACAAGTTCATCACCGATCCGGCACTCGCGCGCAAAGATGCCGAAGGGCTGTTTGCCGATTTGCCCCATTGGTCCCCGCGCGTGGCCAGCCAGCTCGCCGCCGAAGAAGGCCTGCAGCTTACCGAGGCACATTGGGACGTGATCACGCGTCTGCGCGAGATGTACAAGGTCGAAGGGCATGAGTGGAATGCCCGCAACGTAACCCGGGCGCTCGAAAAGGAATTCGCCAGCGAAGGGGGGCGGCGCTACCTCTACGAACTTTTCCCAGGCGGGCCGTTGGCACAAGGCTGCAAACTGTCCGGCCTGCCTCTGCCGCAGGGAACGCTCGATCCGTCGTTCGGCAACGTGCATTGAGGATCAACTTCTGCCATGGGCGGAAGGAGGGCTTTCGGCCCGATACACTTTGCATCAGCCGGTGTCCCAGTCGTGGGTATGCAGATGACTATGCAATGCCTGGCCGTGGCGGTGGCGGTGACGATGTGCGAGTTTCGCTTCTTCGAGTAAAGCGAGATTGCCCAGCGCGGCTTCGACCGGGCCATCATAACGCAGCCGGCCGCCATCGCCCAGCACCACGCAGCGGCTGCCGAGTTCCGCGGCGAGCGAGAGGTTGTGCGTTGCAGCAACGACCGTCATCGGGGAATCGAGCAGCGTGTCGATCAGCCAACCGACCGTGGCCGGGTCGAGGCTCGCGGAGGGTTCGTCCAGCAAGAGGAGTCGTGGCTCGATCGCCAGCAGACAAGCCAGCGCGAGTTTCTGCTTCTCGCCGCCAGAGAGCAGGAAGGGCGGCTGATCGAGCAGCGGCGCAAGCTCCAGTTCTTTCGCCCAGCGTGCGACGCGCGCATCGAGATCGGGCAGCCCGAGCTGGCGCGGGCCATAGGCGATCTCGTCGTATACCTTCGGGTTGAACAGCATCGCTTCCGGGTGTTGGAACAGGAGTGCGCATTCCTTGCGGAAGCGCCGCGCGAAGTGCCGGTCCGCCAGCGCCGATTTTGTGAGCGGTGTGCCCTCGAAGCTGATGACGCCGGCCTGAGGAAAGAGCAGCCCGTTCATCAGCTTCAAGAGGGTCGATTTGCCGCAGCCGTTCGCGCCGAGCAGCACGATTTTGTCGCCGCGGCGAATCTTCAGCGACAGCCCGTCGATGACCGGCTTGTCCTCGCTCCAGCCAAAGCGCACGCCAGCGAGTTCGAGCATCAGTCGAACGCTCCGCGCGAACGCATCGCCAGCGCCACTTCGCCCGCCTGGGCCTGTGCCTTGTCGAGCAGCGCCGTGCCTTGCGCGCCGGCTTGGCGAGCGCGATCGATCAGGCGTGGCCGCAAGATGTTGCGACTTGCGAAGGCAAGCCGAAAGTCGCTTAGCAACCGCTCAAAGCTGCGCATCTGACCGATCGCGAGCGTGGCCAGCAGGGTCGCCGTCGGCCAGCCGGAGAGTGCCGCGAGCAGATCGACGCGGGCGATGCACCAGAAACCGAGATAGACCATCAGCAATACGCGCAGGTTGGCGACGATGAGCCATTCGCCGTCGATGCGGCCGCGCCACAGGCCGATCAGCACCACGCCGAGGCTCACCGAGAGATTGAAGGCGAGGATCGCCAAAAGGCTTTTCTTGAGGATGCACCAGCGATCGGCGCCGGCAAGCATCAGGCAAGCGCCAAGGCCCAGCGCCAGCAGTCGTGGGTCGTGGATGAAAGTCGGCGCGGGAAGGACGGCGAGGTAGAGAAAAAGGGCGTGGCGCG
>CAYZII010000006.1:12349-56182 GCA_964478415.1 uncultured Methyloversatilis sp.
GGCAGCGTGATCTCGATGCCGAAGGGGAAGAAGAGCGGCGCGCCATCGGGCTTGGTCGCGATCAGCGGCTGGATGCCCAGCGTGAGCGCCACCAGCGCGCCGGGCACCATCACCGAAACCCAGGCGGCGACGGCGACGGCAAGGGTCTCATTGATCGGGCGCAAGAGTCGGCAGGTGGCGATGGCGGTTGCGCTTCCTGCCAATCCCATCGCCAGCGCATTGACCGGCAATGCGGTCAGTCCCCCGGCGCCGAACAGCAGCGACTGCAACGCGAGCACGCCGGAATAGGCGAGGAATGCCAGCCGCAGGCCAAAGAGCAGCGCGAGGATCGCCACCCCGAGCGCATGGCCCGAGGTGCCGCCGGGCAAGGGCAGCATCACCAGCCCCAGCCCGTAGGCCAGCGCGGTCATCATCGCCAGCCTTGGTACCAGCGTTTCGTCGAGCTGTGCGCGCAGACCCCGTCCGGCCCACGCCCAGGCGCCGACGGCGAGCGCGGCGGCCGGGAGAAAAGTCTGCGGCGAGAGGAAGCCGTCGGGAATGTGCATCAGAACAGCATCGAGGCGGAGAAGATCAGCCGATATTTCTCCTTGCCTTCGGCGCCTTGCTGGTCGGACGATTCGTTCAGTTTCGTCCAGACGGGTTTCTTGAAGCCGAAGGCGAAGCTCAGGCTGTCCTTGTAGAGGCGGACGCCCGGGACGAGATAGAGGATCTTGCCGCCGGTGGCTTGTGCCGGCGCGCCGTTCTCGATGTCGCGGCCCAAGGCGAGATACTGCGCTTCGAGCACGCCATCGACACGGAAACGGCTGTCGCTATTCGTGTGCAATCGCTGGGCGAGACCGAGGTTGAGACGATTCTCGCTGCCGAATTTCATCCGGTTGCCATCGTCATAGGTATATTCCCGGAAACGAATCGTCGAGGCTTCGAGGTTGAAGGTGAGGTCGCGGTTGAGCTGCTTCGTCGCAGTGAAACCCAGATTCCACGAGCTCTTGCCGAAGCCATGCGCCTTGCCCGGGTCGATCGTGCCGTCGGCCAGCCGATGGTTGGCATTGCCGGTCGGCAGCGTGCCGCCGAAGAAGACCGTGAAGTGCCAGTCTTCCATGTCGTCGAGGCTTTCCTTGGCCGGCACGAGTTCGAGTCCCTGTCCCGGTTCGTGCTTGACGCCGATCTGTCCCATCACGGAGAGGTCCGCCCAGCCTTTCGAGTCGAGACCGCCCGGTTCGTCGATCTTGGCGTGATACGGCGCGAAGAGATAAGCCGAGAACCAAGACGTGAAGCCATGACCGATGCCGATCATCCAGTAGTTCGCGTAGTCGCTCTCTGGGTTCGTCGGGTCGGGATCGTAGGTCTTGAATTTCGCGTGGTCGAGCTTGGCGTAGAGCACCCCGCTGCCGACCGGCAGCACCGCGGAACTCGCCGATTCGACCGGCGCACCAGGGCCTTCGAGCGCGGCTGCGCCGACCCCGGCGACGCCGTGGTGGGCGAGGGCGACGGTGGGTGCGAGCAAGGCGAAGGCGAGCAGGCGTTTCACGATTTTCTCCTCAGGAAAAGTTGCACGAGGCCGAACAGGCCGAAGATCAGCGCCAGGCCGAAGCCGGCCAGCAGCCAGCGCGGCAGGGATGGGTCGACGCTTTGCTTGTCAGCGGACAGACTGGGCGTTGCGAATTCAAGATTGACGCCGTGGCCGTCGGCCGAGGTCGCCTGCAGGCGCCATTGCCCGATGCCGTCCGGCACGAAGGCGATGCGCCCGGCCGCATCGGTGTTGCCGACCTGGCGCGGCGTTTCCTGACCAGCCGGAGTGAGCGCGTATTTCTCGTAGGCAAAGGGTTGGCCGTTGGCGTAGGTCAGCGTGACGACGACGGCGCCGGTGGTTTCGATGCGGGTGTGCACTTCGTGGGCCTGCGCCAGCGTCGCGGCGAAAAAGAGCAGGAACAGCCCGCGCCTCATGGCTTGATCTCGAATTGCAGCGTGGCGGAGAGGCTCTCGACATCGGCCTTGCCGTCATTGAGCGGCAGCTCGATGCTCGTCGACACGAGCTGCACCCCGGGATGGCGCAGGCGGATCGCGACGCGGCCCTCGGCGTCGGTTTCGCCGCGCGTCTCGCCGTGATAGGCGACTGGCGCGCCGCTCACCGGCTGGCCGGCGCGCATTACGCGCACGACGAGCTTGTCGCCGGGTTTGAGGGCGAGCGGATTCGTGGTCGGCACGATTTCCAGTCCGCTACCGAGGGCATGCGCGAACGCCGGACTCCAAACGTCGATGCGCTTCAACGAGTCTTTCGACAACCAGCTCTTGATTGCCCCCGGCGCTTCTTTCTTCGGCACGTTCTTCGTCTCCCACGGCGTTTTGCTCCAGTAGCCGGAAGAGACGTCGACCACCAGCGCAGCGCAATCACCGCTTGCCGTCCAGGGTGCAGTGCCCGTCACCGAGAGCGGGCGTTTGTTGCCCTGCCCATCGACGCAGCGGGCGGCGGTGACGAAGTTGTCGGCATAGGCGATCGTCTCGGCACCCGCATGGCTGCTGTGGCGATGCCCCTGGTAAAGCGTCCAGCGCTGGCTGGTCTTTTCCAGCCACAGGTCGTGGGCCAATATCTCCGGGCTGCGGGCAAGAAACAGCAGAATGGCCAGCAGGCCGGCCTTGCGCCACATTTTCATTGCAACCCCCAATCCCCCATGATTGGTTACGATGGTATGAAGAATACTTCAAAAGATCATACGCATGCGCATGCGGAAAAACAAGTGCGCCGCCTCGCGGGTTATGATGGCATTCCATGAGCCGAATCGCTTCCGCCGTAGCCGTGAGGGCGCCGTGGCAGCGCGTGGCGCGTGGCGTCAAGAAGGAATGGCGCTTCGTGCAGTTCGTCGCGCTGCTCGTGGTGGCCGCTGCCACACCCCGCACCTGGCGTACTCCGGTGCGTCGCGCGGTGGCGCAGGCGCTGTGTTTCGCTGCCGGCCAGGCCCTGGCCGGTTATGCGCTGTTCTCGATCCTGTTCTCCGCGGTGACGACGCATCTGGTCGCGGTCAGTGCGGCGAGTTATGGGCTTTCGCATCTGGCCCTGGAGGGACTGGTGCGCGTCTTCGTCGTCGAACTGCTGCCGCTGGCGGCGGCGCTGTTCGTCGCGATGCGCTCTGGGATAGCGGTGCTCGATCATCTCGCGGCGTTGCGCGCGCAGGGCGAGCGGTTGACCGAAGGCGATGGTCTGACTGCTCATGTGCTGCCGGGTTTCATCGCCAACGGGTTCGCAACAATGCTGTTTACCCTGATGAGCACGCTGCTTGCGCTGCTGACGGCATATCTAGTCGTGTATGGGCTCACGCCCTGGGCGCTCGGCGGCTTTGCGCGGCTCATTGGTCAGGTGTTCGATCCGGTGACGCTGCCTGGCTTTCTGTTGAAGACGGCGCTGTTCGCGCTCGCGGTCGGGGCGGCGCCGGCCACGGTCGTGCTCGATGCGCCGCGACGTGCGGCGGTTGGCAGCCAGATGCGTATCATGGCCAGGCTGTTTCTCTTGCTGGCGCTGATCGAAGGGGTCAGTCTCGTCGTTCTCCATCTGTAAGCATGAAACCCGATTCTCACGAAGGCGATCCGATCGCCACACCGATTCCGCATGCAGTGGCCAAGTCGTATCTGCTGCTTGCCGCTTTCGTGCTGATGCTCGCCGCTTTCGTGCTGTATGTGATGCATGCCCGCGGCGTGTTCGAGGAAAAGCGCCATTACGTGCTGATCGCGGAGAATTCCGAAGGGGTGACCGTGGGCATGGACATGACCTTTTCCGGCTTTGCGATCGGGCGTGTCGCGAAGATCGAGCTCGGTCCGGAGGGCAAGGCGCACCTCCATGTCGAGGTACCGGTCAAAGACGCCCACTGGCTACGCACCTCCTCGGTGTTCACGCTCGAGCGGGGACTGGTCGGCGGTGCGAAGCTGCGTGCCTTCACCGGCATCCTCGACGATCCGCCACTGGAGGAGGGCGCGCGGCGCGAGGTGCTGATCGGCGATGCGACCGCCGGCATTCCGCAGCTCGTCTCGACGATGCGCGAGTTGCTCGACAACCTGAAGGCCATGACCGCCGCCGAGGCACCGCTGGCCGCGAGCCTCGCCAATGTGAGTCAGCTCACCGGCAAGATGACCGGGAAAGAAGGCGCATTACCCGGGCTGATCGGTGAGGCCGGGGCACGACAAATTCTTTCCGCGCTCGAACGCACGAACCGGCTGCTTTCTGAAACCCAGCGTAAGATCGCCGGGGAGGACGGTCTACTCGATGCGTCGCAGGCGGCGGTGATCGAATTGCGCCGCCTGCTTACCGAGGCGCGCGCGAGTCTTGCCAAGGTCGATGCCACCTTGGATGAAGCGCAGAAGATCGCCGCGAATGCGCGCGTGGCGAGCGAAGACCTCGATGCGTTGCGCGCGGAGGTCGAGGCCAGCCTGCGGCGGCTGGCCGTGCTGGTCGAGGAGATCAACCGCAAATGGCCCTTCGCGCGCGAACGGGAGCTCGAGCTGCCATGAGGAAGTTCTCTGTCGTCGGCGTTGCCCTGCTGCTCGCCGCCTGCGCCGGCGGGCCGCCGGTGCCCGACTGGCAGGCGAATGCGCATGCGGCTCTTAGCGCATATACGGCGGCGTACCTAACCGGCCGCGATCGCGTCGCGCGCCAGGAGCTGGCCATCGCCCGGCGCGAGGTGGCGCGCACGGCGGATGCCAGCCAGATCGCCCGCGTCGAGCTCACTGCCTGTGCGTTGCACGTCGCTAGCCTGCAACCCTCCGCCTGCCCGGCTTTCGATGCGCTGGCCGCCGATGCCGATCCGGCTGCGCGCGTCTATGCGGACTATCTCGCCGGGCGTTGGGAAAAACTCGATGCCCGCCTACTGCCGCCGGCACATCGAGATGTGCCGACAAGCCGCGATCCTGAGGCGACGCTGAGGGCGATCGAAGCGCCGCTCGCGCGTCTGGTGGCGGCCGCCGTGCTACTGCGCGCAGGGCGGCTCTCGCCCAGCGGCATCGAACTGGCGATCGACACCGCATCACATCAGGGCTGGCGCAGGCCGCTCATGGCCTGGCTTGGCTTCGACCGCGAGCGTTGCCGGACAGCGGGAGATACCCTCTGCGTGGCCGCGCGGGAACGTCGCATCACGCTCATCGCTGGGGCAAAGCCTGAAGCCCAGTAGAATCGCGGCGTGAATCTGCTCGCCTTCGAAGCTTCGACTAGCCATCTTTCCGTCGCCCTCTGGAGTGAGGGGGAGCTTGCCGAAAAATCCGCACTTCTGCCCAATGGGGGCTCGGAGCGCTTGCTCCCTTGGGCGATGGAATTGCTCGCCGAGGGCGGCCTGACGCTGAAGCGGCTCGATGGCATTGCCTTCGGTGCAGGACCAGGCAGTTTCACCGGCTTACGGCTGGCCTGCGGCGTTGTGCAAGGACTCGCTTGTGGCCTCGATCTTCCGGTCGTGCCGGTGGGTACGCTCGCAGCGCTGGCGCTGGCATGTGGTGATGGGGCGGTGCTGGCCTGCCTCGATGCACGGATGAACGAGGTCTATCTCGCCGCTTACCAGGTCGCGGGCGAGACGGTCGCGGAAGTGCTGGCACCGAAAGTCGGCGCTGGGAAGACGGCACCCCTGCCGGAAGGGCCGGGCTGGCGTGGCGTCGGCGATGGTTTTGCCAGCGCGGAAGGCACCAAGCTCATTGCGCGCCTGGGCAAGCGTCTCGTCTCAGTCGATGCGGCGCGATTTCCTACCGCAGCCGCGGTGGCGCGGCTGGCGGCGCCGATCCTCGTGCGGGGTGACGGCGTGCCGGCGGCTAAAGCGCAGCCGCTCTATCTGCGTGACAAGGTGGCGCTGACCGTGGCCGAGCGGCTGGCGCGGGGTGGTCGATGAGCTTCGTGACGATGACAGCCCAGGATATCGACGCCGTGCTGGCAATCGAACAGGCGGTGCAGGCCTTTCCGTGGTCACGCGGCAATTTCCTCGATGCGCTTGCCGCCGGTTACGAGGGCTGGTTGATGGTCGAGCAGGGGCGCGTCGTCGGCTTCGCGGTGGTGATGCACGCCGTCGATGAGGCGCACCTGCTGGTGATCGCGATCGCTCCGGAGCATCAGCGTGCCGGACGCGGCAGTGCGTTGCTCGATTTCGTCGCGGCGCGCGCGCGCGAAGCCGGCATGACCCGCCTGCTGCTCGAAGTGCGCCCATCGAATCTGCCGGCGCTGGCCTTTTACCGGCGCGCGGGATTCGCCGAGATCGGCCGTCGCCGCGGCTATTATCCTGACCATACCGGCAGGGAGGATGCCCTTGTGATGGCAAAGGCCCTCTGAACCTGGTAATCCCACCGCCGGGATCAGCGATTGTCGAATGGCAGGGATAGTTGTAAAGTAAGACTGTAAGGCTGTCCTTACCGGAGTATCTCATGGTTGCCATTGCCAAAATTACTGCCAAAGGGCAAACCACTGTCCCTCAGCCAGTGAGGGCCGCACTCCATTTGTCGGCAGGGGATCTGATCGCTTGGGAAGTCGCTGCCGACGGAACGGCGAGGGTGCGCCGCGTGCAGCCGCTCGACCTCGATTACCTGCGCGCCGTGGAAGGTACGCTTTCAGAATGGGCCAGCAGCGCCGACGAGGAAGCCTATCGTGAGCTTTGAGCGCTTCACGGTGGTGCGCGTGCCGTTTCCCTTCACCGACCGGAACGCCACCAAAAACCGCCCGGCCCTGGTGCTCTCCGATGCAAGCCACTTCAATGGGCCGGCGGGTCATTCCGTGATGGCGATGATCACCTCACAAAGCAATGCGCCGTGGCCGCTCGACTGTCCGATCTCGGACCTGGCATCGGCCGGTTTGCCCGCCCCCTCGATGGTGCGCTTCAAGCTGTTCACGCTGGATCATCGCCTGGTGCGCGGCGAGCTCGGCAAACTGTCTGAGGCGGATACGCAGCGCGTTCGCCTGGGCTTGGCGGCTCTGTTTGGCGAAACATTGCAGTGACCGACGATTTGTTCCTTTTCGGCCACCGGGCGATCGGCAGAAGCCTTTTGCGGGTTGGGTGGTGAAAGCAAGGAAATCGAGTTGGACAGAGAAAGCATCCTGAAAGAAATGGGCCTCGGCCCGATCTGGAAACTGCGCCAGCTGGCGACCAAGAAAGCGCAGCCACCGGAGGGCGCGACACCCCTCGATGAACGCAGCGCCACGATCGCAAACATGGGCTGGGAAGAACTGCAGCAGGCGGTCGCCGCCTGTCGAGCCTGCCCGCTTTATGCGACGCGCAAGCAGGCGGTGCTTGGCGTCGGAGACATCCATGCTGACTGGCTGTTCGTCGGCGAAGGACCGGGTGCCGAGGAAGACGAGCGTGGCGAGCCTTTTGTCGGTCAGGCCGGAAAACTGCTCGACGCGATGCTCGCGGCGATCGGTTTGCGGCGCGGCGAGAATGTCTATATCGCGAACGTCGTCAAATGCCGGCCGCCCAACAACCGCACGCCGGAACCGGCCGAGACGGCCGCCTGCTGGCCGTTCCTGGCCCGGCAGATCGCGCTGATCCAGCCGAAGCTGATCGTTGCCCTGGGCAAACCCGCCGCGCAGACGCTGTTGCAGCAGGAGGTGACGATCGGCAAGGCGCGCGGCATCGTGCATGAGTATGCCGGCATTCCGTTGATCGTCACTTATCACCCGGCGTATCTATTGCGCAACCTGCCGGACAAGGCGAAGGCCTGGGAAGATTTGTGCTTGATGCGCAAGACGATGGCAACGCTTGGGTAGAATTCCGCCATGCGCATCCTGCTTTCCAACGACGACGGCTACACCGCGCCCGGTCTGGTGCTGCTCGCCGCGGCACTGCAGGAACTGGGCGAGGTGACCGTCGTGGCGCCGGAGCGCAATCGCAGCGGTGCTTCGAATTCGCTCACGCTCGACCGTCCGCTGCTGCTGAAGACGGCGGAAAACGGCTTCCATTACGTGAATGGCACGCCGAGCGATTGCGTCCATCTGGCGGTGACTGGCATGCTGCCTACGGAGCCCGACATCGTGGTTTCCGGTATCAATCTAGGTGCCAACATGGGCGATGACACGATCTATTCCGGCACCGTCGCGGCAGCGATGGAAGGTTATTTGCTCGGCATCCCTGCGCTCGCGGTCTCACTCGCGAGTTTCGCCGGCAAGCATTTCGCTTCCGCGGCGCGCGTCGTGTGCGAGCTGGTGGCGCGCTTTCGCGCGCAGCCCTTTGGTGCGCCGCTGTTGCTCAACATCAACGTGCCGGATGTCCCTTACGATGGCATTCAGGGTTGGGAGGTGACCCGCCTGGGGCGTCGTCACAAGGCCGAGCCGGTGGTCAAGCAGGTCTCGCCACGGGGCGATACCGTTTATTGGATCGGTGCCGCCGGCGCCGCTGCTGATGCCGGTGCAGGCACCGATTTCCATGCGGTCGAGTGCGGCCGGGTGTCGATCACGCCATTGCAGATCGACTTGACACACATCGGCCAGCTCGGACGGGTCAGGGAGTGGCTCGGACAATGAATGCGCCGGCCGGCATGCGCGGCGTGGGGATGACCTCGGACCGCACGCGGGCGCGGATGATCGAGCGTCTGCGCACGCAGGGCATCAAGAACGAACAGGTGCTGATGGCGCTGGGCATCGTGCCGCGCCATATCTTCGTCGAGCCGGCAATGGCCCACCGCGCCTACGAAGACACGGCCCTGCCACTGATCATGGGACAAACCATCTCGCAACCCTACGTCGTTGCGCGCATGATCGAGCTGTTGCTCGAAGGCCGTCCTGGCCTGGGCAAGACGCTCGAAGTCGGTGCCGGTTGCGGCTATCAGGCCGCGGTGCTAGCGCAACTGACGCGCGAGGTCTATGGCGTAGAACGGCTGGCACAATTGCTGGCACGGGCGCGGGAGAATCTGAAAGCGCTGCGTCTGACCAGAGTGCGTCTCAAGCATGGCGATGGCATGATCGGCCTGCCCGAGGCGGCACCGTTCGATTCGATCATCGTCGCAGCCGCGGCTGCGGCGGTGCCCCAGGCGTTGAAGGAGCAGCTCGCCATTGGTGGCCGGCTGGTGATGCCGGTCGGCAGCAGCTCGCAGACGCTGGTGGTCGTCGAACGCACCGCACTCGGCTGGAAAGAGGCGGTTTTCGAAGCGGTGCGTTTCGTGCCGCTGTTGCCGGGGGTTGGCTGATGGAGCGTGCGCGGAGTTTTTTCTGGTGTTGCGCGCTGGGGCTGCTGGGCGGCTGCGCGAGTACGGGTACGGCACCGGTCGGCGAACCGCAGGCGCCACTGCGTATCGAAGCGCCGCGCGCCACAACCCCCCCAGAGCCGGTGGGCAAAGTGCATGTCGTCAAGAAAGGTGAGACGCTCTACGGCATCGCCCGCTCCTATGGGCTCGATTTGCGCGATCTGGCGGCCTGGAATGGACTCGACATGACCAGTCGCATCACGGTGGGCCAGACGCTGCGACTGACGCCGCCTGCTGCCGCCCCGGCCACCGCGGTCCCCGCCCAGGAGAGTGTCGAGGTGCGGCCGGTCATCGCTGGCGGGGCGATCGCCAGCCGGCCGCTCGGAGGCGCAGCTGCCGGCAGTGGTGCCGTATCGCCAGCGCCGACTTTGGGCGCGGGTAAGAGCGATGGCATCAAACGTCAGCCGAAAGGCGGCAAGCTGCCGTTTTCCGAAGCCAATCTGGCTTTGTTGCAGAGCACAGCGCCCGTTCCGCCCGCGGCTTCTGCGGCGCCGGCTGCCGCTGCACCAGCGCCTGCGCCGGCTGCACCGCCAGCCAAGAGTGCGGCCTCCGATGCCAGTGGCATCGAATGGGCCTGGCCGGCCGCAGGCAAGCTGCTCGCCGGTTTCAGCGAGGGCAACAACGGTGCGCAGGGGATCAACCGCGGCATCGACATCGGCGGCAAGATCGGCGAGCCGGTGCGTGCCGCTGCCGACGGCAAGGTGATCTTCGTCGGTACCTATCCGAAGCATGGCAACCTTGTCGTGTTGCTGCACGCGAATGGCTACAGCAGCGTCTATGCCCACAACCGCCGCATCCTCGTCAAAGAGGGCCAGATGGTCAAACGTGGTGACAAGATCGCCGAGCTCGGCGATTCGGATGCCGATCAGCCCAAACTGCATTTCGAACTGCGCCACAAAGGCAAGCCCTTGGATCCCTTGAAGCTGTTGCCGCCACGATGACGAGCCCCGACGATGAAAACGGCGGCGCCACCTGCGCTGCGCCAGAGGAAGAAATCGCTGCGGCGCTGGAAGGTGGCAGCGAAGAGACGCGCGAGCTTGCTGGCGAGGATGGTTTCCTCGACGACGTCACACAACTGTATCTGAACGAGATTGGCGCCAAGCCGCTTTTGACGCCAGAGGAAGAGCTCAAGCTTGCGCGCGCCGCGCGTGCCGGCGATTTTGCGGCTCGCCAGAAGATGATCGAGGCCAACCTGCGGCTGGTGGTGAGCATCGCGAAACATTACCAGCACCGCGGCATGCCGCTCGACGATCTGGTCGAGGAAGGCAATCTCGGCCTGATCCATGCGCTGGAAAAGTTCGATCCCGAGCGCGGTTTCCGCTTTTCGACCTATGCCACCTGGTGGATCCGCCAGAACATCGAACGGGCGATCATGAACCAGTCGCGCACGATCCGTCTGCCGGTGCATCTGGTCAAGGAACTCAACAGCGTGCTCCAGGCGCTGCGCAAGGTCGGCGCCGATCCGGAGCTGATCGATGACGCGCCCACGCCGGTGCTGGAAAAAGTCGCCCGGCTGCTGCACAAACCGGTCGAGGAAGTGCGCCGCCTGCTGCTGCTCAACGAACGAACCGCCTCGCTCGATGCGCCGCTCGACATCGATCCGGAATTGTCGATCGGCGATGCGCTGGCCGATGAAAACGCCGTCGATCCCCTCGCCATCGTGGAAGACGACGAGATCGCCCGTCACATCGAAGGGTGGGTGAAGGATCTGCCCGAGCGTCACCGCTACGTCGTCGAGCGGCGCTATGGGCTGAATGGCAGAGATGTCGTGACTCTCGAAGTGCTCGCCGGCGAGCTCGGTATCACCCGTGAGCGGGTACGCCAGGTGCAAATGGAAGCGCTCGGTCGCCTGCGTCAGCGGCTGGCGCGCGAGGGCGTCGGGATAAAGTCATTGCTCTGAAACTGGCCCTTTGAGTGCCTGGGCGAACTGATAGACGGTCATCGCATAGAAACTGCTGCGGTTGTAGCGCGTCAGCACATAGAAGTTCCGGTAGCCGAGCCAGTATTCTGTCGGCTTTCCCGGCGTGACGAGGTCGATCAGCGCCGCCGGCGCATCCGGAGCCGTGGCGGGGATGGTCAGACCGTAGCAGGCCATCTCCTGTGGCCGGCGACGCGGCAGGATGCCTTCGGCGAGGAGGGTGTCGGCTGCCGTGTCGTCAGCGCCGAGTTTGAGCGGCACGGCGATCGGGCCGTCCGCTTCCCAGCCGTGCGCTTTCAGGAAATACGCCACGCTGCCGATCGCATCGTCGGCGCTGCCGGTCAGGTCGATGCGGCCATCATGGTCGAAATCGACCGCATAGGCGCGGATGCTGGACGGCAGAAACTGCGGCAGGCCGAGCGCGCCGGCGTAGGAGCCGCGGTAATCCAGTGGAGCGCGGCCCTCTTCGCGGGCGAGCAGCAACAGGGCTTCGAGCTCGCGGCGGAACAGTTCGGCGCGTGGCGGGTAGTCGAAGGCCAGCGTCGTGAGCGCCGCGAAGACATCGAAACGCCCCAACTGTCGGCCGTAGAAGGTCTCGATACCGATGATTGCGACGATGATCTCCGCCGGCACGCCGCTTTCCGCCGTGGCTTTCGCCAACGCTGCGGCATGGCGCCGCCAGAACGCGCGCCCCGCGGCGAGGCGTTGCGGTTCGATGAAGCGGGCACGATAGCTTTGCCAGGAGCGCTGACGCGCATCGGCCGGCGGCGCGATGGCCTTGAGCACCGCTGGCAGCGGCCGGGTGCGCGCGAACAGCAGCGTCAGCTGCCGGGCATCGAGACCGTGTTTCTCTTCCATCTCGCTGATGAAGGCTTGCACCTCCTCGCGCGCGGCATAACTCGTGGCATGCGTGAGTGGTGCGAAAAGCGCGAGCAGAAGGAAGAGGGGTACTTTCATGGCGAAAAGCTTGCGATGCGGCGACGCAGTTCAGCCAGCGTGTCCGAAGCGGCGCTGCCTGAGAGAGTCCCATAGCGTAGCTCGGCATAGAGCCGGGCGATCGTGCGAACATCCGTTACCAGCGCGGGCTTTTCGCGCGCGATCCGCTCTGCATAGGCGAGCGGCCCCTCCCAGGGACGTTGTGGCAGGCCGCGTCTGGCCATACGGCGTGCGAAAAGCCGCCAGACGCGGCTTGCTGCATCGACTTGGTGTGACTCTCTGAGCAAGCCGATCGCGAGTGCGAGCAATACTATGCCGGAAAGCCCGGTGAGCCAGGCCGTCATCTGCCGCCAGTCTGGTGAAGTCATGCCCAGGCGTTTGAGGAGATCGCGCTGGCGTTGGGGATCGAAACCGAGCACCCACTGGTTCCAGGCATCGTTGATTGCCCACCAGCGGTAGCGCAGCGCGCGCAGCCAATCGAAGCCGGGACGAGACAGCAAGGGCAGCGGCTCGCCTTCCGGCAGCGCGGCGGCGAGGCTGTCCTCGATGCGCGCCGGTGCTGCGGTCGCGGTCGGATCGATGCGTACCCAGCCGCGTCCATCGAGCCAGACCTCGGTCCAGGCATGCGCGTCGGACTGCCGGATCACCCAGGTTTCATCGACGGGATTGTGCTCGCCGCCCTGATAGCCTGTCACGACGCGCGCCGGCACGCCGGCGGCGCGCATCAGCACGACGAAGCTGGCGGCGAAGTGCTCGCAGAAACCGCGGCGCGTCTCGAAGAGGAATTCGTCGGCGAAGTGCCTGCCGGTTAGAGGGGCACGCAAGGTATAGACGAGCCGCTGGCCGCGCAAAAAATCGAGCGCCCGCGTGATGCGTTCGGCGGGGGGCAAGCCTTCCGCCGCCCAGCCTCTGCCGAGCGCCACGCTGCGGGGGTTGATGTCAGCCGGCAGGGCGAGTGCCGCCGTCAGGGCGGTGGGGGACTCGGTGTCGAAGGCCAGCGCGGAATGCGAGACGAGCTCATAGCGGCGGCGTTCGCGTACCGGGCGCTCGGCGTGGAGCTGGAAATCGCTGGTGAAGAAGGCTGCCTCGGGGGGGCGTTCAGGCAGTTCGAGTGCGAACAGCCAGGGCTGGTTGTGTGCTTCGAGCGTCACGGTGTAACGATGCACCGGGCTTTGCGGCAGTGGAGAGTAAGCCGGGGCATCGACGCGGCGCAACTCATCTTGCCGCCAAACCCGGCCATCCAGCCGCGTGAGCACCGGCCCGCGCCAGTAGAGCGCCTGTTTTGGCGGCGCTGGACCATCGAATCTGACGCGGAAGGCGATCGCATCGGATTGCGCAAGATGCTGGATCATGCCGGGCGCCATTTCGCTGCTCAGTCCGGTCAGGCCGCTGTAGGCATCGCGCGGCAATCCCCACAGCGGCCCGGCAACGCGCGGGAACAGCAGGAAGAAGATCAGCATCAACGGCACGGCCTGGGCGAGCAGACGCGCAGCGAGCCGCAACAGTTCACGCGGCCTGGCTGTCTCATCGCTCAGTGCCGCGAGCGTGGCGACCGTGATCACCAGTTGCCCGATCGTCACTGCGAGGACCGGCAGCGACTGGTTTTCAAAAAATTGCGCCAGCATCAGGAAGAAACCGAGCAGCACGATGGTCAGGCCATCGCGTGGGGTGCGCGTTTCGAGTTGCTTCAACGCCATGAACACCACCAGGAGCGCGATGCCGGCCTGCTGGCCGAACAGCGTTCGATAGTGCAGCAGTACCGCTGCGACGGCGCCCAAAGTGATGACATTCAGCAGCCAACTTGCCGGCAGCAGCCGCCGACCGAAGAGCAACACGCCGCGCCAGAGGAACGCACCGCCGGCGAGCAAGGCCAGCCAAAGCGGAACTTGAGCGGTCAGCGGCGCCGTGCCGGCGATGCCGGTTGCCAACAGCCAGACGGCTTGCGTCGGCGTCAAGGGCGTTGCTGGGGTTTTATGCCGCTTCATACAGGGCGAGCGCCGTCAGGCAGCGCTGCAGGTGAGTCGCGCCGCGCGCTGGTGCGAATTCTTCCGTGGGCAGGCGCAGACCCCAAGACAGATGGGTTGCTTCGGCATCCAGTGCCCAGCGTGTCAGGATCGACAGCCGTGTTTCGACGTCGAGCGAGGCGGGGAGCGCCGCCCAGTCGAGCATCAGCGCCTGCGCGGCTGAGCCGGAAAACTGTTTGGTCAGCAATGCCGCTTCCGGCCCCAGGCGTGCGGCGGCCTTCCACGCGACATGGTGCAAGGGATCGCCCGGCTGATGGCGTTTTAGGCCGGCGAAATCCTCGTCGCCCGTGTTGCTTGGCTGTCTGCCCTGCTGGCCGGCAGCGAAACTCGGCGCTGGCGGGACGGCACGCGCTGGCTGCGGATAGACCAGGCAACGCGCCTGCGGCAACGCATACGCCCAGGCGCGCACCAGACCCAGCGGCCAGTCGCTGGCGATCGTCAGCACCGGCATCGTCAGCCAGCCGCGCCGTGTCGCCGGCAAAGGCAACAGCACCTGCCGTGTATCGAGCGGCGTCAGATCCACGACGATGGGCATTTGTTCCGGCAGGGAAAGCCGCAGGCGGCGTCGCGCGCGGCCTGCCGGGTCGTGAAGCGAGAGCGGAAAGCGCACGGTTTCGCCGGCGAAGACTGACGCGGCTTGGCCGGGGATCAGCGTCAAACCTGCCAGATTGCGAAAGCTGTAGAGGATCGTGACGAAGCCGAGTGCCGCGAGCAGGAAGACGAGTAGATGGCCGAGCGACAGACTGTAGTTGATCGCGCCGAGCAGGAGCACGAGCAGCGCTGCCGCATACAGCAGTCCGGCACGCGTCGGCAGCACGAAGATGCGCCGCCGGGAGAGCACGATGGGCGGCTCTTCCTCATGCCGCGTCTTCAGCGCCCAGGCGATGAACCTTTCTTGCAACTTGCTACGCAACGCTTGTAGCATTAGGGCAGCGGCACGGACTCGATCAACCTGCGGCCGATCTCGTCGGCCTCAAGACTGTCCGCCGAAGACATCAGGCGGTGTGCGACGACGGCCGGCAATACCGCCTGCACGTCCTCCGGCAGCGCATAGTCGCGTCCCTCGATCAGGGCCCAGGCACGCGTGGCGGCGATGAGTCCAAGGGCAGCGCGCGGCGACAGGCCGTTTGGGAAAGTCTGGCGGGTATGGGCGACGAGCGCCTGCACGTAGTCGAAGAGCGCCGGTGCGACATGGACGCTGGCGGCGCGCTGTTGTTCATGGATCAGCATTTCCGCTGACATCCGTGGGGCCATCTCGGCGAGCAAAGTGCGCCGGTCGCGCCCCTCCAGCAGCGCGCGTTCGGCGGCACGGTCGGGATAGCCCAGCGAGAGCTTCATCAAGAAGCGGTCGAGCTGGGATTCCGGCAGCGGGAAGGTGCCGAGCTGCTGGACGGGATTCTGCGTCGCGATGACGAAAAAGGGCTGCGGCAGCGGACGGGTCGCGCCCTCGGCGGTGACCTGACGCTCTTCCATCGCTTCCAGCAGGGCGCTCTGCGCCTTGGGCGTGGCGCGGTTGATCTCGTCGGCGAGCACCACCTGGGTGAAGATCGGCCCGGGATGGAACACGAAGGCGCTGCGCTCGCGGTCGAACACCGAAATGCCGAGGATGTCCGCCGGCAGCAAATCGCTGGTGAACTGGATGCGCTGGAAGTCTAGGCCGAGCAGCCGCGCCAGCGTATGCGCCAGCGTGGTCTTGCCGACGCCGGGGCGGTCTTCGATCAGCAGATGGCCACCCGCCAGCAGGCAGGCGAGTGCGAGGCGGAGCTGTCTTTCCTTGCCGAGGATGATGCCGTTGGCGGCGGCCAGCACGTCGGCGAGGGGTTTGCTGGGTAAGGGCATGCGATACAATCCAAGAAAACCGTCATCGATGACGTTCCATCGATTGTAAGCGAAGCCCCTGCCTACCTTTCGTCATGCCGATCGCCTTCATCACCCATCGCGACTGCCTGCTGCACGACATGGGGGCCCATCATCCCGAATGTCCCGAGCGGCTGGGCGCGATCCAGGACCGGCTGATCGCAGCGGGGCTGGACATGTATCTGCAGTTCCACGACGCTCCGCTCGTCAGCCGCGAACAGCTCGAGCGCGTGCATCCGCCCGAATACATCGATTTCATCCACGCCAGCGCACCGACCCAGGGCATCCACCATCTCGATCCGGACACGGCGATGTCGCCCGGTACCTGGCAGGCGGCCTTACGCGCGGCGGGCGCCGGCGTGCTGGCCACCGATCTGGTGATGAAAGGCGAGGTGCGCGCCGCCTTCTGTGCGGTGCGTCCCCCCGGTCATCATGCCGAGCGCGCGCGCCCGATGGGCTTTTGTTTCTTCAACAACATTGCTGTCGCGGTCTATCATGCCCTCGAAGCGTGGGGCGTAAAGCGCGTCGCGGTGGTCGATTTCGACGTGCATCATGGCAACGGCACCGAAGACATCCTGGCCGGCGACATGCGCACGTTGATGGTGAGCATCTTCCAGCACCCGTTCTATCCCTACTGCGGTACCGAGAACCCGGCGCCGAACATGTGCAACGTGCCGGTCAAGGCGGGTCTGCGTGGCGACGGTTTCCGCGCGCTGGTGATGGAAAAATGGCTGCCGCGCCTGACCGAATTCGCGCCTGAGCTGATCTTCATCTCCGCCGGCTTCGATGCGCATTACGAAGACGACATGGCCTCGCTGGGCCTGGTCGAATCCGATTACGCCTGGGTGACGGAACGGCTCGTCGAAGTCGCTCGGGCGAGCGCCAACGGGCGCATCGTCTCGATGCTCGAAGGCGGCTATGCGCTCTCCGCGCTGGCGCGCAGCGTCACCGCACACATCAAGGCCCTGGCTGAAATTTAAACTTGCAGAGACAAGACATCATGATCCGAGGCTCCATTCCCGCGATCGTCACGCCGATGCAGGCGGACGGCTCGCTCGATCTTGCGGCGCTCAGGCGTCTGCTCGACTGGCACATCGACCAAGGCTCCGATGCGGTCGTCGTCGTCGGCACCACCGGCGAGTCGCCGACCGTCGACATGGAAGAACACTGTCTGCTGATCCGTGAAACCGTCAAACACGTCGCCGGGCGTATCCCGGTGATCGCCGGCACCGGCGCCAATTCGACCACCGAGGCGATCGAGCTCGCGCAATGCGCGAAAGCCGCCGGCGCCAGCGCCCATCTGTCCGTCGTGCCCTATTACAACAAGCCGACCCAGGAAGGGCTGTATCAGCACTTCAAGGCGATCGCCGAAGAAGTCGACCTGCCGATGATCCTCTACAACGTGCCGGGACGCACCGTCGCGGATCTCTCCAACGACACGACGCTGCGCTTGGCCGAGGTGCCCGGCATCATCGGCATCAAGGATGCGACCGGCAATCTCGAGCGCGGCATCGATCTGATCAAACGCGCGCCACCGGGTTTTGCGATCTACAGCGGCGATGATGCCACCGGGCTGGCGTTGGTGCTGCTGGGCGGACACGGCATCATCACCGTGACCGGCAACGTCGCGCCGCGTCTGATGCACGAGATGGTCGCCGCCGCCCTGGCGGGCGACGTGAAGACGGCGCGCGAGATCAATCTGAAGCTCGCGTCGCTGCACAAGCAACTGTTCTGTGAGGCGAATCCGATCCCCGTCAAATGGGCCTGCGCGCGCATGGGACTGATCGGCGACACCTTGCGTCTGCCGCTCACCGTGCTCTCGCCCGAATACCACGGCCGGGTGCGCGCGGCCCTTCTCGAAGCCGGTATCGAACTGAACCCATGAGCATGAATTCTCTGCGCCTTTCCGCCGCCCTGCTCGGCATGGCTTTATTGTCCGCCTGTACCGGCAACATCCTGCCAGAACCGAAAAGGATTGACTACAAGTCGGCAGGCAAACTCCCGTCGCTGGAAGTGCCGCCGGATCTGACCCAGCCCTCGCGCGACGATCGCTATGCGGTGCCTGATATCACGCCACGGGGCAGCGCGACCTATTCCGAATATGCGAGCGAACGCAAACCCGGCACGACAGCAGCGGCGGCAACCCCGGTGGTGCCGGATGCCGAAAAGATGCGCATCGAGCGCGCCGGCAGCCAGCGCTGGCTGGTGGTGCCGGGCACCCCGGAAGAGTTGTGGCCGAAGCTGAAGGAATTCTGGCAGGAGTTGGGCTTCATCATCGATCTGGAGCTGCCGGAAGCCGGCGTGATGGAAACCGACTGGGCGGAAAACCGCGCAAAAATTCCGCAGGACATCATCCGGTCGACGATCGGCAAGGTGTTCGACAGCCTGTATTCGACGCCCGAGCGTGACAAGTTCCGCACGCGCATCGAGAAGGGTACCGAGTCGGGCACCGTGGAAATCTACATCAGCCACCGCGGCATGTATGAAGTCTATGTCACCGAGGGCAAGGACCAGACGCGCTGGCAGCCGCGCCCGCCCGATCCCGAGCTCGAGGCCGAAATGCTACGCCGCCTGATGGTGCGTCTCGGGGTCGAGGAGACGCGCGCCAAGACGCTGCTGGCCGCCGACAAGGCGCCGGAGCGCGCGAAACTGGCCCGCGCCCCGGATGGCAGCGGCACGCTGGTGGTCGAGGAAACCTTCGACCGCGCCTGGCGGCGCGTCGGTCTCGCGCTCGATCGCGTCGGCTTCACCGTCGAGGACCGTGACCGCAGCCAGGGTCTCTATTACGTGCGTTACATCGATCCTGAAGCAAGCACGCAGAAGAAGGGCGAGAGTGAAGGCTGGCTTGCCAAGCTCAACCCGCTGAATCTCTTCAAGGGCAAGCCCGAGGTCGACCCAAAACAGCAGTACCGCATCCATGTGCAGGGCAACGGACCCGAGAGCAAGGTGCGTGTGCTGACGCGCGAAGGCGGCGTCGATACTTCGCCCACGGCGCAGAAAATTCTCACCTTGCTCTTTGAGCAGCTGAAGTGATCCGTTTCGCTTCGCTGGGCAGCGGCAGCAAAGGCAATGCCTTGCTCGTCGAAGCAGACGGCACGCGCGTGCTGGTCGATTGCGGTTTCGGGCCGCGTGAGCTTACCCGCCGGCTGGCGCGGTTGGATGTCGCCCCGGAGAGCATCAGCGCCGTGCTGATCACGCACGAGCATCACGATCACGTCGGCGGCGTGGCGCGCTGTGCGGTACGCTATGGCTGGCGCGTGCATGCGAGCTTCGGCACCGCCGCGGCGTCCCATCAGCTGCGCGAGCTGGCGGTCTGCCGCTTCGACAGCCATCAGCGTTTCGCGCTCGGCGGTCTGGAAATCCAGCCGGTGCCGGTGCCACACGATGCCCGTGAGCCGACCCAGTTCGTCTTCTCGGACGGTGCTAGCCGGCTCGGCGTGCTGACCGATGCCGGTACGGTGACGCCGCACATGATCGCGATGTTCAGGGAGTGTGCCGCGCTGGTGCTCGAATGCAACCATGATGTGACGATGCTCGCCAATGGCCGCTATCCGCCGGTTTTGAAACAACGCATCGCGAGCAGCTGGGGGCATCTCGCCAACGATCAGGCGGCCGAACTGCTGCGCGCGGTGTCCGGCAGCCACCTGCGGCATGTCGTGGCGGCGCATCTTTCCGAGGAAAACAATACGCCGGCACTGGCGCGCGCGGCGCTCGCCGACGCTTTGGGGTGCAGCGCCGACTGGATCGGCGTTGCAGATCAGGCACACGGCTTTTCCTGGCGCACCTTATGAACGTCACCACCATCGAAGCGCTCGACCACGAAGGTCGCGGCATCGCCCATCTCGATGGCAAGGTCGTGTTCATCGAAGGCGCGCTGCCGGGCGAACGGGTCGCTTACCAGCGCCTGCGCAGCAAACCGAAATACGACACGGCGCGTATCGAAGCCATCCTGACCCCGTCGAGCCAGCGCGTTTTGCCGGCTTGCCCGCATTTCGGCGTCTGTGGTGGCTGCAGCATGCAGCATCTGGAGATCAACGCCCAGGCCGCCGTCAAACAGCGCGTGCTCGAAGATGCCTTCTGGCACATCGCGCGCCTCAAACCCGAGATGATGCTGCCGCCGATCATCGGGCCGGCCTGGGGCTACCGGCGCCGCGCGCGGCTGACGGTGCGCCACGTGGTGAAGAAGGGCGGGGTGCTGGTCGGCTTCCACGAGAAAAAGAGCAGTTATGTCGCCGACATGACGCAGTGTGCCGTGCTGCCAGCGCAGATTTCCGCGTTGCTGCCGCAGTTGCGGGCGCTGATAGGACGCCTGTCGATCGCCGAGCGGCTGCCGCAGATCGAGGTGGCCGTCGGTGAAGGTCCAGCCGTGCTGGTATTGCGCATCCTCGCCCCGCTTTCGTCCACCGATGAAACCTTGCTGCGTGCCTTTGCCGACGAGGTGGGCGTGCATCTGTGGCTGCAGGCCGGCGGCCCCGAGACGGCGGCGCCGTTTCATCCGGCAGATGCACCTTTGCCAAGCTATCGCCTGCCCGACTTCGATCTGGTGCTTGAATTTAGGCCGACCGATTTCACGCAGGTCAATCACGCGGTCAACCGCATGCTGGTGCGCCGCGCGATCGGCCTGCTGGCACCCCAGCCCGGTGAACGCATCGCCGACATGTTTTGTGGTCTGGGCAATTTCACTTTGCCGATTGCGCGGCTCGGCGCGCTTGTCGTCGGCATCGAAGGCAGTGCCACGCTGAATGCGCGTGCCGAGCAGAACGCGGCTGCCAACGGCCTCGCGGAGCGCGTCGAGCATCGGCTCGCCAACCTGTTCACGCTCACGCCGGAAAAACTCGCCGCCTGGGGACGCTTCGACAAGATGCTGATCGATCCGCCCCGCGAAGGGGCGATCGAGCTGGTCAAATGCCTCGGCGAGGCGGCGCCTGCGCGCATCGTCTATGTCTCCTGCAATCCGGCGACGCTGGCGCGCGACGCGGCAGTGCTGGTGCATGAGAAAGGCTATCGCCTCGTCGCGGCGGGCATCGCGAACATGTTCCCGCACACCTCGCACGTCGAATCACTCGCGCTGTTCGTGCGCGGCTAGCGCGGCGGCTACGGTTTTTTGCAAGACTCCGAAGCCAAAACCCGGCAAGGGGCGGCCATCGACGAAGAATGTCGGCGTTCTCTCGATCTTCAGACGCTGGCCGTCTTCCTCGTCCAGTCGGATGCGTGCGGCGATCTCCGGATCGGCCATCTCGCGCCGCAGGCGTTCCAGATCGAGGCCGAGCCCCGAGAGATGTTTCCAGACGCGCGCCAGCTCGGCCTCGTGCAGCGGTTTCCAATCGTCCTGGGTCTCCATCAGCACATCGAGCGTCTGCCAGAATTTGTCCTGCCGGCGCGCGGCTTCGAGCAACGCGACGATCTGTTCCGAACCGATCTGGAACGGCGCATAGCGCAGCACCAGCCGCAGGCGGCCCGCATGCTCGTCGACGAGTTCCTTGAGCGGCGTGTAGAAAGCCTGGCAGGTCGGGCAGGCCGGATCGAAGAACTCGACGATCGTCACCGGCGCGGCGGGATCACCGTAGATCGGCGCATGCGGGCGGATCAGGCTGTCATGATGCGCGCTGGCGCGCTGGGCTGCGGCCGTGCGCTGCGACTGATGGTAGAACGTGCTGGCGGCGACGAAAGCGGAAAGCAGCAGCGCGGCGGTGATGAGGACGATGGTGCCCGGCTTCATCGCTGTGCCTGCCTCCACGCGAGAGCCAGCAGCACGACGATGGTCGAGAAGGCGGCAATCGACAGCCAGGGGATCGTCAGGAAGCCGAACCATTCGATGATGGTCTTCGAGCAGGGTACGCCGCGCGCGCAGGGCTCCAGACTTTTCGGCAGCCAGCCGGAAACCAGTCCCTGGTGGAACAGCGCAACGCCCAGTCCGCTCGCCGCGAGCGGCAACGCATAGCGGATGATGCGGCGATCCCAGGGGGCGAGTCCGAGCGGCAGAAGGATCGCCAGCGGGAACATCGCGATACGCTGGTACCAGCACAACAGGCAGGGCGGAATGCCCATCACCTCGCCAAAGAACAATGCCCCCAGCGTGGCGATGGCCGCCACCACCCAGGCGGCGAACACGAGCCACCATGCGCGGGGCAAGCGCTCGGTCATCGAAACGAAAACGGCGACCCGTGGGTCGCCGTCGCTGGTGCCGCGCTGCGTGCCGTGCCGCCAGCGCCGAATTTCATTTCAGTCCCGTTCGCCGGTGAAGGCCAGCAACAGCTGCAACAGGCTGACGAAAACATTGTAGATGTCGAGATAGACCGCCAATGTCGCCGAGATGTAGTTGTCCTCGCCGCCCTGCACGATGCGGTTGATGTCGTAGAGGATCAGCGCCGAGAAGATGCCGATCGCCAGCACCGAGATCGTCAGTGCCAGCGCAGGGATCTGGAAGAAGGCGTTGGCGAGCGCGGCGAGCAGGATCAGGATCACGCCGGCGAACAGGAACTTGCCCAGGTTGGAAAGGTCGCGTTTCGTCGTCGTGGCGATACCGGCCATCGTGAAGAAGATCGCTGCGGTTCCGCCCCCGGCCAACGCGATGATGCTGCCGCCGTTGGCAAAACCCAGTGCCACTTGCAGGATGCGTGAGAGCATCAGCCCCATGAAGAAAGTGAAGCCGAGCAGCAGCGCGACGCCCACGCCGCTGTTTTTGTTGCGCTCGATGCCCCACATGAAGCCCCAGGCGATGCCCAGGAACAGCAGGAAAGCGAGCAGCGGGCTGCCGGCGAGGAACGAGAACTTGAGCTGGATGCCGAGCAAGGCGCCGATCACGGTCGGTACTAGCGACAAGGCCAGCAGCGCATAGGTATTACGCAGCACGCGGTTTTGGCGCACGACCGATTCGGCAGGGGTTTGCGTGATGATGTCGAACGGTTGCATGGTGTGACCTCTCCGGATTGTGGATTAAACTCGTTTTGAGACTACCGAAAGCGGGGAAAAGTTTCAACTATAAATCTTGCACATCAATGGCATCACCGGCGAGGACGAGAAAAGCCCGATCAGCGACAGGATCGCGCTGGCGATTGCGATGCGCCACAGCCAGCGGCGCAGCGTGGGTGGTATCTTAAGCAGCAGCTTCTTCACGGCCGGCGCGCCTTCTTTCGTGCGCCTTCAGGAAGCGTTTCCTGAGGCGGATCGATTTCGGCGTGATTTCGACCAGCTCGTCGTCGGCGATGAATTCGACCGCCGATTCGAGCGTCAGCCGTAGCGGCGGCGTGAGCAGGATCGCGTCGTCCTTGCCGGCGGCGCGGATGTTGGTGAGCTGTTTGGTGCGTACCGGATTGACGACGAGATCATTCTCGCGGCTGTGGATGCCGATGATCATGCCTTCATAGACCGGGTCGCCCGGACTGACGAACATACGGCCGCGTTCCTGCAGTTTCCACAACGCGTAGGCCACTGCGGTACCGTCTTCGGCAGAGACCAGCACGCCATTGCGCCGATCGCTCAAAGGGCCGGCCCAGGGGCCATAGTCGTCGAAGACGTGGCTCATCAGCCCGGTACCGCGCGTCAGCGTCAGAAATTCGCTCTGGAAGCCGATCAGGCCCCGCGCCGGAATGCGATATTCGAGGCGCACGCGGCCTTTGCCATCCGGCTGCATGTCGAGAAGCTCGCCCTTGCGACGCCCGAGCTCTTCCATCACGCCGCCCTGGTGGTTCTCCTCGACGTCCACGGTGAGCAATTCATACGGCTCCTGCTTTTCGCCGGCGACTTCGCGGATCACCACGCGCGGGCGGGAGACGGCGAGCTCATAGCCCTCGCGGCGCATGTTTTCGAGCAGGATGGTCAGATGCAGTTCCCCGCGCCCGGCCACCTCGAAGACATCCGCGTCGGCAGTGTCCTTGACACGCAGCGCGACGTTCGACAAAAGCTCGCGCGCCAGGCGCTCGCGCAGCTGCCGGCTGGTGACGAACTTGCCTTCCTTGCCGGCGAGCGGCGAGGTATTGACCTGGAAGTTCATCGTCAGCGTCGGCTCATCGACCCGGATCGGTGGCAGTCCGACGGGCTTGTCGATGGCGCACAAGGTGACGCCGATGCCGACCTGCTCGATGCCGGTGACGAGCACGATATCACCGGCTTTGGCCTCCTGCGTTGCCTCCCGCTCGAGGCCCTTGAAGACGAACACCTGGCCGACCTTGGCCGTGCCGCGCGACTCTTCCCCATACATCACCGTGACCGGCTGGCCGGGCTGGATATGGCCGCGCTTGATGCGGCCGATGCCGATACGGCCGACATAAGGGTTGTAATCGAGCGAGCAGATCTGCAGCTGCAACGGCGCTTCCGCGTCAACGTCCGGCGGCGGCACATGGCGCAGGATCGCTTCGAAGAGGGGACGCATGTCGCTGCCCGGCGCGTCGGCCGAAAGCATCGCATAACCGTTCAGCGCGGAGGCATAAACGACGGGAAAATCGAGCTGCTCCTCGCTGGCGCCGAGCTTGTCGAATAAATCGAAAGTGTGATTGATCACCCAGTCGGGACGTGCGCCGGGGCGATCGATCTTGTTGATCACGACGATCGGCTTGAGTCCCAGCGCCAGTGCCTTCCTGGTCACGAAGCGCGTTTGTGGCATCGGGCCTTCGACGGCATCGACGAGCAGCAGAACGCCATCGACCATCGACAGCACGCGCTCGACCTCGCCGCCAAAGTCGGCATGACCCGGCGTGTCGACGATGTTGATGTGGGTGCCTTGCCAGTCGATCGCGCAGTTCTTGGCGAGGATCGTGATGCCGCGTTCCCGCTCCAGATCGTTGCTATCCATCACGCGCTCGGCGATCTGCTGGTTCTCGCGGAAAGTGCCGGACTGCCTGAGCAGCTGGTCGACGAGGGTGGTCTTGCCATGATCGACGTGGGCGATAATGGCGATGTTGCGTAAGGAACGTGGCATCGGGGCAGGTGCTCTGGGGGTGATCGTCAAAAGGGCGCGCATTCTAGCAGAGCAGCTAGTCCGGGATCATTGAGGAGAACGGAATGCTGGCAGTCATCGGAGGCAGCGGCCTCACCCAACTGGCGAGTCTGACCGAGACGCGCCGCGAAATCGTGCGCACGCCCTACGGTGAGCCTTCCGGGGTGCTCACCTTCGGTCGTATCGGCAAACAGGAGGTCGTGTTCCTGCCGCGCCATGGTTACGGCCACACGATTCCGCCGCATCGAGTCAATTACCGCGCCAATCTCTGGGCGCTGGTCAAGGCGGCGGGAGCGACGGAAATCGTCTCGGTTGCATCCGTCGGTGGCATCCGTGCTGACCTCGCTCCCGGCTCGCTCGCCGTGCCACACCAGATCATCGACTACACGTGGGGAAGGCAGCACACCTTTTTCGATGGCGGCGAGGCGCCGGTGGTGCATGTC
Organism: uncultured Methyloversatilis sp.; assembly: GCA_964478415.1. Taxonomy (GTDB): domain Bacteria; phylum Pseudomonadota; class Gammaproteobacteria; order Burkholderiales; family Rhodocyclaceae; genus Sulfuricystis. The sequence continues at coordinate 37,652 of CAYZII010000006.1, forward strand.
GACTTCACCGAGCCCTATGACCGAGCGTTGCGCGAGCGCCTGCTGTGTGCCGCCGACGCCGCCGGCATCAAGGTGGCCGGCTCGGCGGTGTATGCCGCAACACAAGGGCCGCGGCTGGAAAGTGCCGCCGAGATCGAACGGCTGGCACGTGATGGCGCCGATATCGTCGGCATGACCGGCATGCCCGAGGCAGGGTTGGCGCGTGAGCTGGAGACGCCCTATGCCGCACTCTGTGCCGTGGCGAACTGGGCGGCCGGCCGCGGCGATTCGCAAAGTGCGATCAGCTTCGCGGCGCTGGAAAAGGTGCTCGAGGAAACGCTCCTCAAGGTGCGCCGGGTGATCGAACATCTCTGCGCAGAACCCTTCTGACCCAGGGTGCCGTCTGGCCAGCGCCGAGTCAGTGTATTTGCAGGACTTCCAGCAGCTCGCGCTCGAGCTGAACCAGGGTGGCGGTCTTGCCCAGTTCCGCGCCACTGATCAGGAAAGTGTCCTCGACACGCTCGCCGAGCGTCATGATCTTCGCGCCATGCACGGCAATGCCATGACGCGCCAATACGCGGGCGATTTCATAGAGCAACCCGGGACGGTCCACGGCGGCGACCGAGAGCACGTGGTGACGGCCCCCTTCATCGCCACGTATGGACACTTCCGGGGTCAGCGGCATGTGCCGGGCACGGCGCGACAGGCGTGCCCGCGGCGGGGGCTGCAATGGCGGGAGCCGGGTCAGTTCCTCGCTCAGCGCATGTTCGATGAGGCTGAGCATGTCGCGGTAAGGCATCTGGTGTTCCGGGTCGAGCAGCGCGAAGCTGTCGAGCGCGTAGCCGTGGCGCGTGGTGTGGATTTTCGCTTCGACGATGGTGAAGCCCAGGCGGGCGAACAGGCCGCAGATGCGCGCGAACAGTTCGGGCTGGTCACGCGTGTAGATCATCACCTGCAAGCCGGTGCCGGCTGGGTTCATGCGTGCGCGCACCACTGACGTCGCGGGTGCGGTCTGGCGGTAGAGGGTGAGCGTGTGCCAGGCGATTTCATCGCTGTCGTGGCGGAGGAAATAGGCGGTGTCGAATTCTTGCCACAGCGGCTGTTCGCTGCCGGGGCGCAAGCCCCGCAGACGCAGTTTGCTGCGTGCCTCTCCCTGACGCTCTTCGATGCCACCGGGGGGCAAGCTGCGCGCTCCGGTGAGCAGCGGCAGCGTCTGTTGATAGAGGCATTCGAGCAGTCTGGCCTTCCAGGGATTCCATACCTTCGGACTGGTGCCGCGGATGTCGCAGACGGTGAGCAGGTAAAGGGCGGTCAGTCGTTCCTGCGTGCCGACGAGTTCCGCAAAACGGCGGATGACCGCCGGGTCGCTGAGGTCCTGCTTCTGGGCGAACAGCGACATGGTCAGATGCTGCTCGACGAGAAACACGATCAGCGCGGTATCCTCCTTGTCAATGCCATAGTCATGACAGAAACGCAGCGCATCGCGCATGCCGAGTTTCGAGTGATCGCCGCCGCGCCCTTTGGCGATATCGTGGAACAGCGCGGCGAGATACAGTCGCCAGCGCGCTGGAAAGTCCGCCATCAGGCGTGAATGCTCGGGATATTCATGCGCGAATTCCGGCAGCGACAGGCGGCGCAGATTGCGAATCACCTGCAGGATGTGCTGATCGACGGTATAGACGTGAAACAGGTCGTGCTGCATGCGTCCGACGATGCGGCCGAAGGCGGGCAGCCAGGCACCGAGGATGTCGAACTGGTTCATGCGCCGCAGTTGATGGGTGAGTCCCCGCGGCGCCTTGAACAGGGCGAGGAAAGTAGCGCGGTTCCAGGCATCGCGGCGGAACGCGGCATCGATGCGGTGCCGCGCGTGCCAGAGCGCACGCAGCATGCGCGGCGTCATGCCTTTTAGCGCCGGCCGCTGTGCCAGCACCAGGAAACTGCGCAGAATGGCCGACGGCTTGCGTTCGAACAGCGCCTCGTCGCGGATGTCGAGCAGCTCGTGCAGCTCCTGGAAATCGTCGTCGATGACACACGGCACGGCCGGCGGGCGCAGCTCCAGCTGCTCGGCGAATTCCAGCAGGATCAGCGTGTTCAGTTGTGTGATGCGTTTGGCATTGCGGTAATAGCGCTGCATGAGCACTTCGGAAGCGCGCCGATGGGCGGTGGGCGCGATGCCGAGCAGCGCGGCGAGCGCCTCCTGATGGTCGAACAGGAGACGGTCTTCGCGCCGCTGCGCGAGCAGGTGCAGGCCGATGCGCACACGGCGCAGGAAGTTTTCCGTGCGTGCCAGCTGCTGGGCTTCCAGTGGCGAGACCATGCCGTGACGGGCGAGCTCGGCCCAGCTGCGCGCGCCCTTCGCGGCGCGCCCGACCCACAGGAGTATCTGTAGATCGCGCAGCCCGCCCGGATGTTCCTTGCAGTTCGGTTCCAGCGCATAAGGCGTGTCGTGATGTTTCGCGTAGCGCTCTTCCTGTTCGAGACGTTTCGCGCTGAAAAAGGCCAGCGGGTCGAGTTGCGCTGCGAAGGCGGCACGGAAACGTTCGAACAGTGCCTGGCTGCCGCTCAAGAACCGTGCCTCGAGCAGCGCGGTCTGGATCGTGATGTCATGTGCCGCTTCACTGACGCATTGTTCGACGGTACGCACGCTGTGGCCGATTTCCAGACCGATGTCCCAGAGCATGCCGACCAATGCTTCCAGTTGTCGCGTGTGGCGTTCCTCGCCGTTCTCGGGCAACAGGATCAGCAGATCGACATCCGAGGCCGGATACAACTCGCCGCGGCCGTAACCGCCGACCGCAACGAGGGCGAGATGGCGGTCCATATTCGCGCTGCGCCACAGGTGGCGCAGCACACGGTCGGTTAGCCGGCTAAGACCATGCAGCAGGGCCGCAGGATGACCGCCGGCCAGATAGCGTTGGCGCAATTCCTCCCGACCGTTGCGCAGCAGTGCGCGGCAGCTGGAGATCAGATCGGCGGGCGGGGAAGGGCAGGGCGAAGGCACGAAAGCCCGGCAGTCATTTCTGGAAAGGATTGGGAGGAGCGCCAGCCGACAGGGTCAGCACTTCGACACCGGTCTCGGTGACGGCGACCGTGTGTTCCCATTGCGCCGAGAGGCTGCGATCCTTGGTGACGATCGTCCAACCGTCCGGCAGTTCGGAAATCGCCGCCTTGCCGGCGTTGATCATCGGCTCGATGGTAAACACCATGCCCGGCTCGAGGCGCAGACCTTCGCCACGCTTGCCGTAGTGGAGCACCTGCGGCTCTTCGTGGAACTTGCGGCCGATGCCGTGGCCGCAGAATTCGCGCACCACGGAAAAACCGTTGGCTTCGGCATGACGCTGGATCGCCGCACCGATGTCGCCGAGATGGGCGCCGGGACGCACTGCAGCAATGCCCAGCCAGAGGCATTCGTGGCTGACGCGGATCAGGCGTCGCGCGAGAATCGACGCGGCTTCCATGCCGCCGGCGACGAACATGCGGCTGGTATCGCCATGCCAGCCCTCCTTGATCGTCGTGATGTCAAGATTGACGATGTCGCCTTTCTTCAGCGGCCGGTCGTTCGGCACGCCGTGGCAGACTTGGTGATTCACCGAGGCACAGATCGATTTCGGATACGGGGCATAGCCTGGCGGAGCGTAATTGAGTGGGGCGGGGATGCAGCCCTGCACCCGCACCATGTAGTCATGGCACAGCCTATCGAGTTCCTCGGTGGTGACGCCAGGCTTGACGAAGGGTTCGATATAGTCGAGCACCTCGCCGGCGAGCCGGCCGGCGATGCGCATCTTTTCGATCTCCTCGGGTGTCTTGATAGTGATGCTCATCGGCAAGAGTCTCTGTCGGGTATCGGGATCTGTTACGGATTCTAACCTTGCTCGTGGGTGGAATTCCGCGCTGCGGCCGCTGGTTGCGGCGCGGCAAAAATGCATTTATAATTCGCCGCTTGCTTCGCTCCGCGAGGCAAAATTCACACACCCGGCGCCGATTGGGTGCTTCGCCAAACCTGGCGGGGAGACCGGCCGGGTGGCGGATCAACCCATATCGGAGATCTTTCACCATGAGCACGACCATGCGCGAAATGCTGGAGGCCGGTGTGCATTTCGGCCACCAGACGCGTTTCTGGAACCCCAAGATGGCCCCGTACATCTTTGGCCATCGCAACAAAATCCACATCATCAACCTCGAAAAGACCCTCGCCAAGTACAACGAGGCGATGGACTATCTGAAGAAGCTGGCCGCCAACAAGGGCACGGTGCTGTTCGTCGGCACCAAGCGTCAGGCACGCGAAATCGTCGCCGAGGAAGCGCAACGCTGTGGCATGCCTTATGTCGATGAGCGCTGGCTGGGCGGCATGCTGACCAACTTCAAGACCGTCAAGCAGTCGCTCAAGCGGCTGAAGGAGATGGAGCAGATGGTCACGGACGGCGCCCTCGAGAAGATGAGCAAGAAAGAGGCCCTGATGCTCACGCGCGAGCTCACCAAGCTGCAGAAGAGTCTGGGCGGCATCAAGGAGATGAACGCGTTGCCGGATGCGCTGTTCGTCATCGATGTCGGCTATCACAAGATCGCCGTCACCGAGGCCAACAAGCTCGGCATCCCGATCGTCGGTGTGGTCGATACCAACCACAGCCCGATCGGCATCGACTATCCGATTCCCGGCAACGATGACTCCTCGCGGGCGATCCGGCTCTATGCGCGCGGTGCCGCCGATGCGGTGCTGGAAGGCAAGAATCAGGCGATCAACGAGGTCGTGCAGCAACTGGCCGGCGACGACGAGTTCGTCGAGGTCGAAGAAGAAAGCGAAGAATGAGCACTAGGAGCAGATGAGCATGGCTGAAATCACCGCAAGCATGGTCAAGGAGCTGCGCGAGAAGACCGACGCGCCGATGATGGAATGCAAGAAGGCGCTCGCCGAGGCGGGTGGCGACATGGCCAAGGCCGAAGAAATCCTGCGCGTCAAGCTGGGCAACAAGGCGACCAAGGCCGCCACGCGCATCGCCGCCGAAGGCGTCGTCGGCATGTATCTGTCGGCCGACGGCAAACTGGGTGCGATGGTCGAAGTCAATTGCGAGACCGACTTCGTCGCCAAGAATGACGAGTTCCTCGCCCTCGCCAAGCGTTGCGCCGAACTCGTCGCCACCCAGAATCCGGCCGATGTGGCGGCGCTGTCTGCATTGCCGCTCGGCGATGGCACGGTCGAGTCGACGCGTACCGCACTGGTCGGCAAGATCGGCGAGAACATGACGATCCGCCGTTTCGTGCGCATCGCGGCGAAGGGCAAACTGGCCGCCTACGTGCATGGCGGCAGCAAGATCGGCGTGCTCGTCGATGTGACGGGGGGTGACGATCAGCTCGGCAAAGACCTGGCGATGCACATCGCCGCCTCGAAGCCGAAGGCGCTCGACGCTTCCGGTGTGCCGGCGGAGCTGATCGACACCGAGCGGCGCATCGCGATCGAGAAGGCGCGCGAGGCGGGCAAGCCGGAACACATGCTCGAGAAGATCGCCGAAGGGACGGTGCAGAAGTATCTCAAGGAGGTGACGCTGCTCGGCCAGGTGTTCGTCAAGGCCGAGGATGGCAAGCAGACCGTCGAGCAGCTGTTGAAGAGCAAGGGCGCGACGGTCAATGCCTTCACGCTCTACATCGTCGGCGAAGGCATCGAGAAGAAGCAGAGCGATTTCGCCGCCGAGGTGGCCGCCCAAGCGGCGGCAGCCAGGAAGTAAACGCCGCATCATGCCGCACGCCACACCGCGCTACAAGCGCATCCTGCTCAAGCTCTCCGGCGAGGCGCTGATGGGCGATGATGCTTATGGCATCAATCGGGAAACCCTGTGGCGCATCGTCAATGAAGTGAAGGCGGTCGCCGAGCTCGGCGTCGAGATCGGCGTGGTGATCGGCGGCGGCAACATCTTTCGTGGCATGGCCGGAGCTTCGGCAGGTATGGATCGTGCCACTGCCGATTACATGGGCATGCTGGCGACGGTGATGAACGCGATGGCGCTCTCCGACGCGATGCGCCAGGCCGGCATGAACGCCCGGGTACAGTCGGCGCTGACTATCGAACAGGTTGTCGAGCCCTATATCCGCGGCAAGGCGATCCGCTATCTCGAGGAAGGCAAGATCGTCATCTTCGCCGGCGGCACCGGCAATCCGTTCTTCACCACCGATACCGCAGCGGCGTTGCGTGGCTCCGAGATCGGCGCCGAGATCGTGCTCAAGGCCACCAAGGTCGATGGTGTCTATACTGCCGATCCGAAGAAGGACCCTGGCGCGACGCGTTATGCCCGGATCAGTTTCGACGAGGCGATCGGGCGTGGCTTGGGAGTGATGGATGCCACGGCTTTTGCGCTCTGTCGTGACCAGAAACTGCCGATCAACGTGTTCTCGATCTTCAAGGCTGGGGCGCTAAAACGCGTCGTGCTGGGCGAAGACGAGGGCACGCTGGTGCATTGCTGACTTGCATTGCGGGAGTCTTCATGATCATTGCCGAACTGAAGAAAACCACCGACCAGAAGATGCAGAAGAGCGTCGAGGCCCTGAAGGCCGATCTTGCGAAGGTGCGCACCGGCCGCGCACATACGGGCTTGCTCGATCACGTGATGGTCGATTATTACGGCAGCCTGGTGCCGGTCAATCAGGTCGCCAACGTCACCTTGCTCGATGCACGCACGATCGGCGTGCAGCCCTGGGAAAAATCGATGATCAGCAAGATCGAAAAGGCGATCCGCGAATCCGATCTGGGACTCAATCCCGCTGCGCAAGGGGATTTGTTGCGGATTCCGATGCCGCCCCTGACCGAGGAACGGCGCCGTGACCTGATCAAGGTGGTGCGCCATGAAGGCGAGACCGCGAAGGTGGCGGTGCGCAACCTGCGGCGCGATGCGATCTCGCACCTCAAGGATGCATTGAAGAAACACGAGATTTCCGAAGACGAGGAACGGCGCGCCCAGGACGAGGTGCAGAAGCTCACCGACAAGTATGTCGCCGAGATCGACAAGCTGCTGGCCGAAAAGGAGAAGGATCTGATGGCCATCTGAGCCGTCGGATCGATCGCACAGGCCATGTTTGCCAGCAGCACGCGCACGATCCCGGAACCGCGAAGCGTTCCGCGCCATCTGGCGATTATCATGGATGGCAACGGCCGTTGGGCAAAGCAGCGCTTCCTGCCGCGAGTGGCTGGCCATCAGCAGGGGTTGGAAGCCGTGCGGCGCATCGTTGCTGCCTCGATCGAACGCGGCATCGAGTATCTCACTCTGTTTGCCTTCAGCTCGGAGAACTGGCGGCGCCCGCCCGAGGAAGTTGGTTTTCTGATGAACCTGTTCATGGTGGCGCTGGAGCGCGAGGTTGGCAAGCTCCATGCGAATGGCGTGCGTCTGCGCGTCGTCGGTGATCTCGCCGCTTTCGAACCGCGCCTCATTGACCTGATCCGCCGTGGCGAGAACCTCACCGCGGAAAACAGAAAACTCACGCTGACGATCGCGGCCAACTATGGCGGCCGCTGGGATCTGATGCAGGCTTTCAACGGCCTGGCGCTCGCCTATCCGGAGAAAGCCGGCAATTACACCGAGACCGATCTGGAGCCCTTTCTGGCGATGAATTATGCACCCGAGCCGGACCTGTTCATCCGCACCGGCGGCGAGCAGCGCATTAGCAATTTCCTACTTTGGCAGCTGGCGTATTGCGAGCTGTATTTTACGGAGACCTTCTGGCCCGATTTCGACGCGGCGGCGCTCGATGCGGCGATCGAGAGCTACCGCAGGCGCGAACGGCGTTTCGGGCGCACCAGCGAGCAGGTGATCGCTGCGGCCGGTGCGCCCGTGGCAGGGGCCAGCGACGGAGGAGCCGTGTCACCAGCGCCGTATCTGCGTACCCATGCTTGAGGCGCGGATTCTTACCGCGCTGGCGCTCGTCGCCGTTTTCCTTACAGTGTTGTTCCTGTTCCCGCCTCGTGCGGTGGGCATCACGTTTGCACTCGTTGCGGCAATGGCCGCTTGGGAATGGAGTGGCTTGCTCAAGGCGGCCGCGCAGGGACGCATCGCCTACGCCTTGCTGACTTTTGCTTTGTGTCTGCTGTTCTGGACGCGGCCGGAAGATGGCTTCCTGCTCTTGTGGAGCCTCGCGGCGCTGTTCTGGCTCTGTTTCGCACCGCTGTGGCTGAAATGGCATTGGTCGACCGCCTGCGCGACGCTTGGGCTGGTGCTGATCCTGCCAGCCTGGGCGGCGCTGGTGGGGCTGTACGAAAAGAGTCCGCTGCTGCTGCTTGCAGTGATGGGACTGGTGTGGATCGCTGATATCGCGGCCTATTTCACTGGCCGTGCTTTGGGTCGCCACAAGTTGGCGCCCACCATCAGTCCGGCCAAGACCTGGGAGGGCGTGGCTGGCGCGCTGCTCGCCGTGCAGGTCTATGGATTTGCCGTTGCCCCTGCGTTGCCCGTCGTGCAAAACCTCGATCGTGGCCTGATCGCCGTTTGCCTGTTGCTGCTGACGGTGCTGGCGATCGTCGGCGATTTGTTCGAGTCACTCGCCAAACGTCAGGCGGGCGTCAAGGACAGCAGCCACCTCCTGCCCGGGCATGGCGGCATCCTCGATCGCATCGACAGCCTGTTGTCGACACTGCCTTTGGTGGCATTGGGCCTATACTTGACCGCCTGATGAAACAGAAGAAACTGACGGTGCTGGGCGCCACCGGATCGATCGGCGTCAGTACGCTCGATGTGGTCGCGCGCCATGCCGAGCGCTTCGTCGTCGTTGCCTTGACCGGCAACAATCGTGTCGATGTGTTGTTCGAGCAATGCCTCAGACATCGGCCGCGCTATGCCGTGGTCGGTAGGGAGGAGCAGGCGGAAGCGCTGCAACGGCGGCTGCGGGCCAGCGGGCAGGACACCGAGGTGCTGGCTGGGCCGGCGGCGCTCGAATTCGTTGCCGCATTGCCCGAAGTCGATACCGTGATGGCCGCGATCGTCGGTGCCGCCGGCCTGCAACCGACGCTCGCCGCAGTGCGGGCCGGGAAAAAGGTGCTGCTCGCCAACAAAGAAGCGCTTGTGATGGCGGGCCACCTGTTCATGGCCGAGGTGAAGGCCCACCGCGCGATCCTGCTGCCGATCGACAGCGAGCACAACGCAGTGTTCCAGTCACTGCCGATCGACTATGCCGGCGAGCCCGCGCGCGCCGGCGTGAGCCGCATCCTGCTCACCGCCTCCGGTGGTCCTTTCCGCACCACGCCGCGCGAAGCCTTGCGCGACGTGACGCCCGAGGCAGCCTGCGCGCATCCGAACTGGTCGATGGGAAAGAAGATTTCTGTCGATTCGGCGACCCTGATGAACAAGGGGTTGGAGGTGATCGAAGCGCACTGGCTGTTCGGCGTGACGCCCGAGCAGATCGAGGTGGTGGTCCATCCGCAAAGCGTGATCCATTCGCTGGTGCAATACGTCGATGGCTCGGTGCTCGCGCAGCTGGGCAATCCCGACATGCGCACGCCGATTGCCCATGCGCTGGCCTGGCCGGAACGCATCAGCGCCGGCGTGGCGCCGCTCGATCTGCCGGCGATCGCCCGTCTCGATTTCGAGCGCCCCGATCTCGAACGCTTTCCCTGCCTTGCGCTGGCCTATCGCGCACTGGCTGCCGGCGGCAATGCCGCGACGGTGCTCAATGCCGCGAACGAGATCGCAGTTGCGGCTTTCCTCGAGGGACGGCTGCCCTTCCTAGCCATCGCCGAAGTGATCGCGGCGACGCTGGATGCGATGCCGGTCGAAGAGATGCCGAACCTTGCCACCATCCTCGCCACGGACGCGCAGGCGCGTGAGATCGCCACGCGTCTGTTGTCGCAGTATCGGCACTGATCCCGATGCTCTGGACGCTCGGCTCCTTCCTGCTGGCGCTGTCGGTGCTGATCGTCGTGCATGAGCTCGGCCACTATCTCGCCGCGCGGCTGTGCAACGTCAAGATCCTGCGATTCTCCGTCGGCTTCGGGCAACCGCTGTGGGCGCGACGTTTCGGCCGCGATGGTACTGAATGGCAGATCGCTGCGTTGCCCTTCGGCGGTTATGTGAAGATGCTCGACGAACGTGAAGGTGAGGTGCTGCCGACCGAGCTGGCGCGCGCCTTCAATCGCCAGAGCCTCGCCCGCCGTGCCTTCATCGTCTGCGCCGGGCCGCTCGCCAACTTGCTGCTGGCCGTCGCTCTGTATGCCTTCCTGTTCCACACCGGCGTCACCGAGCCGCGGCCGGTCTTCGCCGCCCCGCCAGCCGGCACGCTCGCCGCGGAGCTGAAACTCGGCGCTGGCGAGACGGCAAGGAGCGTCTCCGGCAAGCCGGTGCAGACCTGGAGCGAGCTGCGCTGGGAAGTGCTTCGCCATCTGCTGGAACGCGACGCGATCGTGCTCGAAACCGTCGATTCACACGGCAACCTGAATTTCCATCGTTTCGATCCCGCCAGATTCCCGGCGGCAATGGAGGAAGGGGACGTTTTGGCCGCCCTCGGACTGCGCCTGCAACCCCCCGATCTGCCGGCGGTGATCGGCAGCATGCAGGCGGGCTCACCGGCTGCGCGTGCCGGCTTGCAACCAGGGGACCGCATCATCGCGATCGACCGGACGCCGATGAATGGCTGGCTGGACGTCGCGGCGACGATCCGGGCCGCGGGTATGCGCAGCCTGGTGCTCGAGGTGGAGCGCGAGGGCAGACGCATGCATTTCGACGTCACGCCTGAGTTCGTCGAAGAGCGCGGCAGAACAGTTGCGCGCATCGGCATCGGCGTACGCGATGATCCCGAGGCGCGCCAGAAACTGATGGTGACGGTGCGCTTTGCGCCGCTCGACGCGCTGCAGCGTGCGCTGGCGCAGACCTGGGATACTGCGCTCTTGTCGGTGAAGATGATCGGCCGGATGATCATCGGCGAAGCTTCGTTGCGCAATGTCTCCGGGCCGGTCACGATCGCCGATTATGCCGGACAGTCGGCGCGCCTCGGTGGCGAGCATTACCTGCGCTTTCTCGCGCTGATTAGCATCAGCCTCGGTGTGCTCAACCTGCTGCCGATCCCGGTGCTGGATGGCGGGCACTTGATGTATTATCTGGCCGAATTCATTCAGGGAAAACCGCTCTCGGAACGCGTAATGGCCATCGGTCAGCAGATCGGTCTGACCGTGCTTGCATTGCTGATGGGACTGGCCCTGTACAACGACATTCACCGACTGTTTTCCGGCTGACGCATGAAACGTTCATTTTTGGCGGGCTTGCTGGCAGCGTTGCTCGCATCGGGTGCCGCCGCCTTCGAACCCTTCGTGGTGCGTGACATCCGTGTCGAAGGCATCCAGCGCACCGAGGCCGGCACCGTATTCAGTTACCTGCCGGTCAAGGTCGGTGATACGCTGACCGAGGACAAGGCCGCGCAGGCGATCAAGGCGCTGTTCGCCACCGGCTTCTTCAAGGACGTGCGTCTCGAAGTCGAAGGCAATGTGCTGGTCGTCTATGTCGAGGAGCGGCCGGCGATCGCCGCGCTCGATTTCGTCGGCGCCAAGGCGTTCGACAAGGAAAACCTGCGCAAGGGGCTGCGCGAGGTCGGTCTTGCCGAAGGCCGGATCTTCGACCGCTCGCTGGTCGAACGTGCCGAACAGGAGCTGAAACGTCAGTATCTGTCGCAGGGCTATTATGCCGCCCAGGTGACGACGACGGTCACACCTCTGGAGCGCAACCGCGTGGGCATCACCTTCGCCGTCGACGAGGGCGACATCGCAAAGATCCGCCAGATCAACATCGTCGGTGCCAAGGCCTTCAAGGAAAAGGAGCTGCTCGACCAATTCACCTTGCGCACGCCCGGCTGGCTGACTTGGTATACGAAGAACGACCAGTATTCGAAGCAGAAACTCTCCGCCGATCTGGAAACCCTGCGCTCCTGGTACCTGGATCGCGGCTTCATCGAGTTCAATATCGAATCGACGCAGGTGATGATCACGCCCGACAAACAGGACATCTACATCACGATCAACATCAACGAAGGCGAGCGCTACACGGTCTCATCGGTGAAACTGGCGGGTGAATTGCTGCTGCCGGAAGAGGAACTGCTCAAACTGGTGCAGATCAAGCCCGGCAGCCTGTTCTCGCGCGAACAGGTGACGGCCACCACCAAGGCGATCGCCGAACGGCTCGGCAACGACGGCTATGCGTTCGCCAACGTGAATGCGGTGCCGGAACTCGACAAGGAAAAGAAGCAGGTCGCCTTCACGCTGTTCATCGACCCGGGGCGGCGCGTCTATGTGCGGCGCATCCAGGTGCAGGGCAACACGCGCACGCGCGATGAGGTGATCCGCCGTGAGATGCGCCAGATGGAGGCGGCCTGGTATGACGGCGAGAAGATCAACAAGTCGCGCACCCGGGTCGATCGCCTCGGCTATTTCGACGAGGTGACGGTGGAGACGCCGGCAGTGCCCGGTACCACCGATCAGGTCGACGTCGTCGTCAATGTCAAGGAAAAACCCACCGGCAACCTGATGCTCGGTGCCGGCCTGTCGAGCTCCGAAGGCGTGGTGTTTTCCGGTTCGGTTAACCAGCAGAACCTGTTCGGCAGCGGCAAGCACGTCGGCATTGGCTTCAACACCAGCAAGATCAACACGCTGTATTCGTTCTCCTACACCGATCCCTATTACACGATCGATGGCGTCAGCCGCGGATTCGACATCTATGCCCGTGATACCGATACAACGAAGCTGACCAGCGTGGTGACCTATGCAACGCGATCATTCGGTGGCGGTATCCGTTATGGTTTCCCGATCGGCGAAGATGATTCGATCAACTTTGGGCTTGCCGTCGACAGCACCCAGATCAAGACGACGACCTATACGACACCGACGATCCAGCGATTCATCGATACTCAGGGCGCGAAGTTCTCCGGTGTGATCGGCACGCTCGGCTGGGCGAAAAATACTCTCGACAGCGTCATCTATCCGATGTCCGGCTACAACGCGCGGGTGAGCGGTGAGGTGGGTTTTGGTGGCAGCCTGCGCTATTACCGCACCAATTTCCAGTATCAGCGTTTCTTCCCGATCCGCCGCGAATACGCGTTGATGATCAACGGCGAATATGGCCAGGGCGATGGCATCGGCAGTCGGCCGTTGCCCTTTTACAAGTATTACTTTGCTGGTGGCGTCGGCTCGGTGCGCGGCTACAAGGCGGGTTCGCTTGGCCCCGTCGATCCGCTCGCGACCGACAGCGACCAGCGTCTCGGCGGTGACCGCCGGCTCCTCTTCAACGCCGAATTCCTCTTTCCGTTGCCCGGCAGCGGTAAGGACAAGTCCTTCCGCCTGGGTGCCTTCGTCGATGGCGGTTGGGTATGGGGCGTCGGAGAAAAGATGAACTTCTCCGACCTGCGCTACAGCACCGGGCTTTCGCTGTCCTGGGCCTCCCCCGTCGGTCCGTTAAAATTCAGCCTGGCGCAGCCGCTCAACCGGAAGGAAGGCGACAAGACCCAACGGCTACAGTTCCAGTTGGGCACCGTGTTCTGATCACAGGAGACGACATGAAGCACATCAGCAAGCTCGTGGTATCGGTTTTGGTGACCTTGGCCGTAGTCCCGGCCTCTGCGGAATCGATCAAGATCGGTTTCGTCAATGGCCAGCGCGTGGTCAATGAGTCGCCCCAGGCCAAGCGCGCCAAGCAGAAGCTCGAGAAGGAATTCGAAAAGCGCGATCAGGAACTGCAGCAGATGGCCAAACGCCTGCAGGCGATGCAGGAAAATCTCGAGAAAAACTCCGTGACGATGGCCGAGAGCGAACGGCGCACCAAGGAACGCGAATTCGCCGAGCTGAACCGCGAATTCCAGCGCAAGCAGCGCGAGTTCCGTGAAGATCTGAACCTGCGCCAGAACGAGGAACTGGCGGCGATCTTCGAGCATGCCAACAAGGTCATCAAGCAAGTCGCCGAGGCTGAGAAGTTCGATCTGATCGTGCAGGACGCGGTGTATGTCAGTCCGCGCATCGACATCACCGAGAAGGTGATCAAGGCGCTCAGCATCGACACGGCACCGGCCGCGAAATAAGCGCAGCGACGGCCGTGGCGAAGTCTTACCGGCTGGACGAAATCGTTGCGCGCTTTGGCGGTGAGCTGAAAGGCGATCCGGCGCGGTCGATCGTTGGCTTGGCGACGCTCGAGAGCGCCGAGCCACAGCAACTGAGCTTTCTGGCGAATCCGAAATATCGCCGTCAGCTCGCTGCGACCCGGGCGGGCGCTGTGATCCTTGCGCCTGAGCTCGCAGCGGAATGCCCGGTCGACGCGATCCTCACGTCACAACCCTATCTCTACTTCGCCCGTGTCTCGCAATGGCTGGCCGATGTGCCGCGCCCGCAGCCCGGCATCCACCCCAGTGCGGTGGTCGAGTCCAGGCTTCCGCCGAGCGTCGCGGTTGGGCCCCTGGCATGGATCGGCCCCGGGGTGACGATCGGCGAGAACACTGTCATTGGTGCGCACTGCCGCATCGCTGCAAACGTTTCGCTCGGTGCCGACAGTTGGTTGTATCCAGGCGTCACGATCTATCACGGCTGCCGTATCGGCCGACGTGTCATCATCCATTCAGGCGCGGTGATCGGAGCGGATGGCTTCGGCTTTGCCCAGGATGGTGCGCGCTGGGTGAAGATCGCCCAGACCGGCAGCGTGATCATCGGCGATGACGTCGAGATCGGTGCCAACACGACGATCGACCGTGGCGCCCTGGACGATACGGTGATCGAGGACGGTGTCAAACTCGACAACCAGATCCAGATCGCGCACAACGTCAGGATCGGCCGTGACACTGCGATCGCCGGCTGCGTCGGCATCGCCGGCAGTACGAAGATCGGCGCGCGCTGCACGATCGGCGGCGCCGCGATGATCATCGGCCACCTGACCCTGGCCGATGAGGTACATGTTTCCGCCGGCACCTTTGTCGGCAAATCGATCCTCGCTGCCGGCCACTACACGGGTGCCGTGCCATTGCAGCCGCATGCCGAGTGGCTGAAAAACTTCGCCCAGCTGCGGCACCTCGAGGCATTGACCGATAAAATACGCGCACTCGAAAAACGCCTGGCCTCACTGGAGAACGCCCGATGAACGCCACGACCGCAATGGACATCCACCAGATCCTCGAATTTCTCCCGCACCGCTATCCGATTTTGTTGGTCGACCGGGTGTTGGAGATCGTGCCGGGGGAACGCATCGTGGCGCTGAAAAACGTCAGCATGAACGAGCCCTTCTTCCCAGGCCATTATCCGCACCATCCGGTGATGCCCGGCGTGTTGATCGTCGAGGCGATGGCGCAGACCGCGGCGCTGCTCTCCTTCAGGAGTGCCGATGGCAAGCCCGACAAGGATGCCGTCTACTATTTCGTCGGCATCGATGGCGCGCGCTTCAAGCGTCCCGTCTCTCCTGGCGACCAGTTGATCCTCGAAGTGGCCGTCCTCGGCAGCAAACGCGGTATGTGGAAATTCGCCGGCCAGGCCAAGGTCGACGGTCAGTTGGCCGCCGAGGCCGAATTGATCTGCACGATGCGCAAGCTGGAAAAATGACATGGCGGTCAGCATCCATCCGACCGCCATCGTCGATGCGCGCGCCCGGTTAGGCGAGAACGTCACGATCGGGGCCTACACGATCATCGGAACCGATGTCGAGATCGGCGATGGCACCTGGATCGGCCCGCATGTCGTGATCCATGGCCCGACGAAGATCGGTCGTGACAATCGCATCTTCCAGTTCGCCTCGTTGGGCGAGATGCCGCAGGACAAGAAGTACGGTGGTGAAGCCACACGGCTCGAGATCGGCGATCGTAACACGATCCGAGAGTTCTGCACCTTCAATCGCGGCACGGTGCAGGATGCTGGTGTCACCCGCATCGGCAACGACAACTGGATCATGGCCTATGTACATCTCGCCCATGACTGCCAGGTCGGCAACCACACGATCTTCGCCAACAACGCCCAGCTCGCCGGGCATGTGCATGTCGGCGACTGGGCCATCCTGGGTGGCTTCACCGCGGTGCATCAGTTCGTGCGCATTGGTGCGCACAGCATGACCGGCATGGGCACTTTTCTGGTGCAGGATCTGCCACCCTACGTGATGGCCTCCGGCAATCCGGCCACGCCGCACGGTATCAACAGCGAGGGCTTGAGGCGGCGCGGCTTCGCGCCTGACACCATCGCTGCGATCAAGCGCGCCTACAAGACCGTCTATCGCAGCGGACTCAAACTCGACGAGGCGGTTGCTGCGCTGACGGCGGAGGTGCAAGGTGGGAACGCTGCGCTGGCACCGTTGGTTGAATTCCTCGCCATGCCAGGGCGCGGCATCGTTCGCTAACACGTCGCTTCCCTATGACGCGTATTGCCTTGGTGGCCGGCGAAGCCTCCGGCGATCTCTTGGCGGCGCATCTGATCGAGGCGCTGCGGCGACATCTCCCCGATGCAGAGTTTTACGGCATCGGCGGGCCGAAAATGCAGGCGGCCGGTTTTACCGCCTGGTGGCCATCAGAACTGTTGGCCGTGCGCGGTTATGCTGAAGTCATCAGACATTACCGCCGCATCGCTAGCGTTCGCCGGCAACTGCTGAAGCGCCTGCTTGCCGATCCGCCCGATGTGTTCATCGGCGTCGATGCGCCGGATTTCAACCTGTGGCTGGAACGGTGCTTGAAACGTGCTGGCATCCGTACCGTGCATTACGTCAGCCCGTCGGTGTGGGCCTGGCGCAAGGGGCGTATCGTCAAGATCGCCCGCGCCTGCGACAAGCTGCTGGCGCTGTTTCCGTTCGAACCGCCGCTTTATCAACCAACTGGCCTGAGCGTCGCTTACGTCGGTCATCCGCTCGCCGATCTGCTGCCCATCGAGGTTGACCGCCAAGCAGCGCGCGAGCGGCTCGACATCCCGGCCGGTAGCCCGCTGATAGCTCTATTGCCCGGCAGCCGCCAATCAGAGCTGGCCTATCATGCCGAATTATTCATCCGCACTGCAGGACTGTTGCGCGCGCGCTTTCCCGGCGCGCGTTTCCTCGTACCGCTGGTGACGCGCGAAACACGTCTGATCTTCGAAGCCGCACTGTGGCGGCTCGGTGCGCAGGAATGGCCGCTTCACCTGCTCTACGGTCATGCCCGGGATGCTCTTGCAGCCTGCGATGGCGCGCTGGTGGCGAGCGGCACCGCGACGCTCGAAGCGGCGTTGTTGAAAGCGCCGATGGTGATCACCTATCGTCTGTCCGACTGGTCGTGGCAGATCATGAAACGCATGGGTTACCTACCCTGGGTGGGCCTGCCCAACATTCTCGCCGCGCGCTTCGTCGTGCCGGAATTCCTTCAGCATGACGCGACCCCAGAAAATCTCGCCCAGGCGCTCGGCAATCTAATCCAGGATCAAGAAGTCAAGCAGCGTCTGACGCGCTGCTTCACACAGATGCACCAGCAATTGCGCCAGAATACCGCCGAAAAGGCAGCGGCGGCGATCCTCTCCGTGTTGGGGCAGGCCGCATGATCTGCGGCGTCGATGAGGCGGGCAGGGGGCCGCTGGCCGGCCCCGTCGTCGCCGCCGCGGTGATTCTCGACCCGAACCGTCCGATCGCCGGTTTGAATGATTCGAAGAAGCTCTCTGCAGCAAGACGTGAGCATCTGGCCGGTGAGATTCGCGCCCAGGCGCTCGCTTTCAGCATCGCCACGGCGAGTGTCGAGGAAATCGATACATTGAACATCCTGCGTGCCACCCTGCTGGCGATGCAGCGCGCGGTGAGCGGGCTGGTAGTGCGCCCCAGCGAAGTGCTCATCGACGGCGATCACTGCCCACCGCTCGATGTGCCGGCGCGTGCGATCGTTGGTGGTGATGCCAGCGTGGCAGCTATCTCGGCTGCCTCGATCCTTGCCAAGACGGCGCGCGATGCGCTGATGCGCGAACTGCATCAGAGCTATCCGCAGTACGGCTTCGCGCGTCACATGGGCTATGGGACTGCAGAACATCTTGCCGCGCTGCGCCTGCACGGTCCATGCCCTATCCATCGCCGCAGCTTTGCGCCGGTGCGCGCCCAGCTCGGGTTATGGGAATGAAGACGCTCACCTCGCGTGACAATCCGAGCTTCAAGGCGCTCAAGGCGCTTCAGGGAGATACCCGTCTGCAGCGCGAGATGCGCCGCACCGTGCTGGAAGGCGTGCATCTGATCGAAGCAGCGCTCGCTCACGGTGTAGAGCCCGAGCTCGTCGTCGTGCGCGAGGATGCCGTTGCCGATGCCGAAGTTTCGGTACTGCTGAAGCGCTTGAGTGGCGTCGAGACACTCTGCCTGCCGGAGCGGCTCTTTCGCCAGTTGAGTACGTTGGCCACCCCGCAGGGGATTCTCGCGCGCATCGCGATCCCAGGCTGCCAGTCGGACGCAGGGGGTGCCGTGTCACCAGCGCCGACTTTCGATGCAAGTGGTGATTGCCTGTTGCTCGATGCGGTGCAGGATGCCGGCAATGTCGGCGCGCTGCTGCGCACCGCCGCTGCGGCCGGCGTGCGCACCGTGCTGCTCGGCCCGGGCTGCGCCGGAGCATGGACGCCGCGCGTGCTGCGTGCCGCGCAAGGGGCGCATT
>CAYZII010000006.1:56282-58466 GCA_964478415.1 uncultured Methyloversatilis sp.
GGCTGCGCCGGAGCATGGACGCCGCGCGTGCTGCGTGCCGCGCAAGGGGCGCATTTTGCATTGCGGATTGACGAACAGGTCGATCTTGCCGCCTTTTTGAAATCGTATGCCGGCCAGTCGCTGGCGGCGGTGGCGCATGGTGGCGAGCCACTCTATGCGCTTGATCTGACGCGGCCATGTGCCTGGCTGTTCGGCAATGAAGGCGCGGGGCTGGCGCCGGTGCTCGCTGATGCCGCGACCCACCGCGTGACGATTCCGCTCGCGCCCGACAGCGAGTCGCTGAACGTCGCCGCCGCGGCCGCCGTCTGTCTGTTCGAAATGCGCCGGCAACGGGAATTCCGGTAAAGTCTGCGCTGGGGATGCGGCACGATCGAGGAGGTGGGAGATGGAGCTTGCATGGTGGCATTGGGCGGTAGGCGGCATCGTGTTGATCATCGCTGAACTCGTCGTGCCTTCGTTCGTATTGATCTGGTTTGGCGCCGGCGCCTTGCTCGTCGCGCTGGCCGTGGCGTTGGCGAGCTTGAGTTTCACCGCGCAACTGGGGCTGTGGCTGATCGTCTCGCTGGTGTTGGTGGCCGCCTGGTTCAAGGTGTTCAAACCGAACATGTTCAAGACGAAGGTAGGCATGGCGGATGCCAACGTGATCGGCGAGGTCGGCGTGCTGGTGCGTGACGTGGCTCCCTTCGAAAAGGGCGAGGTGCGTTTTCAAAAGCCGATCCTCGGAGATGACGTCTGGGTGTGCATCGCCGACGAAGCGATCAAGAGCGGCGAGCGGGTGCGCGTGCTCGCCATCGAAGGCAGTTTCCTGAAAGTCGGGAGGGCATGAAAATGGACATGATGATTTTCGTCATCGCGCTGCTGGTCTTCGCCGGCATCACGCTCGCCAAGGGCATCCGCATCGTGCCCCAAGGCGAGGAGTGGATCGTCGAGCGGCTCGGCAAATATCACGGCACCCTGCATCCGGGGCTGAACATCATCATTCCCTACCTGGATCAGGTGCGCTACAAGCTCGTTACCAAGGACATCATCCTCGACGTGCAGGAACAGGAAGTGATCACGCGCGACAACGCGGTGATCGTCACCAATGCGATCGCCTTCATCAAGGTCACCGACCCGATCAAGGCGGTGTATGGTGTCACCGACTTCGCCGAAGCGATCCGCAACATGATCATGACCACCTTGCGCTCGATCATCGGCGAGATGATGCTCGACGAGGCGCTTTCCAACCGCGACAAGATCAAGGCGCGGCTGCGCGAATCGATCGCCGACGAAGCGATCGACTGGGGCCTGACCGTCAAGTCGGTCGAAATCCAGGACATCAAGCCGAGTCCTTCGATGCAGAAGGCAATGGAAATGCAGGCTGCCGCCGAGCGCGAGCGTAAAGCGATGGTGACCAAGTCCGAAGGCGAGAAGCAGTCGATGATCCTGCAGGCCGAGGCACGGCTCGAATCCGCGCGTCGTGACGCCGAGGCGCAGGTGACGCTGGCTGAGGCTTCCGCCGAGGCGATCCGGCGCATCACTCAGGCGATCGGCGAGCAGGATGCTCCGATGCGCTACCTGCTCGGCGAAAAATACCTGCTGGCATTGGGTAAGCTGGCCGAGTCCGGCAACGCGAAGACGATCCTGATCCCGGGCGACATCCAGGAGACGATCCGCGCCGTGCTGGGGCGCAAGGGCTGATCAGACCCATGCCAGACGCTGGCGGCGCAGGCTCCAGGCGCTGCCGAACAGCAGCAGGCCGAGCGCGCCGGAAGTCAGCGCCAGCGGCATCAGCGTGCCATCGTGACTGACGCCCACCCAGCTACCGGTGACGAGCGCGGCGAGCATCGTGAAAAAACCCAGCAGCCCTGCCGCAGCGCCGGCCTCGCGCGGGAACGGTGCCACGGCACCGGACTGTGCGCAGGGAAAGTTGATTCCGTGCGCGCCCATCGTCAGGAACTGACAGATCAGCACCAGCGACCAGTGCTTCATCCCCGCCCACGCCAGCGCCGCGAACAGCAGGCCCGCGATGAGCGACAGCGTGACACCGATCATCAACGCGCGCGGCAAGCCCACGCGTGTCAGCAAGCGGCGGCAGACGATCGTGCCGGCGAGATAGCCCGTCACGCCAAACGCGAAGCAAAAGCCGTAATACGCGGTCGGCACGCCTAGCACCTCGATCAACACGAACGACGACCCCGAGAT
>CAYZII010000007.1:0-51021 GCA_964478415.1 uncultured Methyloversatilis sp.
CCAGGATGCCGATGATCGCGACGACGATCATCAGTTCGATCAGGGTAAAGCCTTGCTGAATCTTGCGCATTTTTCTCTCCTTTGCAAAAAGCATCACATGATGCTTGTCGACATTATGCAAGACCCATGCCCAGGAAGACAAGCCAGTGTTTCGCCCCTTTCGAGACTCGCTGCCACCTCCCAACTGCCGCGAATGAAACAAAAGTGACAAATTTCGTCACCCACCCCCTCACGCCAGCGCAGGGCTACGCGGGAAAAGCCCAAGGGCAAACGGCGGCCAGGTCGGCTGGGGGGAATCGACGCGGCGTTTTTCGAGCCCTGCCCGAGGAGGAGCTGGCCGTTTGGGAGCAGAAATGAGGTATTTGCTCTGCAAGCTTCCGTCCATCTGCACCTATGGACGCGGCGATTGGGTGTGGTGGCAGGCATCAGCGTGGCTGCCAGATGTTGGGCAGGAAGGAATCGAGGTCGCCCGCCTTGGCCAGGGCTATTGCATACGCAAATGTCGTAGACCCTTGAGAGAAATCGTTCGCGGTCAAGGGGTGATGATATGGTCCTGTGGACTCTGATGGAATCGGGTCTAGTCACGATTTTTGTCGGGGGTAGAGATGACGCAGAGCGACGCCTTTGCGGAACTGCCAGAGCCGCTCATAGGGCCGGCACGACGGCACGATTTGATCGAGAGGCTCGTCATGGCGCTGGGCGCGGTGTTGTGTGGAGCGGACACTTGGGTGGCTGTGGCCGAATGGGCCGAAGACAACGAAGGGTGATTGAAGCGCTATCTGGTGTGGGCGCACCGCACGCCCTCGCACGACACTTTCAGCCGGGTGTCTCGCCTGCTGGACGCCAAGGTGTTCGAAGCCTGTTTCCGGCAATGGATCGGCAGCCTGGTCGGTGTCATTGCCGGGGTCGTCGCCATCGACGGCAAGACCGCCTGCGGTTCCCGGGATGACCGCAACACGGCGCTGCACACCATCAGCGCGTTCGCCACGGCCAGCGGCCTGTGCCTGGGACAGGAGCATACGCGTGGCAAAGGTAACGAGATTGCCGCCATCCAGACGCCGCTCGACACCCTAGTGCTCAAAGGGCGGCCACACCTCGACCGCGGGGGCCTTCTACAACGGCAGCCAAGGCATCACCAATGCCAAACCTTCCCAAGGCAGTGCGTAGTCATTGGGGGATCGAGAACAGTCTGCATTGGGTACTCGATGTCACGTTCCGCGAGGACGATTGCCGCGTGCGCAAAGTTCAGGCGCCACATAACTTCGCCACCTTGCGCAAGTTCGCCCTCTCCTGACTGCGCCAGGATACACGCTACCCCAAACGAAGCTTGCGCTCCCGCCGCAAAACCGCCGAGAGACTCCCAGATTACCGCGCTGCCCTCCTCGGCCTTGCCCCCAGAGAGTAAATGCGATTGCCCTGAAACACCCGCTTGGCGATGTCGCTACCCACGACCGTTTTGCTATCATTCATTTCGGACCCTCCGGTTTGCCTGTGAAGACCTCAGTATCTTCCACCTTGGGCACTTCGATGCCGTCGGCCCGTGAGGGTCCACTCTTCATCCCACCACCGCAGAGTTCTCCACGGCGCCAAGCGTCCTAGAACCCTCTCTACCGAAGACAAGCAGCGCGGTGGGTTCGTATTCAGTCCTGACGGGGTGGGAGGCGTTCGTTCAATTCTCCTAGACAAGAACTTCCTTGACCGGCGGATGACCGAGAAACGCCTGCGGACTGGCGCTCGCCCCATAGGCCCCGGACTGGAAGATCACCACGAGATCACCCGGCTCGGCGCGTGGCAACATCATCCGGTCAGCCAACAGATCGAGCGGCGTGCATAAAGGGCCGACCACCGTCACCGGCTCCTTTTCCGCCGCTGCCATTTTGTTACCGATCGCCACCGGATAATTCTTGCGGATCACCTGCCCGAAGTTGCCGGATGCCGCGAGATGATGATTCAGTCCCCCGTCACAGACCAGGAAGACCTGTCCGCGCGAGAGCTTGCGATCCAGCACCCGTGTTACAAAAATGCCTGCCTCGCCGACGAGAAAACGCCCCAGCTCGATCACGAGTGTGGCGTCCGGCAGTTCCGTGCGGGCCCGATCGGTGAGCATGGCCAGATTGGCGCCGATCGGTGCCAGATCGAGCCGTGCTTCGCCCGGAAAATACGGAATGCCGAAGCCGCCGCCAAGATTCAGCACACGCACCGGCAGCGGCGCGTGCTGCGCCAAACGGAGCGCGAGCTCATACGACTTCTGCTGGGCTTCGATGATCGCCTCTGCCTTCAGGTTCTGCGAGCCGGCGAAGAGATGGAAACCCTCGAAGGCGAGTCCGCGACGGGCGATTTCCGCCAATGCCGCGGGCACGGTCTCGGCATCGATGCCGAACTGCTTCGGCCCGCCACCCATCTTCATGCCCGAGGCCTTGAGCTCGAAATCCGGATTCACGCGCACCGCGACGCGCGCCGGCAAACCCAGCGTCTGGGAAATCTCGTCCAACAGCGCAATCTCGCGCAAGGACTCGACGTTCACCAGAATGCCCGCCGCGACGGCCTGACGTAACTCGTCCGCGCGCTTGCCCGGCCCGGCAAAGCTGATCTCGGCAGGGTGTGCCACGGCATCGAGCGCCACCTTCAACTCGCCGGCGGAAGCGACATCGATGCCATCGACCCGCCGCGCCATTTCTGCGACCAACGGTGGGAAAGGATTCGCCTTCATCGCGTAGTGCAGCTTCACCGCTGGCGGCAGGATGGCGCGTAGTTCCCCGACACGACGCAAAAGCACGGCGCGATCGTAGGCATAGAAAGGTGTGTCGCCCACGCGGGCAGCGAGCTGCGTCAGAAGCATCCCTCCTACCAGCAGCTCGTCGCCGGCCAGCGCGAACTGATCCATTGCTGCATGCGTGGGGGGCGTTTTTTCAATCGTCATCGCGCTGCCATTCCGAGCTCAGTTTCTTGCGATCGATCTTGCCGTTCGGATTGCGCGGCAGGGGGCCGGCGCGCACCGTGATACCTGCCGGCACCATGTAAGCCGGCATGCGTGCCCGACATTCGGCCAGCAGTGCCTCGATATCGAGACTGCCACCGGCCGGCGGAGTCGCGATCACCTGGATCGTCTGACCGAGCGTCGGATGGTCGACGCCGAACGCAACACACTCGCCGACGAGCCGGGTGGCATAGAGGATTTCCTCCACCTCGGTGGGACTGACGCGATAGCCCGAGGTCTTGATCATCTCGTCACGACGGCCGATGAAGTAAAGAAATCCTTCCTCGTCCATCCTCACCGTATCGCCAGAGAATACCGCCAGTTCCGGGATCACCAGACCGGGCTCACGGCCAGGCAAATGCGCCGGCAATGGCTTGTAACGATTGGCTGTCTTCTCGGGATCGTTCCAATACCCCAGCGCGACCAGCGCGCCGCGATGCACGAGCTCGCCGGGCTCGTTCGGCGCGCAGGGGGTGCCGTCCTCGCGCAACACGAGGATCTCGGCATTCGGGATCGCCTTGCCGATCGAATCCGGGCGTCGATCCACTTCTTCCGGTGGCAAATAGGTCGAGCGGAAAGCCTCGGTCAGTCCATACATCAGATACGGCTTGCTCTTCGGCAGGCGCATACGCAGCTTGGCGAGCGTCTCGCGCGGCATGCGCCCGCCGGTATTGGCGAAATAGCGCAAGTGCTCGGTGATCGAAGCGGGCCAGTCGAGATCGGCAAGCTGAATATACAGCGGTGGCACGGCGGTGAGCCCCGTCACCCGCTCGCGTTCCAGCGCTTTCAACACGTCGCGCGGCAACAGATAGTTGAGCAGCACGACACGCGCGCCGACATGAAAGGCCGTGGTGAGCTGGCTGAAACCGGCATCGAAGGACAACGGCAACGCCGCGAGCAGCGTATCACCGGCATGGTTTTCCAGATAGCTGGCGACGCTCTTTGCGCCCATCACCATGTTGCGATGGGAGAGCACCACGCCTTTCGGCTTGCCGGTACTGCCCGAGGTATAAAGAATTGCCACCATGTCGCCATCGATCACGCGATGGCCCGCCCGCTTGGGCAGGGCGAGCAACTCTTCCCAGCGCAAGCATCCGATTGCTCCACAGGCCGGCAGCTCCCGACCGCCATCGACGACTACGACATGGCGCAGGTCATGGCAGCCTGGCAGCACATCGGCAAGCAGTTTCAGGCGCTCGCCCGAAGTGACCAGCACACGCACGTTGCAATCGCGCAGGATGTAAGCAACCTGCTCGGGTTTCAACAACGGATTGAGCGGCACGAACACGCCGCCAGCAGCAGCGGCGCCGAAACTGGCGATCACCGTCTCGAAACGCTTTTCGAGGTAGATACCGACGCGCTCACCACGTGCCAGACCCAGCTCGAGCAAACCGCTGGCGCAGCGCTCCACCCCCTGCTGCAAATCGCCATAAGACAATGACTGCCTGCCGTAGGTAAGGGCGGTCGCCGCCGCATCGCGTTCGGCTGCCAGTGAAATCAGTTCGGGAAGAAGAAAAGCTTCTTGAAACATTACCCTTCTGACTGTTATTGCAACGCAATATAATGCAACCAGAAGCCTCTCTCTTCTGATTCTAAATGGATATTCACTCCGAAATACGAACCCTCCTCGAAGAGACACTCGATTTGTGCGGGCGTGCGAATTCTTTTTCGAGCGAAACGCCTTTGCTCGGCGCTTTGCCGGAACTCGATTCAATGTCAGTAATCGCCTTGCTCAATGAGATCGAAGTCCGTTTTGGCATCCACATCGATGATGAGGAAATCGATGGCAGTGTCTTTGCCACGGTGGGCAGCCTGGAGAGTTTCCTGAAGACGAAACTGGGTGTTAGTAAAGCACCTTGAGTTTTTCGCGCCATTCGCTACCCCGCTCCTTAGTCACCGGCTGCAAAGTGACTGGGCGGATCAATCCTGACCGAACAGGTCGCGGGTATAGACTTTGTCCAGCACATCGCGCAGCTCGTCAGTGATGCGGTTGGCGATGATGACATCGGACAGGCGCTTGAATTCCGCGAGATCATTCACGACGCGTGAGCGGAAGAATTCCGGTTCCTGGAGCACCGGTTCATAGACGATGACTTCGATACCCTTGGCCTTGATGCGCTTCATCACGCCCTGGATGCTCGAGGCACGGAAGTTGTCCGAACCGGCTTTCATGATCAGGCGATGGACCCCGACGATCTTCGGGTTCCTGCGCACGATCTCGTCGGCGATGAAATCCTTGCGCGTGGTGTTCGAGGCGACGATCGCCTGAATCAGGTTCTGCGGCACATCGCGGTAATTCGCCAACAGCTGCTTGGTGTCCTTTGGCAGGCAGTAACCGCCATAGCCGAAGCTTGGGTTGTTGTAGAAATTGCCGATGCGCGGATCGAGACAGACGCCTTCGATGATCTGGCGCGTATCGAGCCCGTGCGTGGCCGCGTAGGTGTCGAGCTCGTTGAAGTAGGCGACACGCATCGCGAGATAGGTATTGGCGAACAGCTTGATCGCCTCGGCCTCGGTACTGCCGGTCAGCAGGGTCGGGATGTCCTGTTTGATCGCCCCCCGTTTGAGCAGTGCGGCAAAACGTTCTGCGCGATCCGACTGTTCTCCGACGACGATGCGCGAGGGATGGAGGTTGTCGTAAAGCGCCTTGCCTTCGCGCAGGAATTCCGGCGAGAAGACCAGGTTGTCGCAGCCTAAGGCGGCGCGCGTCTTCAACGTGTAGCCAACCGGCACCGTCGATTTGATGATCATCACGGCCTGCGGCTGGATGCTCAGTACGTCACGGATCACCGCCTCGACCGAGCGGGTATTGAAGTAATTGGTCTCCGGGTCGTAGTCGGTCGGCGTGGCGATGATCACGTAGTCGGCCCCACGGTAGGCTTCCTCCTTGTCGAGCGTGGCGCGTAAGTTCAACGGCTTGTGGACGAGGTAGTCTTCGATCTCGGCATCGACGATCGGCGAGCGCTTGGCATTGATCATCGCCACCTTCTCGGGCACCACGTCGAGAATGACGACTTCGTTGTGTTGCGCAAGCAGGATGGCATTCGATAGGCCGACATAACCGGCGCCGGCAACGGCGATCTTCATGTTCATACCCCGAAGTAATTACGATACCAGGCAACGAAATTGGCGACTCCCTGCTCCACGGGTGTCCCCGGACGATAGTCAAAATCGCGCACCAGATCGGTAACATCGGCATAGGTGTCGGGCACGTCGCCCGGCTGTAGCGGCAATAGCTCCATCTCGGCCTTTCTGCCGAGCGCTTTTTCCAGTGCGGCGATGTAATCCATCAGCTCGACCGGCTGGTTGTTGCCGATGTTATAGACGCGCCAGGGCGCGCGGCTGGACCCCGGATCGGGCGCATCGCCGCTCCAGTCGGGATTTGCTTGTGCGGGCCGATCCAGCACGCGGATCACGCCTTCGACGATGTCGTCGATGTAGGTGAAGTCGCGCCGGTGTTTGCCATAGTTGAATACCGGAATCTTCTCGCCGGCGAGGATCGCGCGGGTGAATTTGAACAGCGCCATGTCCGGCCGTCCCCACGGGCCATAGACGGTAAAGAAGCGTAAACCCGTCGTCGGCAGACCGTAGAGATGGCTGTAGGTGTGTGCCATCAGCTCATTGGCCTTCTTGGTCGCCGCATAGAGCGACAGCGGATGATCGACGTTGTGATGTACCGAAAAGGGCATTTTCGTATTCGCGCCATAGACGCTGGAGCTCGACGCATAGACGAGGTGATCCACGCCATGATGACGGCAGCCTTCGAGCACGTGCCCGAAACCGACCAGATTGCTGTCGATGTAGGCGAGCGGATTTTCGAGCGAATAGCGCACGCCCGCCTGAGCGGCGAGATTGACCACACGCTGTGGCTTGTGTGTGGCAAAGGCTGCTTCCATCGCCTGACGATCAGCGATGTCGATGCGCAGGTGAGTGTAATTGGGGTGATTGGCATGCCGGGCGAGCCGCGCCTCCTTGAGTGCCGGATCGTAATAGTCGTTGTGGTTGTCGATGCCGATCACGCGATCGCCGCGTTCGAGCAGGCGTAATGCGAGTGCGGAACCGATGAAGCCGGCAGCGCCGGTGATGAGGATTTTCATATTTACAAAAGCGAGGGTTCAACTCTGATGGACCCTGGGAGAGGATGAATGTAAAGGCGGCTGTCGCAGCGGCTTTAGCTGCGATCAAAATCGAACCTGAAGGCGCTCCTACATCAGCGACACCATCGCGCCTGAAGGCTCTTCTACACTTCCCATTCTAAGGGACAAACGGAGTTTACAACCGCCACAGTTTAAAGCCGGCCTTGGTGATGCGCACCGGATCATAGGCCGACTTGACATCGACGAACACGCCGCCGGGTTTGAGCTTGCCGGTCAACCGCTTCAGCGGCATGGCCTGATAGGCCTTGTGCGCGACGGCGGCGACGATCGCATCGGCACTTTCAGGCAGCGCAGGCCAAGGCACCAATTCGATGCCGTATTCATGCAGCGCCTCCTCCGCATTACCCAATGGATCATGCACACTGACCTTACAACCGAAAGATTGCAATTCCTTGACCAAATCCGCAACTTTCGAATTGCGCAGGTCCGGGCAATTCTCCTTGAAGGTGAGGCCGAGCACGATCACCTGGGCCCCTTTGACGGAACAGCCATTGTTGATCATCAGTTTCACCGTCTGCTGGGCAACCCAGGTTGCCATGCCGTCATTGATGCGCCGGCCAGCGAGGATCACTTCGGGGTGATAGCCGAGCATCTCGGCCTTGTGCGTCAGATAGTAAGGATCGACACCGATGCAGTGACCGCCGACCAGGCCAGGGCGGAAAGGCAGGAAATTCCATTTGGTGCCGGCTGCCTGCAGCACCTCCAGGGTATCGATGCCGAGGCGATGGAAGATGACGGCCAGTTCGTTCATCAACGCGATGTTGAGATCGCGCTGCGTATTCTCGATGACCTTCGCGGCTTCGGCAACCTTGATGCTGCTGGCTTTGTGCACACCAGCGGTGATCACCGAGGCATACATGCGCGCGACGAAACGTGCCGTTTTCTCGTCATCGCCGGATACGACCTTGACGATCCTGGTGATCGTGCGTTCCTTGTCGCCGGGGTTGACACGCTCGGGCGAATAGCCGACATGGAAATCCCTCTTCCACTTCATGCCGGAATGTTTTTCCAGCAGCGGGATGCACACCTCTTCGGTCGCGCCGGGATAGACCGTCGATTCATAAACGACCACTGCACCCTTCTTCATCTGCTGGCCGACCGTCGTCGACGCGCCGACCAGTGGCGAGAAATCCGGAATATGCGCCTGATCGACGGGTGTGGGCACGGCAACGACGATGAAATCGGCTTCGCGCAATGCCGCAGGATCGGTAGTGACTGTCAGCAGCTTTGCCGCCCGCAGATCTTCACTGCTGACCTCGCCGGTCGGATCGACGAACTTTTTGTAACTGGCCACCTTGGCGGCAGAAAGATCGTAGCCGATGGTGCGATATTTCTTGCCGAATTCGACCGCCAAAGGCAACCCGACGTAGCCCAGACCAACGACGGCGACGACGCTATCGGCCACTGATGATTTCGTCATCGTAGCCTGGCTGCATACACGCCGCTTACTCATCTATGTTTGCTCTCAACGTGTCCTCAGAATAACCCTGCGGATTCTGGCTCTGCCAGCGCCAGGCATCGGCGCACATCGCGGCGAGATCCTTTTCCGCACGCCAGCCCAGTAGGCGTTGTGCCAGACTGGGATCGGCATAGCATTGCGCGACGTCACCGGGACGCCGTGCGGAGATGCGATAAGGGATCTTCCGGCCACTGGCCGTTTCGAAGGCTCTGATCATCTCCAGCACCGAATAACCCTTGCCCGTGCCGAGATTGACGGTGATCAGACCACCGTGGCGTTCCAGCGCCTCCAGCGCAGCGAGATGACCTTTGGCGAGATCGACGACGTGGATGTAGTCGCGTACGCCGGTGCCATCCGGCGTCGGATAGTCGTTGCCGAACACGGAAAGACACTCGAGCCGGCCGACGGCGACCTGCGCGATGTAGGGCAGCAGGTTGTTCGGTATGCCGTTCGGGTCTTCGCCGATGCGCCCGGAAGGGTGCGCGCCGACCGGGTTGAAGTAACGCAGCAATGCGATTCTCCACTCCGGATCGGCGCGGAAGACATCGCGCAGGATGTCTTCGATCATCAGTTTCGAGCGGCCATATGGGTTGGTCGCCGATAGCGGTGCATCCTCGCGGATCGGCACGCTGTGCGGATCGCCATAGACGGTGGCCGATGAAGAGAAGACGAGGGTTTTTATCCCCATCTCGGCCATCGTCTCGAAAAGGACGATGCTGCCCGTCACATTGTTGTCGTAGTAACGCAAGGGCTGGGCGACCGACTCGCCGACCGCCTTAAGTCCGGCGAAATGGATCACCGCATCGCAACCGGGCAGCACTGCGCGCAGCGCAGCACGGTCACGGATGTCGGCGCGGATGAACTCGGGGCGTCTGCCGGCGATTTCGGCAATGCGTTCGAGCACGGCCGGCTTGCTGTTGGAAAGATTGTCGAGGATTCTGACCGTGTGGCCGGCCTCGAGGAGTTCCACGCAGCTATGGCTGCCGATGTACCCCAGTCCTCCCGTGACGAGGCAGTGCGCCATTCAGCGTCCTTTTCCTTGGCTGACCACCTTGCGTTCGACGGCGAACACCGCCGCCTCGACGCGCGAGGTGAGATTGAGTTTGGCGAGGATGTGGCGCACGTGCAGTTTGACGGTATCGTGGCTGATATCGAGGGCGCGGCCGATGGCCTTGTTCGACAGGCCCTGGGCGAGATACTCGAGAATCTCCCGCTCGCGTGCTGTGAGCTGCTGGAGAGGATCGTCTTTTGGCGGCTGCAAGCCGCCGTGCAACAGGTTCACCAGCTTGAGGGTCATCGCCGGTGCCACCACGGTTTCGCCACGCATCGCGCGCTGCACCGCATCGACGACGTCGTCCGGCTCCATGTCCTTGAGCAGATAACCCTGCGCACCCGCGGCCATTGCGCTGGCGAGGTCTTCCTGATCATCGCTGACGGTGAGCACGAGCATCGGACCGCTCCAGCCGCGCGCCCGGATCTGGCGCAACAGGGCCAAACCGCCATGCGGCGGCATGTTCAGATCAGTGATGACGACATCGAAGGGTTCGCGCTCGAGCAGTTGTAGCGCTTCGTCACCATTGCCGGCGATACCCGCAATATGGATCGGGCCGCGTTTCTCGAGCAGTTCGGCCAACCCCTTGCGGAACAGGGTATGGTCGTCGGCAAGCAACACTCGGATGCGTGCCTCGGGCGGCGGAATGTCGCTCATGGAACAAGCTTGATGTTGTTCGGACCAATGGCTGGAAAAGTCAGCCGCACGCGGAATCCTCCCTCCGGCAAATTGGCAACTTCGACTCTCCCGCCGATCAGTCGCGCGCGCTCGCGCATGATCGACAGGCCGAAATGGTCACGCAGCTGGGGCATTTCGCCAGCAGGATCAGCGCGAGGCGTGAAGTTTGGATTGCCACGGCCGTTGTCTTCGATCGTCACCACATAGTAATCGCCGGCACCTTCGAGGGTCAGGCGCGCGCGCGTGGCACCGGAATGGCGGCTGACGTTCGCCAATGCTTCCTGGACGATGAAGAACACCTGCGCCTCCTGATCGACCGACAGGCGCAGGTCGGCGACGCGATTACAATATTCGAGTTCGATGCCGGTCCTGTCCTGATAATTCTTGGCGATTCCCGCCAGCGCCTGTTGCAGACCCATCGGATCCATGCGGCTGCGGAATTGCACCAGGAGTTCGCGCAATTGCCGGTAGGCCTCATCGACCGCCTGACTGACATCACTGGCATATTTCCCGGCCAGCTCATTGTTGGCGTTAGAGGCATCCGCCAATGCGTCTTGCAACAGTGCGATGCGCACCTTCATGTAAGCGAGCGTCTGCGCCAAGGAGTCATGCACTTCGGCCGCCATCATCTGGCGCTCGTTCATCAGCTTGATGCGCAAGTTCTCGCGTTTTAAGTGAGCATTTTCGAGCGCCATGCCGAGATGCTCGCCGATCGAACGGAACAGTAGCGCCACCTCTTCAGGCAACTCGAAGCGCTCGGGCAGGAACAGGTTATAGGTGCCCTGCAAACGCCCACCATGCTGTAACGGCACGACGACCATCGCCTGGCATTCGTTGCCGAAATAGGGATGCTGGGTGCGCATCGCGCACGGGTGCAAGTCGATTTCATAGCGCGAATGCTCGTCGAGCAGGGCGCCGCCGCAATGCCCACAATCGATCGGTACGAGGCGTTCGCGCTCGACGACCTCCCGCGGCAGGCCACGCGCCGCGACCAGACGCAAATGCTTGCCATCGGTGGTCACGACGCGCACTGCACCGGCGCTCGCCTTGGCAAGGCGCAGCATCGTGCCCAAGAAGCGGCCGAGCAGTTCCTCGACGTCGTCCTCGTCCGCGAGGTTCGCCGACACCTGGGCAAAGATGTCGAGCACCTGCAGGCGGGTCTGTTCGTCGGCCTCGACTTCCGGCAGCTCGTTCGGATATTCAGGAGCGTTCATCGTGATTCATTTTAATGGCAAACATCGCCGCCGAATTTCGCAACGGCTGAAAGCCGTCGCTCCCGCTAGCGCGGTAAAGGCCATGCACCGTTGAGGGTTTTCTCGGCCCACAATAGCGCCGCAATCGTCTTCGCATCGGTGATCTCACCATCGCGCACCGCGAGCAGTGCATCGGAAAGGGAGAGCTCGCAGATGTCGAGGATCTCCCCATCATCGAGCGCCGCGCCGACGAAGGTCAGCCCCTCGGCCCAGAAGATTTCGATCCGTTCGTCGGCATAGCCGATGCAAGGGTGCAATGTGGCCAGATGCCGCCAGGTCTTGGCCTTGTAACCGGTTTCTTCGCGCAGTTCGCGGCGCGCCGTATCGAGGATGTGCTCGCCCGGATCGATCTTGCCGGCGGGAATTTCCAGGAACACGCGGCGCAGCGGATAGCGATACTGGCGCTCGAACAGCAGCTTGCCATTGTCGAGCACGGCGATGATGGCCACCGCGCCGGGATGGCGGATGTATTCACGCCATGAGGTCTCACCGTCCGGGAGTCGCACTTGATCTGAATAAACCTTCAGGAGCTTGCCGGCAAACACTTGCTCGCTTAGCAAGGTCTCCTCGATGAAATCCTTTTCGTCCATACTTTCAATAGGGATTTGATTTTTCTTGAACTTTACCAGATCAGCAATATCTTATAAGAACATTAAACCACTTTCTGACCCCAACCCCACAGGAGGAAATCATGTCATTCATCCCCAACTTCCCCAGTGATGGCGTCATCACGGTCAACCGTGTCATCCTGAAGCCGGAATTTTCGGTCGAAGACCTCGAGGAGCGTGTCGCCTTGCTGTGCGAGAACGTCAAGACCTATCACTCCGACACCGGCTTCATCGGCGGCATGGTCGTGCTCAACAGCGGGCAGGTGTCGAACGAGGGCAGCACCGTCGGCCAGGCCATCAACAGCCCCCTGAAAGACCGCGAGGCGCTGATCATCACTTTTTGGCGCTCCTTCGAGGAACACGAGGCCTCGCATCGCTCGGAGACCTTCCAGCCCCTGTTCAAGAACGTGCTCGAACTGTGTGAAAATGGTAACGAGGAAATCGCCTATCGCATGTTGTGGTCGGGCAAGGCCTATTCGGCCGAGGAAGCCGCCGAGGCGCGCGCCGCGAAACAGCGCTACCTGAAAGCCGCCTGACATCAGGCAATCCCGATCGCCGTCTCAGATTCTGCGCTGGCGGGACGGCACGAAAAAGGGCTGCCAGCGCAGCCCTTCGTTTCGACTGGCGTCGAGGCGCCGGCTCACACCCTTTCCCAGATCGTCGTGATACCCTGACCACCGCCGATGCACATCGTCGCCATCCCATAGCGGCCATTGATGCGCATCAGCTCATGCAGCAGCTTGGTGACGATCACCGCGCCGGTGGCACCGACCGGATGACCGAGCGCGATCGCGCCGCCATTCGGGTTGGTTTTCGCCGGATCGAGGCCAAGCCCACGTGCGACGGTGATCGACTGCACGGCAAACGCCTCGTTCGATTCGATCACATCGATTTGATCCAGTGTGAGCCCCGCCCTCTGGAGGGCGATTTTCGATGAGGGAATCGGCCCCTCGCCCATCACGTCGTTCGGCACCCCGGCGATGGCATAGGCGACCAGTCGCGCGATCGGCTTGTAGCCACCGGCAGCGGCTTTTGCGGCGTCGGCGAGAAGCAGGAAAGCGGCTGCGTCGTTGATGCCGGACGCATTGCCGGCGGTCACCGTGCCGTCCTTCTTGAAGGCCGGTTTCATCTTTGCCAGGGTTTCCATCGTCGTGCCGGGACGCGGATGCTCGTCGGTGTCGAACACCACCTCGCCCTTCTTCGTCTTCAAAGTGATCGGCACGATCTGGCTCTTGAAGCGGCCTTCGGCGATCGCTCTGGCTGCACGCGCCTGAGATTCGACGGCGTAGGCATCTTGTTCCTCGCGTGTAATGCCGTGTTTGGCAGCCAGATTCTCGGCCGTGATGCCCATGTGTCCAACGCCAAACGGGTCGGTCAGCACCGCCACCATCGCATCGATCGCCTGGGTGTCGCCCATCCGCGCACCGGAACGCAGCGCCGGCAACAGATAGGCGCCGCGTGACATCACTTCGACACCGCCGCCGATACCGAACTCGGCATCGCCGAGCAGGATCGCCTGTGCGACATTGACGATCGCCTGCTGCGCAGAACCGCACAGCCGGTTGACCGCAAAGGCGGTCGAATTCATCGACATCCCGCCCTGGATCGTCGCCACGCGCGCAACATAGGGGTAGCGCGCTTCGGTCGGGATCGTATTGCCGACTGCGGCAAAAGTAACCTGTTGGGGATCGACGCCGGCGCGTTCGATCGCCGCCTTGACGATCAGACCACCGAGTTCCGCCGGTTCGATGCCTGCCAACGAACCGCCGAAAGTGCCGACGGCAGAACGCACCGCGCTGAGAACGACCACTTCCTTTTTCGACATGATTTCCACTCCGTTTTTTTGGGGTTGAAAAACCGCTAGCCCACCCAACTCGCTACCGTCAGCAGAGCCAGCAACAGCAGACACAATACCAGCGCACGCCAAACGAGCCCGATCGCGCTGGAAAGATGCTCGATGTCCGTCTCGTCACCGAGTCCAAGCCCCGGTCGAGGAAGATTCTCGGCTTTACCCGGCAACGGTTGCCCCAGCCGGATGCCGAGAGCGCCGGCGGAGCTGGCAAGCAGGATTCCGGCAGCAGCATCGAACCACTGCGCAGCCTGAGTGCGCCAGCAATACACCGCATCTTCGAAGTCACCGACGATCGCGAATGTCGCCGCGGTCATACGTACCGGCACCCAGTCGAGCACCTCCAATGTCCGCCGTGCAAAGGCACCGAAAGACGCCTGCGCTTCGGGCACGCCGTCAAAGGTTTGCCAGGACTCGGCCATCGTCACTGTCAGACGGTAGAGCAACGCACCCGCCGGCCCGAGCACCAGAAACCACAACAACGGCGCAAAAACAAAGCGGTACGAGCTCAGAATGCCCTGTTCGATGGCCAGCTGGGCGATCGCACCGGAACCGAGACGTTCGTCTGTGGAACCCCGCCAGTCGGCGAGCAACCGGCGCGCCCGCTCGATCTCGCCCATGCGCAGGGCGAGCTGGATGTCCGTGAAGTAATGGCTGAACTGGCGGAAACCGAGCAGGAAATATAGCACCAGCACATCGAAACCAAACGCGAGCAGGACATGGATGGCATTCAGGACGTAATGCAGGACGAAGACCGCCAACGCGGGCAGTGCGGCGCCGACGAGCCAGGCAATCGCACCGTGCCGCCACTCGCCACCGTTGAAATGCCGCTCGAGAAAACGCGCATAGGCGGTGAGGGCAGCGCAGACCTGGGCGGCAGGCGTGGCCCTGACTTGTTCAAGGACGAGTACGCAAAGAAGGCTGAGCAGCGTCATGAAGGCGATCGTGACTTGACTTGCGCGAAGATAACATACTCGCCTGTCAAACAGCCTTACCGAAAACCCAAAGCCTCACGCAGACTAACGAGAATGGCCGCAGTCGCTCCCCAAATGAAATACTCGCGCCAGGGCACGACCCAGAAGTTGCGCTTGCGGCCCGCGGTGGCGACACTTTCGCGGCGATAGTTCGCTCCATCGAGGAGGAATTCCAGTGGCACCTCGAAAACCTCCGCGACCTCGAAATCGTCGAGCTTGAGATCCAGCGGCGGGAAAACGAGCCCCACCACCGGTGTGATGCGAAAGCCCGTGACAGTGAAATGTTCCGGCAGCAGACCAAGGATTTCTACTTGACCGGGATCGAGGCCGATTTCCTCGCGGCTCTCGCGCAGCGCTGCGGCGATGGCATCTCCATCACAAGCTTCGATCCGTCCGCCCGGAAAGCTCACCTGGCCGGCATGATCGCGCAGGTGGGCGGTACGCTGGGTAAATAGCACCGTGAGACCGCTCTCGCGTACGACGAGCGGCGTCAGCACGGCGGCGTGGATCGCCGCGGCCTGGAGCTTGGGAACAGCAGGTTCACACGGCCCCGTCTGGCGCCCGGCAAAACGCTGGCGCAGCCAGTCGGCGGAAAGCGGCGCCCCCGGCATCGGTCTCAATAACGCTGGATCAAGGTCAGCGTCGTGCCGTCACGGCGCATTTCCATGCGATTGAGGAAACTCATGCCGAGCAGTACCACCGGCATGTCATGCTCATGAACGGTCGCTTCCACGTTACGCAGCGAGATGTTACCGACACGCACGCTGGCCAGTCGCACACGCCAGACGCGTGTCAGGCCATTGGCGGTTTGCGAGAATCCCGGCGTCGCATGGGTCAGATCGATACGCGCGCGTCGCGCCTCGGCGGCGCCGAGGGAAACGAAGGTTGCACCGGTATCGACGATGAAGCGCATCGGCTCGCCATTGATGCTGCCGTTGGTGACGAAATGCCCTTGATCATCAGCGTTCAGCACCACCGCAGGTTTTTCGGCCTGGGGTGCGGAAACCACATTCTGGCCGATCCCGATGCGTCGCCGTTTGCCATCGATTTCGAAAACTGCCGCGCCGGATTCGATGGCGACGAGCTTCACACCCGCGACGGCATGACCACCCATGGTGAGCACCTGGCGCCTCCCGCCATCGATCACCACGATGGCCTTGTCGCTAGTCAAACCGACCAATGCGACATCGGCAGCCAACACATTGCCGCACAAGACACTGAAAATTCCGATGATAAGATTGGAGAAACGTCGTTTTCTGTCGTTCGCATTCATCATGAAACCCATCGCCGTGTTTCGTCATAGTGCCGGAGAAGGCCCCGGCTATTTTGCCACCTTCCTCGATGCTCACGCGATTCCGTGGCGGATGATCTGCATCGACGCCGGGGAAGCAGTACCGACGCATGCCGGTGACTTCTCCGGGCTCTGTTTTATGGGCGGGCCGATGAGCGTCAATGACGATCTTCCCTGGATTCCTCAAGTCCTCGATCTGATCCGTGCGGCCGTCGCCTCCCATATCCCGGTGATCGGCCATTGCCTGGGCGGGCAGCTGATGGCCAAGGCACTCGGCGGCACGGTGACGAAAAACCCCGTCAAGGAGATCGGCTGGGGGCGGGTCGAAACGACTGATCCTCTGGCGCGCGACTGGTTGGGGGAGCTACAAAGTTTCGAAGCCTTTCATTGGCATGGCGAAACGTTTTCGCTTCCGGCGGGTGCGACGCGGATCCTGAAAAGCGCCTGGTGTGAAAATCAGGCTTTCGTCTTCGGCCCACATCTGGGCTTGCAGTGCCATGTCGAAATGACCGAAGCGATGATCCGGCTGTGGAACCGCGCCTGGGCCGAGGAACGGGCCACCCCCGGTCCTTCGGTGCAGACGCCGGAAGAGATGTACATCGACCTCGATGCGCGCCTCGCGGCGATGCGCATCGCCGCCGACCGGCTCTATACACGTTGGATCGCAGGGCTGGCGCGCGACTGAAAGTCGGCGCTGGTGGTACGGCACCTCAGTCGCGAAAATTGCCGAAAGCGAGCGGATAGTCGGTGATCGAGCGTTTCACCAGCGCGATCACGGCCTGCAGATCGTCGCGTTTGGCGCCGGAAACGCGCACCGCATCGCCCTGGATCGTTGCCTGCACCTTGAGCTTGCTTTCCTTGACGAGCTTGACGATTTTCTTCGCCAACTCCTGGTCGATGCCGCTTCGGATCTTCAGTTCCTGCTTCGCCTTGTTGCCGGAGACGCTCGCAACCGGTCCGGCTTCGAGCCGCTTGGTGCTCTCGCGTTCTTTCTTTTCCATCTCGGGGAACAGGATGTCCTTGATCTGACCGAGCTGGAATTCGGAATCGCCCCACAGCGTGATTACTTTGTCCTTCTCGTTCAGTTCGGCACGCGCCGCAGTGCCTTTGAAGTCATAGCGGTTGCCAATCTGGCGGCCGGCGACATCGACGGCATTCTTCAGCGCCACCATGTTCGCTTCGGAAGTGATGTCGAACGAGGGCATGGCGCTCACCCGAAATGACAGACATAGTGGTAGGGTTCGCCACTCACCTCGATGTCGAACGCGGTGTTGGCCGGCACGGAAAGATTCGCCCACTGCGCAGCTCTGCCAGTCCTGGCCGGGCAGACGATAACGGCAACTGCCGGCGACGGTTTCCATGATTTCCGGCGCCGCGGTGGTGAAAGTCAGCGTCGCCGGCAGGATCACGCCGACGCTCTTCCGCGTACCGTCAGCGAACAGCACCGTGTGGCTGATGCATTTGCCATCGAAATAGACGTTGGCCTGCTTGACCACGGAGACATTGTCGAATTGGCTCATTTCAAATGCCCCAAAGTTTCTCGATGATGTTCTTGGCGACGAAGCCGAGCATGCCAAAGGCAAGAACGAAGAACAGCACGAAAGTGCCGAGTTTGCCCGCTTTCGAACGCCAGGCCAGTTCGCCGATGATGAACAGCATGTAGAGCATGAAGGCGCCCAGGCCGAAGGTCACCCCGAATTCGGCGATCTGCGCCTCGGTGAAACCGAAGATCGTGCCTTCCATGTCGCGCTCCCCTGTCAGCGTGACTCATCCCGATTTCAGTGAGATCTGCGTCGGCCGGCAGCGCGCTTGTGTTGTGCGTTCGCCGCGATGCGCATGCGCAAGGCATTGAGCTTGATGAAGCCACCTGCGTCTTTCTGGTCGTAAGCGCCAGCATCGTCTTCGAAGGTGGCGATGGTCGGGTCGAACAGCGAATCGGTCTTTGAGTCGCGTGCTACGACGCTCACCGCACCCTTGTAGAGCTTGACGCGCACCCAGCCATTGACGTTCTGCTGGGTGTGATCGATCAGCACCTGCAGCGCCCTGCGCTCCGGGCTCCACCAATAGCCGTTGTAGATCAGGCTGGCATAGCGCGGCATCAGATCGTCTTTCAGGTGCGCCACCTCGCGATCGAGGGTGATCGACTCGATGGCACGGTGCGCTTTCAACAGGATTGTGCCCCCCGGCGTTTCGTAACAGCCCCGCGATTTCATGCCGACATAGCGGTTTTCGACCAGGTCGAGCCGGCCGATGCCGTGCTTGCCACCACGCCGGTTTAGCTCGGCGAGCAGCTCGTGCGGCTTCATCTTCTGGCCATCGATCGCGACGAGATCGCCGCGCGCGAATTCGAGTTCGAGATATTCCGGCTTGTTGGGTGCTTTCTCGGGTGCCACGGTCCAGCGCCACATCGATTCCTCGGCTTCGGCGGATGGGTTTTCGAGATGCCGCCCCTCGTAGGAGATGTGCAGCAGGTTCGCGTCCATCGAATACGGCGAGCCACCTTTCTTGTGTTTCATCTCGATCGGAATGCCATGCGCTTCGGCATAGGCGAGCAGTTTCTCGCGCGAGAGCAGATCCCATTCGCGCCACGGCGCGATGATCTTGATATTCGGCATCAAGGCATAGGCGCCGAGTTCGAAACGCACCTGATCATTGCCCTTGCCTGTGGCGCCATGGGCGATCGCATCGGCGCCGGTCTTTTGTGCGATCTCCACCAGACGCTTGGCGATCAATGGCCGCGCGATCGATGTGCCGAGCAGGTATTCGCCTTCATAAAGAGCATTGGCGCGGAACATCGGAAACACGAAGTCGCGCACGAATTCCTCGCGTAGATCCTCGATGAAAATGTTCTTCGGTTTGATGCCGAGCAGCTGCGCCTTTTTGCGCGCCGGCTCCAGCTCCTCGCCCTGTCCCAGGTCGGCGGTGAAGGTGACGACCTCACAGCCATAGGTGTCCTGCAGCCACTTCAGGATCACCGAGGTATCCAGCCCACCCGAGTAGGCCAGCACGACTTTTTTGATGCCCGTTTCCGTTTTCGCCATGTCTCATTCCTCGATCTTGCCCAACACCAGAAACTCAAGCAGTGCCTTCTGGGTATGCAACCGGTTCTCGGCCTCATCCCAGACGACGCTCTGCGGACCGTCGATCACTTCGGCGGTGACTTCCTCGCCGCGATGCGCCGGCAGACAGTGCATGAACAGCGCATCGGGCTTGGCGACGCGCATCATCTCGGCATCCACCTGCCAGTCCTTGAAGGCCTTCATCCGGGTTTCGCTTTCCGCTTCGAAACCCATCGAGGTCCACACATCCGTCGTGACCAGATCAGCACCCCGCGCCGCTTCCATCGGATCGGCGAACTGCTCGAAGTGGTCGGTGCCATACAGCCCGGCGCGTTCCGGTTCTATCTCATAACCAGGGGGTGTCGAGACGTGAACGTTGAAATCGAGCACTTCGGCGGCCTGCAGCCAGGTGTTGCACATGTTGTTCGAATCGCCGATCCAAGCCACCGTCTTGCCCTGGATACAGCCGCGGTGCTCGATGAAAGTAAAGATGTCGGCGAGGATCTGGCACGGATGATATTCGTTGGTCAGCCCGTTGATCACCGGTACCCGCGAATGACGCGCGAAACGTTCGATGATCTCCTGCTCAAAGGTGCGGATCATCACCACGTCGCTCATGCGCGAGATCACCTCGGCGGCATCTTCGACCGGCTCGCCGCGGCCCAGCTGCGAATCCCGTGTATTGAGGTAGATCGCCGAGCCGCCAAGCTGCTGCATGCCAGCCTCGAAACTCAGACGTGTGCGCGTGCTGGCTTTCTCGAAGATCATCACCAGCGTGCGATCGGCCAGCGGCCAGTATTTCTGGTAGGACTTGAAGCGTTGCTTGATGATGCGCGTGCGTTCGAACAGATATTCGAACTCGGCGCGGCTGAAATCCTTGAACTGCAGGAAATGTCTCGGCTTGTTCATCGCCCCTCCTCAGCCGGCCAAAAAATGCCGCACCACGGTGACGAGCGTATCGACGAGCTGGTCGGCTTCGCTATCGCTCATCACCAGCGGTGGCAACAGGCGGATCACTTTTTCGGCGGTGACGTTGATCAGAATGCCGGCGGCAAGCCCCGCCGCGATCACTGCCGCACAGGGCCGATCGAGCTCGATACCAATCATCAGGCCCTTGCCGCGAATGTCGACGACACCAGTAACGTTGGCCAGCCCGGTAATGAGGCGGGCACGCATCCGCTCGCCCAGCAGAGCGGCGCGCGTCGGCAAGTCCTCGTCTTCCAGCACCGTCAGCGTCGTCAGCGCAGCCACACAGGCGAGCGGATTGCCACCGAACGTGGAGCCGTGGTTGCCGGGCTTGAAGATGCCGTTCGCGCGCCCGGCGGTCAGGCAGGCGCCCACGGGCACCCCGGAACCCAGGCCCTTGGCGAGCGTCATCACATCGGGAAGGATGCCGGCATGCTGATAGGCGAACCATTTGCCGGTACGGCCGATG
Source organism: uncultured Methyloversatilis sp. (assembly GCA_964478415.1). Classification (GTDB taxonomy): domain Bacteria; phylum Pseudomonadota; class Gammaproteobacteria; order Burkholderiales; family Rhodocyclaceae; genus Sulfuricystis. The sequence goes on from CAYZII010000007.1 coordinate 20,792, forward strand.
CCGCATTGCACCTCGTCGAGCATCAGCAGCCAGCCTTGCGCGTCACAAATGCGGCGCAGCCCTTGCAGGAAGCCTTCATGACAGACATTCACACCGCCCTCGCCCTGCACCGGCTCGAACAGCACGGCCACGACATGATGGTTGTTCGCCGCCACCTGCTCGATCGCTGCCAGATCATCGAAAGGCACGCGCACGAAGCCGGGCACCAGCGGCTCGAAACCCGCTTGTACCTTGCGGTTGCCGGTGGCAGAGAGGGTCGCCAAGGTGCGGCCATGGAATGACTGCTCCATGACGACGATCGCCGGCTGATCGATGCCTTTCTGGTGACCATACAGGCGCGCCAGTTTGATCGCCGCCTCGTTCGCCTCGCAACCGGAATTGCAAAAGAAAACCTCATCCATGCCGGAGAGCCGCGCTAGCCGCTCGGCCAATTGCTCCTGTTCGAGGACCCGGTAGAGATTCGAGACATGGATCAGGCGATGCACCTGCCTTTCGAGCGCCGCAGTCAGGCGGGGATGATTGTGACCAAGGGTATTGACGGCGATGCCGGCGATGCCATCGAGATAGCTGCGACCCTGCTCGTCGAAAAGACGGCAGCCTTCGCCATGGGTGAAGGCCACGGGCTGCCGGGCATAGTTGTTCATCAGATGCGACATATCCGCTCCGCGGTTGCAAACAGGAACGTTGCCTCGACAAAACGTACTGCAGGAACGGGCACCATTAGCGCACGCCGCACGCGCCTTCGCCATCCCGACGGAACAGAATCTCGGTCGCCCCGCGCGATGCGCCCTGCCCTACCCCCTCCCGCTTACGCTGCTTTGCAGAGGTTCCCGAAGCGCCGTCCGAAAAAGCGACGGCGGCCCACACGGCCGCCGTGCTCTGAAAACGCTGCGGGATGATGATCATAAGTGAAATTCGCCAGGCTGTGTAGCCCGGTGTTCGCTCCGCCGATAAAAAACGCGTGACCCGGTATGCGAGCTCACGCGTCATGGCTGACGCTGCGCGCCAGATGCGCAGCTAGCAGCGCCGGTTTAAAGCGCCTTGATCGCAGCGGACAGACGGCTCTTGTAGCGTGCCGCCGCGTTCTTGTGCACGATCTTCTTATCGGCAATCGAATCGATGATGCGCTGCGACTCCTTGAAGACCGCCTGGGCAGCTGCCTTGTCGCCAGCCGCGATGGCTTTGCGCACCTTCTTGATCGCGGTGCGCAGCCGGGAACGCAGGCTCATGTTGTGCGCGCGGCGTTTGATCGCCTGAAGGGCGCGTTTGCGGGCTTGTGCGGTATTGGCCATGAATGTTGCTCGTCGGGTAATCTGAAAGCGGCGGATTATAGGCGGGGCCGCCCCACGATGCAAGATACCGCAGCGAACCTGTAACATCGGTCCTCATGAATCTGTTGCGTACCCTAGCCACCGTGAGCAGCCTGACGCTGCTGTCGCGCATCCTGGGCTTCGTGCGCGATTTCGTAATCGCGCGCACCTTCGGCGCCGGCATGTTCACCGATGCCTTTTTCGTCGCCTTCCGGCTGCCCAATCTGTTGCGCCGGCTGTTCGCCGAGGGAGCCTTCTCCCAAGCCTTCGTGCCGATGCTGGCGGAATATCGCCAGCGCCGCGGCAGTGACGAAACCAAACGGCTGGTCGACCGCGTCGCCACGGCGTTATTTCTCGTCGTGCTGTTCGTCGCGCTTGCCGGCATCCTCGCTGCCCCGCTGTTGATCCTCATTTCGGCGCCGGGCTTTGCCGCCGATGGCGAAAAGTTCGCGCTCACGGTAACCCTCACACGCATCACTTTCCCCTACATCCTGTTCATGGCCCTGGTAGCGCTTTCCACCGGCATCCTCAACACCTGGAGCCGCTTCGCACTGCCGGCGGCTACCCCGGTGCTTTTGAATCTCTCCTTCATCGGCATGGCACTCTTCGCCGCACCGTGGTTCGATCCGCCCGTGCTGGCGCTCGCCTGGGCCGTGTTCCTCGGCGGTGTGCTGCAGCTTGCTTTGCAGCTTCCGGCATTGAAAAACATCGGCATGCTGCCACGTTTCGATTTCGCTCCCCAGGATCCAGGGCTCAAGCGCATCCTGACCCTGATGGCACCCGCAGTGCTCGGCGTTTCCGTCGCCCAGATCTCGCTGCTGATCAACACGATCTTCGCCTCCTTTCTTACTTCCGGCAGCGTTTCTTGGCTCTATTACGCCGACCGGCTGATGGAGTTTCCAGCTGGGCTGCTCGGCGCAGCACTGGGGACGGTTCTGCTGCCAAGCCTGTCGAAAGCCCACAGCAGCGGTCAAATGGAAACCTTCTCGGCCCTGCTCGACTGGGGCTTGCGTCTCACTTTCCTGCTCACCCTGCCGGCGGCGCTGGCACTGGCCATGCTCGCTGTGCCACTGCTGGCGACACTGTTCCAGCACGGCGCTTTCACAGCCGCGGATGTCCTGCAGACTCGCTCGGCGCTTGTTGCTTACAGCATCGGGCTGATCGGTCTGATCCTCGTCAAGGTGCTCGCGCCCGGTTTTTATGCGCAACAGAACATCCGCACGCCAGTGAAGATCGCGCTCCTCACCTTGCTGGCGACTCAGCTGATGAATCTGCTTTTCATCGGCCCGTTCAAGCATGCCGGGCTGGCGCTCTCGATCGGTCTGGCTTCCTGCCTGAACGCCGGCTTGCTGTTCCGGGGCTTGCGTCAGCGTGGTGCCTACCTTCCTCTGGCCGGCTGGCCGGCTTTCCTCGCCAAACTCAGCGTGGCGCTGCTGGCGCTGGCCCTCACGCTGTGGTTTGGCATGGGGCAGGAAAGTTCCTGGCTGACGATGCCGAACTGGAGGCGCATCATCCACCTCACCCTGCTGGTCGTGGGCGGCTGCGGCGTTTATCTCGCCACGCTCTGGCTGCTGGGCTTCCGCTGGCAGGATTTTCGCCGCAGGTCGGAAGCGTGAGCGTGCCGTCTCCCCAGCGCCGAGTTTCAGCTTCCTGAAAAAGAACGGGCAGTCCCGTAACAGGACTGCCCGCAAACCGTTGCAAGGTCAGTGCGCGAGCGCTTAAGCGATCAGCGGCACGATCAGCAGTGCGACGATGTTGATGATCTTGATCAACGGGTTTACCGCGGGACCGGCGGTGTCCTTGTAAGGATCGCCGACGGTGTCGCCCGTCACCGCCGCCTTATGGGCATCCGACCCCTTACCGCCATAGTTGCCTTCCTCGATGTACTTCTTGGCATTGTCCCAGGCACCGCCGCCAGTGGTCATCGAGATCGCGACGAACAGGCCGGTAACGATCGTCCCCATCAAGACGCCACCCAGTGCGCGCACGCCGGCGCCGGGGCCCATCAGGATGTTCAGGGCCACGGCGGTGACGATCGGCACCAGTACGGGCAGCAGCGAAGGAATCATCATTTCGCGGATCGCCGCCTTGGTCAGCATGTCGACACAGGTACCGTATTCCGGCTTGGCCTTGCCCTCCATGATGCCCTTGATCTCGCGGAACTGGCGACGCACCTCAACGACGATCGCGCCAGCGGAACGCCCCACCGCTTCCATCGCCATCGCGCCGAATAGATAAGGCACCATGCCGCCGACGAACAGACCGATGATCACGGCCGGATCGGACAGATCGAACTTGAAGATCGCACCCGCCTTGGCGATTTCCAGTCCGTGCGTGAAGTCGGCGAACAGCACCAGTGCGGCCAAACCCGCCGAGCCGATCGCATACCCCTTCGTCACCGCCTTCGTGGTGTTGCCCACCGCATCGAGCGGATCGGTGATGTCGCGCACGCTATCCGGCAATTCGGCCATCTCGGCAATGCCCCCGGCGTTGTCCGTGATCGGCCCGTAGGCATCGAGGGCGACGATGATGCCGGCCATCGACAGCATCGACGTGGCGGCGATCGCGATGCCATAAAGACCGCCGAGCGTATAGGCCGCCCAGATCGACGCACACACCGACAGCACCGGCCAGGCGGTGGCCTTCATCGATACACCCAGACCGGCGATCACGTTGGTGCCGTGACCCGTCGTCGAGGCTTCGGCGATGTGACGCACCGGAGCGAACTCGGTGGCGGTGTAATACTCGGTGATGTAGACCATCAGGCCGGTCAGCACCAGACCGATCACGGCCGCGCCATACAGACGCATTTGCGATCCGCCCGAGATGCTCAACACCTGGTCGAGCAGATGATCGTCGACCACCCAGCCGGTGAGCGGGTAGAACACCACCAAAGCGAGCAGGCCGGCGACGATCAACCCCTTGTAGAGCGCGCTCATGATCTTCTGGCCTGGCGAAGCCTTGACGAAGAAGGCGCCGATGATCGAGGCGATGATCGAGAAGCCGCCCAAGGCCAGTGGATAGATTACCGCGGTTTCCGCCGCCGCGCCGTTTGCCTTGAACAGCAGTGCGCCGAGCAGCATCGTCGCGACGATGGTCACCGCGTAGGTCTCGAACAGGTCAGCCGCCATGCCGGCGCAGTCACCGACGTTGTCACCGACGTTGTCGGCGATCACGGCCGGGTTTCTCGGGTCATCCTCTGGGATGCCTGCTTCGACCTTGCCGACCAGGTCGGCGCCCACGTCGGCACCCTTGGTGAAAATACCACCGCCGAGACGGGCGAAGATCGAGATCAGCGAGGAACCGAAACCGAGGCCCACCAAGGGATGCAGGATGTGGTCGAGGCTCTGGTCGCCCGCCATTGCCTTGAGAACGGCGAAATAACCTGCCACACCCAGGAGCCCCAAGCCCACAACCAGCATGCCGGTGATCGCACCACCGCGGAAGGCGACATTGAGCGCTTCGTTCAGGCCCTTGCTGGCGGCTTCCGCGGTGCGCACGTTGGCACGCACCGAGACGTTCATGCCGATGAAACCGGCGGCGCCAGACAGCACCGCACCGAGCACGAAACCGATCGCGGCGGAGATGCCGAGGAAGACCGCGATCAGGATGGCCAGTACGACGCCGACCATCGCGATCGTCGTGTATTGGCGCCTCAGATAGGCTTGTGCCCCTTCCTGCACGGCTGCAGAGATGGCGCGCATGCGCTCGTTGCCGGTCGGTTGGGCGAGAATCCATTGCGCCGAGATCCAGCCATAGACGATCGCGCCGATGGCGCAGACCAACGCAAATATCAGACCTGAAGACATACACCCCCCTTTATTGCAAAAGAAAACGCCAGACTTCGATTACGAAAGCCGCTAGGAAACCTGGCTTGCGGCTTTCACCGATTCAGATCATCACAGCTTGAACTCGGGCAACTTCTTCGGCACTGCGACATTCTTCAGCGTCACATACTTGGGCAGACCGTCCGGCCCGTAGGGCGGATAATCCTCGCCCTTCATCAGAGGCGCCAGGTATTCGCGACACTTGTCAGTGATGCCGAAGCCATCGCTGGTGATGAAGTTCTTCGGCATCTTCTTCTCGACGTTGGCCACCTTGGAAAGTGGCGCCATGCCGACCTTCCAGCGATAGGGCTTGCTGGAGATGCGCTCGACCGTCGGCATCACCGAATTGTGCCCCTTGAGGGCAAATTCGACGGCCGCCTTGCCCATCGCATAGGCCTGATCGACGTCGGCCTTCGAGGCGATGTGACGTGCGGCGCGCTGCAGGTAGTCGGCCACTCCCCAGTGGAACTTGTAGCCCAGACCCTCCTTGATCATGTTGGCCACCACCGGCGCCGCGCCGCCGAGCTGGGCATGGCCGAAGGCATCGCGCGTACCCTGTTCGGCGAGGAACTTGCCGTCCGGCCAGTGGCAACCCTCGGAGACGACCACCGTGCAATAGCCGAACTTCTTGACCATCGCATCGACCTTGGCGAGGAACTTCTCCTTGTCGAACACCACTTCGGGGAACAGCACGACGATCGGCAGCTCCCGATCCTTGCTCGAAGCCATCGCGCCGGCAGCGGCGATCCATCCGGCGTGACGTCCCATCACCTCGAGCACGAACACCTTGGTCGAGGTGGCGCACATCGAACGCACGTCGTAGGTCGCTTCGAGTGTCGAGACTGCGATGTATTTGGCGACAGAACCGAAGCCCGGGCAGTTGTCGGTGATCGGCAGGTCGTTGTCGACGGTCTTCGGCACATGAATAGCCTGCACCGGATAGCCCATTTTTTCGGACAGCTGCGACACCTTGTAGCAGGTATCGGCCGAGTCGCCGCCGCCGTTGTAGAAGAAGTAGCCGATGTTGTGCGCCTTGAACACCTCGATCAAGCGCTCGTATTCGCGCTGGTTGGTTTCCAGGCTCTTCAACTTGTAGCGGCAGGAACCAAAGGCGCCCGAGGGCGTGTAACGCAAAGCAGCAATCGCCGCGGCGGATTCCTTGCTGGTATCGATCAGGTCTTCGGTGAGTGCGCCGATAATGCCATTGCGGCCCGCATAGACCTTGCCGATCTTGTCCTTGTGCTGGCGCGCGGTTTCGATCACCCCGCAGGCGGACGCATTGATCACAGCAGTAACCCCGCCCGACTGTGCGTAGAACGCATTCATTTTCTTGGCTGGCATTCGATTCCTCCTTCAACCCTGCAAAGCGGCAAAAATTGCATCACGCACATCCTCGACCTTGCCCAGGCCGTTGATCTTACGGTATTTCGGTGCCCCCGGCACACCGGAAGCAGCCCACTTGCCGTAATAATCGACCAGCGCCTCGGTCTGCTGGTGATAGACCTCGAGGCGCTTCCTGACGGTTTCCTCCTTGTCGTCGTCGCGCTGAATCAGCGGTTCACCGGTGACATCATCTTTGCCCTCGACCTTCGGGGGATTGAAGATCACGTGATAGGTGCGCCCGGAAGCGAGATGCACGCGCCGGCCGCTGATGCGCTTGATGATCTCTTCGTCGGGGACGTCGATTTCGATCACGTAATCGATCGGCACACCGGCCTCCTTCATCGCCTCGGCCTGCGGGATGGTGCGCGGGAAGCCATCGAACATGTAGCCTTTCTGGCAGTCCGGCTCCTTCAAGCGATCCTTCACCAGGCCAATGATAATGTCATCACGGACGAGGCCGCCGGCATCCATGATCTTCTTCGCCTCCAGACCCAGCGGGGTGCCCGCCTTGACGGCGGCACGCAGCATGTCGCCGGTCGAGATCTGGGGAATGCCGAACTTTTCCTTGATGAAATTGGCCTGAGTGCCTTTACCGGCGCCCGGGGGGCCCAACAGAATCAAACGCATCGTCTATCTCCTCTTGTTGTCGTTCATTAGAAATATCGCACTAACCGGCGCGGGTCTGGCTAGATTTTATCTATCCCCTGATAGTCACACTGATTAGTGCGGTGCAGCAAACAGCCTGCGCACACGTTCCAGATCCTCCGGCGAATCGACCCCAGGCGCGGGAGGATGCGCGCATTCGATGACGCGGATATGAAAGCCATGCCACAACGCGCGCAGTTGTTCGAGCGCCTCCCATTGCTCGAGCGGAGCGGGCGGCAGGGAGCGATAGCGGCGCAGAAAGCTTGCCCGATAGGCATACACACCGATATGCCGCTGCGCTACCAGCTGAGCAGGCAGCCGCTCGGTCGGCTGCGCCAGACCATCGCGATGCCAGGGAATCGGCGCACGCGAAAAATACAGCGCATGGCCATTGGCAGCGGTGACCACCTTGACGACGTGCGGGCTCATGAACTCGGCAAGATCACTGATGCGGTGCGCCGCGGTGGCGATACTGGCCACATCATCACTTGCCAGTGCCGCGGCGACGGCCCCGATCAGGCGCGGATCGATGAGCGGCTCGTCGCCCTGCACATTGACGACGATGGCTTCGTCTTTCCAGTCAAGCAGATCGACCACTTCGGCGATGCGGTCGGTACCACTCGGATGATCGGCGCGCGTCATCACCGCCCGATGGCCATGTGCGCGCACCGCCTCCTCGATGCGCTCATCATCGGTGGCGACGATCACTTCTGCGGCGCCACTGGCCACGGCGGCCTCGGCGACGCGCACCACCATCGGCTTGCCGGCAATGTCGGCGAGCGGCTTTCCCGGCAGCCGTGTCGAGGCAAAACGCGCCGGAATGACAACACGAAAGCTCACGCTGCTACTCTTCTTCCGGCGCCAGTGGGCGCGCTTCGTCTTCGAGCATGACCGGAATGTCGTCGCGGATCGGATAGGCGAGCCGACAGGCCTTGCAGACCAGCTCGGCGGCTTGCTTGCGGTAGTCGAGCGGGCCCTTGCACAAGGGACAGACGAGGATTTCAATGAGACGCGCATCCATCGATTTTCTCCAGAACGAAGCGGGCAAGATCAGGCTCGACACGGGCCTCGACCGGCAGCACCCAGACCGGCAGCCGGGCGAGACCGGGGCATTTTAGCGCGTCCTTCTCGGTCATCAGGATCGCATCGCCATCGAAGGCCAGATCGCTGGCCTGGTAATGATGGTGATCGGGGAAAGCGTGCGCCTCGAACGACAGCCCCAGGCGCGCGAGATGGTCGAAAAACCGCTGCGGCTCACCGATGCCGGCGACTGCATGCAGCTTTTGGCCGGTCAGCTCGCGTGCATCGCAGGTGCGATTCGGATCGTCGAGACGGTAAAAGCGCTGGCCGAGCAATTGCATCCTGAAGCAGGCCACACCGACAGGCGGCGTGATCCGTGCCTCATGGAGCACACAGGCATCCACCTCGAAGAGGCGACTTGCGGGTTCCCGCAACGGGCCGGCCGGCAGCGGTAAGCGGTTCATCAGCCCGCGCCGGTCGATCACGGCGATCTCGACGTCGCGCGCCAGGCGATAGTGCTGCAGACCATCGTCGCAGAGGATCAGATCGCAGTCGGGATGTGCCTCGAGCAGCGCTTGCGCGGCGGTGAAACGATCGGCACCGACGAACACGGGGCAACCGGAACGCCGGGCGAGCAACAAGGGTTCATCACCGGCTTCCTGTGCCGTATCGCCAGCGCCGACTTCCCGCACGTCGCGCGTGCTGCGCCGGTAGCCACGGCTGACGATGCCGGGACGGCGCCCCAAGGCGCGCAGCCGCTGGGCGAGCCACAATGTGAGTGGTGTCTTGCCGGCGCCACCGACGATGAGATTGCCGACCACCACGACGGGCACGGGCAAGCGGCACGAGCGCAGCCAACCCTGCCGGTAGGCAATGCGGCGCAACGCGGCAACGATGAAAAACAGCATGCCAACAGGCAGCAACAGCCAGGCGAGCAGCCCACGGCCGCGCCAGATGGTCGTCAACACCTCATGGCTGTTTCTGCTGCGTGGCAAAGGAAATCTGGCTCAGACCCGCATTGCGCGCCGCCTGCATCACGTCGATGACATTCTGATGCGCGGTCTTCGCGTCGGCATGGATGACGACGATCGGCGCCGTGGCCCCCGTCGCGGCGCGCGCGAGCGCCTGGGTCAAGGCTTCGACGCCGCCGCCAACCGGCTGTTTGTCGATCAGCACCGTGCCGGCCGCCGTCACCACGACATCGATCTCGTTCGGCTTTTCGGCTTGTGCCTGGGCATCCGCGGTCGGCAGATTGATTTCGAGACCGGCGAATTTCGAATAGGTGGTGGTGATCATCAGAAAGATCAGGATCACCAGCAGCACGTCGATCATTGGGATCAGGTTGATCTCCGGTTCCTCACGGATGCGGCCGCGCTGGAAATTCACTTTCTTTCTCCGTGGATCTGCTCGACGAGTTTCAGCGCCTGCTGCTCCATCTCGATCACGCAGCTATCGACGAAGGCGCGGAAATGGCGATAGGCGATCATCGCCGGGATCGCGATGATCAGGCCGAAACCGGTGTTGTAGAGTGCCACGGAGATACCATGGGCGAGCTGCTGCGGGTTGTTGCCGGCCGCGGTGGCCGAGCCGAAGATCTCGATCATGCCAACGATGGTGCCGAAAAGTCCCAGCAACGGACTGATCGAAGCGATCGTGCCGAGCGTGGTGAGAAAACGCTCCAGCTCATGGGCAACACCCCGGCCGGCTTCTTCGATCGCTTCCTTCATCACTTCCCGGGAGGCCGTATCGTTGCGCAGACCGGCTGCCAGTATTCGGCCGAGCGGCGAGTGGGCCTCGAGCCGTGCCAACAAATCTTCGGTAGCCCCGCTTTTGCGATATTCGGCGATCGCGCTTTGCAACAGACCAGGCGGTACGATCCGTTTGCGCCGCAACGTCGCGGCACGCTCGATGATCAGCGCGACGGCAATGACGGAAGCCGCCAGGAGAAACCAGATCGGCCAGCCGGCCGCCTGAATGATCGAAAACACGCTGCAAACCTCCACGTCGATAGCGGAATGCGAACTTTACTACAGCCACGCCATTAGAATGACAGCATGAATAACAGCGACGAGATCAGCGCGGTGCTCAGGTGCTGGTTAAATCTGTTTGGCCAGAGCAAGACCAACCCGCCAGGGCCAACCTTCGTCACCGTCGCAGCCCTGCAGCAACCGGAAGTCCTCGTCGCAACCATCGCCGCGCTCGTCGGCGAAGCATTGACGAGCGCTCACACCCTGATGATCGTCACCAGCGACGATGGACTGCTGCCCGAAATCTCGACTGCCATCGATCTTGGGCTGCGCCCTCTCTGTCTGGTTCTGCCGGGGGCTGCTCATGCCAGTTCGATCGCACTGCGTGCCACGCTGTCGCTCCTGAAGAGCCGGCTCAATCGTAACGGCGCGGACAGCCAGGGACCTGCATGGCTGACGCAGCGCAAGCGCCTTGCGAAAGCCGATGCCCTGTGGCGCAGCAGCCTCGCCTGGGCTGCCAGGAATCTAGCCCAGGAAGCGCCCCCCGCCGGCATCTGCGAGCTTTTCCCGGTACGCATCGGGCCCTGGCCGGTGATGCGTCAAGAGGGCATGGCAACCGACTGGGTCGTGCTGTTGCAATGCGGCCGCTTGCCCGCCGCAGCGTGCTGCGCCTGGCCGGGTGCGCGCACCACGCTGTTGCTTTCTTTGCCTGGCAGTGCCGCTGGAGAGCTCACCCTGCCTGACGAAACGGCTCAGCTTGCCGCCGAGCTCGAGCTGCTGGGTCAGCAGCTCGCCGAGATGGAGCTGGAGCTAGCCACCGTCCAAGCCGAACTGGCGGCTTTCAGCGCACGTTATCACGCGCAGATCGGTGAGCGCCTCGTGCGGCTCGATCGTCTGCAGGCTGAACTCGCTGCGGTGCGTCTCGCATGTGCACCGCAGGATCCGGACATCGCCCAAGCGGCGCGCGAGGCACAGGCCCGCGCTGAGCAAACGCGGCGGGAATACGATGCGCAGTCCCGCTGCGATGAAGAGCAGCAGCCCTTGCGTTTCACGCCCAGTGACGATCTGAAGAAACGCTTCCGCCAGTTGGCGCAGAAAATCCACCCGGACCGTGCCAGCGACGAGACCGACCGTGTCTGGCGCACGCAGTTGATGAGTGAGGCGAACCGCGCCTATCGCTCGGGCGATGCCGCGGCGCTGGAGCGTGTTTTCGGCCTCTGGCTGGCCGGGCCCGCAGCCAAACCTCTGGGGAAAGAGGGTGCCGTCCCGTCAGCGCCGAGTTTCACCGCCCGAGAGGGGCTATTCCGCCAGCGCGATGCGATCCGCAGCCGCATTGCCGTGATTGGCGCCGAACTCGACCGCCTCTACGGCTCGAAACTCTACGAGTTGTTTACCACGGCGCGTCTCGCGGAACGCCACGGGCGCGATCTGCTCGCGGAAATGGCCACGAGCCTCGATGCGCAAATCGCAGCCGCCGAAAATGAACTTGCTGCGCTGCTCAAAGGATGATTTCCAGCCCCTCGTAAGCCAGCATGGCCTCGCAGCCAGGGTATAGATGGCGCGCGAGCGCCGCGGCAAACACCTCTTCCAGTTCGTCGTCGCCACGCGTCGGTTCATGGTGGGTGCATAGCAGGCGACGCGCACCGGTGCGCTGCGCCAGGGCAAACGCGGCATCAAAAGTACCATGCCCCCAGCCGATCCTTTTCGGATATTCCTCCATCGTGTATGCGCTATCAACGATCAGCAGATCGACGGCGCCGATCGCCGCCTCGAGCTCACTCTGCCGCTGCTGGACCATTGTCTCGCACTCTTTCCAGCGTTCGTCATCCGAATCGTAGAAATTACGCCAGGGTTCGTGATCGCCGGTGAAGAACAGCGACTTGCCATGGCATTCGATGCGGTAGCCAAGGTTGGTCACCGGGTGATTCATCAGCAGCGGCGTCACACGCGCATCTCCGACCGTCACCGTCTCACCGACAGTCAAGGTCAGGTAGTCGACGTTGGCCTTCAGTTCGGCCTCGCGGATCGGGAAGTAGCTGTATTGCAGCTGCACGTTCATCACATGTTCGACACCCTGCTGGGTGATCAGGTCGAACGCGCCATGAATGCGCACGGTGTTGCCCGGGATGTGCAAAGGCACGAAGAAAGGCAGACCCTGGATGTGATCCCAGTGGGTATGGGTGATGAAGATGTTTGCTTCGATCGGCATTTGGCCAAGCAGGCTCTGGGCGAGCGGGAAGATGCCGGTACCGGCATCGAGGATGATGAGCCGATCCTCATCGCTCCTCACTTCGATACAGGTCGTATTGCCACCGTAACGCACGGTGCGTGGACCCGGCGACGGGATCGAACCCCGTACGCCCCACATCTTCACCTTCATCCCCCCTCCTCGCTGCCAATCTGCACGAAAGCGCGCGCCGCCTGCAAGTGTTCCCCTAAATCACCCAGTCCTTCGATCGCTTCTTCCACAGCCGTACCGAAGCGTGCCGGCAATTGTGCCAGCTCTTCCTCGCGCCAGGGGTTGCCGGCCGCGCCGAAAGCCAGTTTGCGACAAATCGCATCGGCCATGCGCAGGCAGTCGAGCATCGCATGCGGCTCGGCGTTTGCCTCATGGTGCCTGAGGATGCACTCGACCAGGGCATCACCGAACTGCCATTTGCGGGCCAGCAGCGCACCGACGTAGGCATGATCGACACCGATGGTTTCCGTTTCGGCGACATTGAGCGGCTTGCCACCTTGGGCGGCATTTTCGAGTGCGCGCGCGAAGTCACTCGCCATCGTATGGGCGAACACCACCTTGCCAAAATCATGCAGCAGGCCGGCCACATAGCAGTCGCCAGAATCGACCTCGCCACGGGCATGTTTCTCACAGAGCAAACGTGTCAGGGCGGCAACCGTCAATGAGTGGAGCAGATACTGCTGGCTGTCGAAGTATTCAGTATGAAAGCGGGGCATCACGCCGGCGGCCGCGCAGGCGAGCGCAAGGTTCTTGATCGTGTTGATGCCGAGATAGATAACTGCCTGAGCGACCGAGCTGATCTTTTTGGGCAGCGCGTAGTAAGCCGAATTGATGACGCGCAGGATGCGCAGCGTCATCACCGGGTCCTTTTCGATCACGTCGACCAGTTGCTTGGGCAAACAGTTGCTGTCACGTGTCATGACGAGGATGGTCTGCACGCTGCGCGGAAAGGCTGGCATGCGGTCTACGGCTGCCGTCAGCCTGCGTTCGAGCTCCAACGACAACTGCGGCATGACTCCCCCTGTCGAAAGGCAGAAGATGGTGATTATACGGAGGCCGCAGCCGTCTCCAGCGCTCAGATGATTGAGACTCTCTCGTAGTAGCGCGCGCGATAAAGGAGGCGGCGTCGTTCCGGCGTCTCGGTAAAGCCGCTGCGATCGTGCAAAACGTTGTTGCAGACCAGCCCCATGCCCGGTTCGAGCCGTCCCTGAAGCGTCCACGGCGTCGGCTTGGCCAGCAGTCGTTCGAGGGCGGTGCGCGCTGCGGTGGCCGCGGCATCCCAGACGATGCTCACAGTGCGCGCCGTGTAGCGCATGTGCAACGTTCCATCGGCATTGACCGAAAACACCGGGCCGGGCTGCGCTGGCCTGGCCACGCCCTGCTCATCAGCGCGCGGCGGAATGGTCATGACCGTCGGTCGCGACAAAACCCGGATATGGTCAGGGTCCTCGTCACGCAACAGGATGTAGGCAATCTCGTGGTCGAGCAGCTGGTTTTCGCCACCACTGGCCGCGCTTTGCACACAATGCAGCAGCAACCCGCGAATCGTATGTTCCGGCCTGTTGTAGTAGCCGTCGGTGTGCCACTTGATCGGGCGGTCCGTGTAGGGGATGAAATCCCGGCGTTCGCCGCGCGCTTCGGCGCCGATCAGCGACAGCGGCGAGATACCGTCGCTATCGGTAAGCCAGTGGCCGTCAAGGGTCTTCAAACCAAGCTGCTCGCCGAGCCGGCGCGGGATCTCTTTGTCGGGGTCCGAGCCGGTCTTGCTGACATAGATCGCCATATTGCAGCGTCGGTTGAGCGCCACCAGATGCTCCCGCTCGGCCGGTTTCAACCAGCGCGGGTCATCGAGCGTGACCAGGATGTCCTCGATACGCCGCGGCGCGGTGTCGAGCTTTTCTTCGCGCCAGCGCGCGTAGGCGGCGGCATCGTCGAGATCGAATGGGCCCGGCAAGGCTCGGCTCCTTTCAGTCGATCGAGCCGCGTAGATCCTGTCTGCGCTGGCTCACGGCCTGGTCCGGGTTGAACAGCCCGGCCAGCGTTTTTTCAAGCATCTTCAGCGATTCCGGGGCTTCGATGTCCATCGCCTGGTCGATGACCCAGAGTTTGTCTTTCTCGGGCAGCACGTCGCGCAGGCAGCTGGCAAAGAAACGCTTGAAAGCGAAATCCGGTCCCTGTTCCGTATAGTCGAATTCGGCGTAATCGGCCGCCCGGCGGTTGAACAGATCGATGAAATGGCGCTGCGATTCACCGGGCACGGCGGAGCCCAAGAGCATGATGTTGTTTTCCTCGACGAAACGGGCCAGATGCTTGACCAGCGCCGTAGTAAATTCAGTGCGCGCCTCGGCAGATAGGGCACGGAACGCGAGCCGATCCGCCGCCACTGACAGAAAGGCCAGATATTCGCAGACGAAATCGAAATATGGCCGTCCGGGATCGATGTCGTAATCGGCGCGCCGCATGCGCTTGATCGACTCGAGCGCCAACTTCCAGGCCAACACCGCCACCACCGAAGCGAGCGTCGCTGGGGAGCGCTGCCCCGGGGTGTGGAATTTGGTCTTCAGCCTGATCGCCATCGCGGCTATTCAGTGCCGTATCGCCAGCGCCGAATTTCTGCGTTGCATCATCGTCAGGCGCTCAGTAGCCGCCCTTGCCATAAGGCTGCGGCAGCCCGGCGATGCGGCAGCCCTGTTTCGCGGCGCCCCCATCCGGGAAAAGGTCGAACATCAGCTTGTTGTCGGCTTCGGGCATGATGCCCTCCTCCTGCAAGCCCTTGATCAGATTGCGCAGGTTCGGGGTATGGCCTTCTTCCTGATATTTCTGGCGCAGAAAATTGATCACCTTCCAGTGCTGTTCGGTCAGCTCGATGCCTTCCTTGGCCGCGAAGGCATGCACCGCCTCCTCACTGAAATCGGGCTCGAGCAGATAGCCATAATCATCGACTTCCTTTTCGACGCCATTGATGACGATGCTCCCCATGTTTTCATCCTCCTTGGAGTTGACTTGATCCACTTTACATCAGGCACCCGTGCCTTCTGCAGGATTTGCTTTGTGCGGGACAAAGATACCGCAGCCGCGCGTGCGCCCGATACCCAGGCCATGTTGCATCAACCGCCGTGCGCCAGCCGGATCGAGCCCGCTGACCATCAGACTGAAGCCATGCAGCACCCCCCCTGCAGTGGCTGCGCTCTGACGTTTGCCACAAACCATTGCCCGTGGGGCCAGACCGAGCCCCGCCAGCGCCCCTTGGCAGGCAGCATAGAACTGTTCCTCCTCTTGCGCCTCGCCCTCCCCGAAGGTGACGAATTTGGCGTAGAGCACCGGCGCCGCGGAAAGCGGTTTTTCACTCGCCGCACCCACCTCCAGAACAGAACCGGAGAGGTCGAGCCGTGCCCCGACGAGTGCCTGCGCATCGGCAATCCGTTGGCGCGGCAAACGCAGCGTCAGGTGCGAGCGCCGCGCGAGGTACCAAACCCCTTCACCCGGGCTCAGACCGTAAAGGGGATGCACCCCGGCAAACACCTCGTCATCGAGCCACGGCAGGACGCGACGGATCGCCTGCCGGAGGACCTCGGCATGATCGAGCGGCACACTGCTACCGCGCAGCGCAAACTGCAGATCGACGATTTCTGGAACTTCGTCTGCAACAGGCGCAGCGGACGCCGTCTCACCGGAAACCTGCCCAGCCTGCAACCCTTTGAGCTGCTGTTTCGACCAGTGTGCCATCGTTTCGGCCCAGCGGCCGGCGGTGACCGGATCGATATCGAAGATCGTGAAACGCCGGTGCTCGCGGATGCGCAGGCGCAACATCGGCATCCCACCGGCCGCGAAGCGGATCTGCTGCAATTCGATTTCCTGGTTACCGACGGGCACCCGGAACTTGTCTAGAGTGGTAATCTCATCCACGGTCGATTCGGCTTGCACACGAGGTCTGAGTTAGCCAGAGATGATGGGGACGGACTATCGCATCGCAAGCCGACGGGAACCATCACCAAATGGGAGAAAGCAGCATACTCCATCAGGGTAGGTTCCCTTACCCCTCCTAAAACGGTTATTCTACCCGCCGGAGGTATGGTGCGACCGGCCAGCCAGCCTGAATAATGCACACCACAAAACGCTGGCGTCGGATGCACGAACATCACAAACGACGTTCCCAACAGCCACCTTACGAACGAGGAGATAACATGGCCAAACCGCTTCACCCAACCCCTATGCTCGACCAACTCGAGTCCGGCCCCTGGCCCAGTTTCGTCACCGGTCTCAAGCGTCTGGCGAAGGACAAGGATTATGTCGTCGACCTGCTCGGCCACCTCGAGCACTCTTACGAGACCCGCAAGGGCTACTGGAAGGGTGGTACGGTGGGTGTGTTCGGCTATGGCGGCGGTGTGATCCCGCGCTTTACCGAAATCAAGGACGAAAACGGTCAGCCCGTCTTCAAGGATGCCGCCGAATTCCACACCTTGCGCATCATGCCCCCGCCTGGCATGCACTATGACACCGCGACCCTGCGCAAATTGTGTGACATCTGGGAAAAATATGGCTCCGGTCTGATCGCGTTGCATGGCCAGTCCGGTGACATCATGTTCCAGGGCTGCACCACCGAAAACGTCCAGCCGGCCTGGGACGAAATCAATGAAATGGGTTTCGACATGGGTGGCGCCGGCCCCGCCGTGCGTACCGCGATGTCCTGTGTCGGTGCCGCGCGCTGCGAGCAATCCTGCTATGACGAGGCGAAAGCCCATCAGAAGATCATCAACAACTTTCTCGACGACATCCATCGTCCGGCGCTGCCCTACAAATTCAAGTTCAAATTCTCCGGCTGCCCGAACGACTGCATGAACTCGATCCAGCGCGCCGACATGGCCGTGATCGGCACCTGGCGCGACAACATGAAGACTGACGACGCGCTCGGCAAGAAGTGGTTCGCCAAACATGGCATGAACGAGCTGATCAACGACGTCGTCAACATGTGCCCGACGCGTGCGCTGCAGGTCAAGGACACCAAGGACGTGCGCAAGGACGCCCACATCTCCTCTGTCGCGATCAACGACACCCAGTCGCTGGAAATCGACAACAAGGATTGCGTGCGTTGCATGCATTGCATCAACGTGATGACTGGTGCCCTGGGCCCCGGCAACGACAAGGGCGCGACGATCCTCGTCGGTGGTCATGGCCACCTGAAGATCGGCGCCACGCTGGGCACCGTCGTCGTCCCCTTCATGTCGCTCAAGGAGGAAGAGGACTTCGACAAGCTCGTCGAACTGGCCCAGAACATCGTCGACTTCTTCGCCGAAAACGCACTCGAGCATGAGCGCACCGGCGAGATGATCGAGCGCATCGGCCTGGTCAACTTCCTCGAAGGCATCGGTCTCGATCCGGACGCGAACATGGTCAACTGCCCGCGCTCCAACCCCTATGTCCGCACCGACGGATGGGACGAGGAGGTCGCCCGGATCAACGCCAAGAAGAAGGCAGCGGCCTAAGGCACATCCTCGTAGCTGGCCACGACTGCCGGTTCTGCAAGGAATCGGTAGTCGGCCGGGACGAAGACCCTAACGATATAGCAAGAATTCACCACGATCACTGCGGAGACGATTCATGGCTCAACCTCAAATGCGCAAGCCAGTCGAGTACTTCCTCGACAACAAGAAATTCCTCCATCCGAAACTCGCCGCCAACTACGGCAACTGGAAATATCACGACCGCCCGCGTCCCGGTGTCCTGCATCACGTCTCCAACACCGGCGACGAAGTGTGGACGGTGCGCGCCGGCACACAGCGGCAGATGGACGTCTATACGATCCGCAAGCTCTGCGACATCGCCGACCAATATGCCGAAGGCTACGTGCGTTTCACCATTCGCTCCAATATCGAATACATCGTCTCCGATGAAAAGAAGGTTGCCCCGCTGATCGAGGCCCTGGAAAAAGAAGGCTTCCCGGTCGGAGGTACCGGCAACTCGGTGTCGATGGTGGCTCACACCCAGGGCTGGCTGCACTGCGACATCCCGGGCACGGACGCTTCCGGTGTCGTCAAATCGATGATGGACGCGCTATTCGACGAGTTCAAGAAGGAAGAGATGCCCAACCGCGTGCGTCTGTCGACCTCCTGCTGCGAAATCAACTGTGGCGGCCAGGCCGATATCGCGGTGATCATCCAGCACACCAAACCGCCAAAGATCAACCACGACCTGGTCGCCAACGTGTGCGAACGTCCGGCCGTCGTGGCCCGTTGCCCGGTGGCTGCGATTCGCCCCGCACTGGTCAATGGCAAGCCCTCGCTCGAAGTCGATGAGAAGAAATGCGTTTGCTGCGGCGCCTGCTATCCCCCCTGCCCGCCGATGCAGATCAACGACCCCGAGCACTCGAAACTCGCGATCTGGGTGGGTGGCAAGAACTCCAATGCCCGCAGCAAGCCCTCCTTCCACAAGCTGGTCGCCGCCGGCCTGCCCAACAACCCGCCGCGCTGGCCGGAAGTCAATGCCGTCGTCAAGAAGATCCTCGACACCTACAAGGCCGATGCACGCCCCTGGGAGCGCATGGCCGACTGGATCGAGCGTATCGGCTGGCCCCGTTTCTTCGAAAAGACCGGCCTGCCCTTCACCAAGTACATGATCGACGACTGGCGCGGCAGCCGTTACAACCTCAACGCTTCGACCCACGTTCGTTTCTGAGGAACCCGACGCGATGAAGTTTTCCATTCTGGTCAACGAAGGCCCTTACACGCACGAGGCTTCCGACACCGCCTATCAGTTCGCCAAGGCGGTGTTGGCCAAAGGGCACGAGATCTTCCGTATCTTCTTCTATCACGACGGCGTCAACAACGCGACGCGCCTGACCACGCCACCGCAGGATGACCGCAACATCGTCAGCCGCTGGTCGAAGCTCGCGCAGGAAAACAATCTCGATCTCGTCGTCTGCGTCGCCGCAGCCCAGCGCCGCGGTATCGTCGATGAGGGTGAGATGAAGCGCAACGGCAAGGATGCCACCAACCTGGCACCGGGCTTCCGCATCTCCGGTCTGGGTCAGCTGATCGAAGCCGGTATCCAGTCCGACCGCCTGGTCGTCTTCGGCGATTAAGGAAACGAGAATGACTACGAAGAAATTCATGTTCGTTAATCGCAAGGCTCCCTATGGCACGATCTACGCCTGGGAAGCTCTCGAAGTCGTGTTGATCGCTGCGGCCTTCGAACAGGATGTCAGCCTGGCCTTTCTCGATGATGGCGTCTTTCAGCTCAAGAAGGGGCACAACACCAAGGGTATCGAAACCAAGGCTTTCGAGAAGACCTGGGGTGCGCTGGAGGATTACGACATCACCAAGCTCTATGTCGCCAAGGAATCGCTGGAAGAGCGTGGCCTGACTGCCGACGATCTGGCCGTGCCCGTAGAAGTGCTCTCCCGCGCCGAACTCGGCAAGCTGATGGAAGAGCAGGACGTGATCCTGTCGTTCTGAGGAAACCCACATGCTGCATATCGTCAACAAATCTCCCTACGAGCGCCCCGCGCTGAATTCCGTACTCACCACGGCTGATGGCGGCTCGATCCTACTGATCGAGGATGCCGTCTATGCGGCTGTCAAAGGCGGTGCCGAGGAAGGCAGGATCAAATCGGCGCTGGCCAAGTTCAAGATCTATGCGCTTGCATCCGACCTGGAAGCGCGTGGTATGGCGGATCGGGTCATCGACGGCGTCACCGTCGTCGATTACGCCGGCTTCGTCGATCTCGTCGCAGATCACAAAACCTGCCAGTCATGGCTGTAACCCGTTTTCAATCAATCAACTAGGAGGCAACAATGGCATTTGAGCTCAATGGTAAGACCTACGAAACCGACGAAGAAGGCTACCTGGTCAACCTGTCGGACTGGAGCGAAGACGTCGCCAAGTACCTGGCCCAGCAAGAAGGCGTCAACCTGACTGAAGCGCACTGGGAAGTGATCAACTTCCTGCGTGACTACTACAACGAATTCCAGATCGCGCCGGCCGTGCGGGTGCTGACCAAGGCCATCGGCAAGAAGCTCGGCCCGGAAAAGGGTAACAGCCAGTATCTCTACGAGCTGTTCCCCTATGGTCCGGCGAAGCAGGCCTGCAAGATCGCCGGTTTGCCGAAGCCGACCGGCTGCGTCTGAGATTCAGAAGCAGAGCCCTGGTGGGCGGCACCTGGTGCCGTTCCGCCAGCGCCGAAATTCCGCAGTGCTCCTTGGCTGCTCATCCGCAGAGTGTCTGCGCGATGGCAAGGCTGGCGGCAACCTCCGGCAGGCCAAACGTAGCGCTGCATCCTTGATTGCTGTGTTCGCCATGGTGCTCCGTCCATGACAACGTTTTTCGCGATCCTGTTCTACCTCGCCTTCGCAATACTTGTCGTTGGCCTGGCCTACAAGATCTACGATTTCGCCCGTACACCCGCGCCACTGTCGATCCCGACGACGCCGGCGCCGACCACCACCACGGGGGTGGTCTTTCGCATGGCGCGCGAAGTCGTTTTGTTCGAAAGCCTGTTCAAGGGCAACCTGTGGATCTGGCTGTTCGGTTGGATGTTCCACATGGGACTGTTTCTCGTGCTAGTGCGGCATCTGCGCTATTTCATCAGCGACGTGCCCGCTTGGCTCGTGTTCCTGCAGCCTTTCGGCAAATACGCCGCGTTCATGATGGTCGCCGGCCTGCTCGGCTTGTGGGGCCGCCGTTTCCTAGTCGAACGCATCCGCTACATCACCACTCCCTCGGATCATCTCTGGCTCGCCGTGCTGGTCGGCATCGGCATTACCGGCGCCGCGATGACCTTTGTCAGTCATGTCGATGTAGTCGCCGTGAAAGCCTTTTTCCTCGGTCTGATGCGCTTCGACATCCAGCCGCTGCCCGAACACCCTGCCCTGTTCATCCACCTGATTCTCGTCGCCTTGCTGATGATTTTGTTCCCATTCAGCAAGCTACTGCATGCTCCGGGCGTCTTCTTCAGCCCGACCCGCAACCAGGCCGACACCCCGCGCGAAAAACGTCATCTCGCGCCGTGGGCCGCCCAGATCGAGAAGAGCTGACATGGCCGATCTTGAATTCCAGATTCCGAAATACCGGGAATATCCCGAGATTCCGGCGCTCGAGCCGGGGGCGATGGCGCATTCGCGTCCGCACGTCGCCAACGAGAAAATCCAGGAAGCCCTGGGTTTTCAGACCAAGCTCGACGAAGACTGGCAGGTCACCCACGACAAGGTGATCGCCAAGTTCGGCGAACTGCTCGACAAATACCGTTCTCTGAAGGTGTTCATGGATGCCTGCGTGCATTGCGGCTCCTGCACCGACAAATGTCATTACTTCATCGGCACGCATGACCCGAAGAATATGCCCGTGGCGCGGCAAGAGTTGATGCGCTCGGTCTATCGCCGCTATTTCACGCTGCCCGGCAAGCTGTTCCCCGGTCTGGTCGGGGCCAAGAACCTGACCCGTGAGCTGCTTGACGAGTGGTACAGCTATTTCTGGCAATGTTCCGAATGCCGCCGCTGCTCGGTGTTCTGCCCCTACGGCATCGACACCGCCGAAGTGACGATGGCGGCGCGTCATATCCTCGATTCGGTCGGCTACGGCCAGAAATACTCGAACGAAATCATCGGCAAGGTGTTCCGTATCGGCAACAATCTGGGCCTGCCCGGCCCGGCGCTGGAAGACACGCTGGCCGGCCTGGAAGAGGATGTCAAGGAAGACACCGGCGTCGATGTCAAATATCCGCTCGATGTACAGGGTGCCGAAGTCCTACTGGTCACCCCGTCGGCCGACTTCTTCGCCGAACCCCACATCGAATCCCTGATTGGCTACGGCAAGGTCTTTCACGCCGCTGGCATTTCCTGGACGCTTTCCTCACATGCCTCGGAAGCCGGTAATTTCGGTCTGTTCAATGGCAATTACGAGACGATGCGCAAAGTGGCGCTGCGCATCCGCGAGGCCGCCCTGGAGCTCGGCGTCAAGCGCATCGTTGTCGGCGAATGCGGCCACGCCTGGCGTGTCGCCTATGCCTTCTGGAACACCCTGACCGGCATCGGCGCAGGTGGTAATGATCCTTTCTCGATCGAACTGCAGAAGCAACTCGACCCGCGCTATCCGCAGCCGTCGCACATCTGCGAATTCACTTGGGATCTGATCCAGCAAGGGCGTCTGAAGTTCGACAAGGAAGCGAACGATCATCGCGTCATCACCTTCCACGACTCCTGCAACGTGGCACGCGCTTCACGGATGGGCGGCTATCCCGGCGGGCAGTTCGACATCCCGCGCAACATCATCAAGGCCGTAGCCAACCACTTCGTCGAGATGGCACCGGAGACGATCCGCGAAGCGACCTTCTGTTGCGGCGGTGGTGGCGGCATCCTGACCGACGAACTGATCGAAGCGCGCGTCAAAGGCGCCTTCCCGCGCATGGAGGCGCTGCAGCAGGTGGTCGAGAAACATGGTGTCAATTTCATGGCCACCATCTGCGCGATCTGCAAGGCCCAATTCACCAAGGTTCTGCCGTACTACGGTTTCAACATGCGACTGGTCGGCGGCGTTCATCAGCTGGTTAGCACCGCGATACGCCTCGGCACTGAGCATTGACCCAACAACCTGATCAATAAACGGAGACGACGATGTCAGCGACCCCAGAAACGACAAGCACGAAGTTGACCTTCCGCCGCTTCAAGGACGGCGAAAACCCCACTTTCAAACGCTGGCAAGACAAGATCTTCCAGGCCGGATGGTCCTACAAGTGCCCGACCTACATGCAATCCACCCCGCCCTGCCAGGGCTCCTGTCCCTCGGGCGAGGACATTCGCAGCTATCTGAACATCGTCCGTGGCATCGAGAAGCCCCCAGTCGGCCCGGATGGCAAGCCGGTCATGTCCTGGCAGGAATATGCCTGGCGGCGGCTGACCGAAGCCAACCCGTTCCCGGCGGTAATGGGTCGCGTCTGTCCGGCGCCCTGTGAGTCGGGCTGCAACCGCAATCAGGTCGAGGATCACGTCGGCATCAACTCGGTCGAACACTATCTCGGCGAATGGGCGATCAAGAACAACCTGCAGTTCAAGAAGCCCGAGAAGCAGACCGGCAAAAAGGTTGCCGTGATCGGTGGCGGCCCGGCCGGCCTGTCGGCCGCCTATCAGCTCGCGCTGAAGGGCCATTCCGTCACTATCTTCGACGAGCACGACAAGCTCGGTGGCATGATGCGCTATGGCATTCCGGGCTACCGCACGCCGCGCGAAGTGCTCGACGCCGAAATCCAGCGCATTCTCAATCTCGGCGTCGAGACGCGCCTGAATTGCAAGGTCGGTGTCGGCATCACGCTGGAACAGATTCGCAAGGAATTCGATGCGGTCTTCCTCGGCCTGGGCGCGCAAGGCGGCCGCAAACTGCCTGCCGAAGGCGCCGATGGTGTGCCCAACGTCGTCACCGCCACCGCCTTCCTGAAAGCCTTCAACGATGGCCGCCTGAAGTCGGTCGGCAAGAACGTCGTGGTCGTCGGCGGTGGTGATACCTCGATGGACGTCGCCACCGTCGCCCGCCGTCTCGGTCACATCGACAAGGTCAATCCGACCGACTGGGAGCGTGCGATCGCCGGCCAGCTCGCCCAGGATGTCGCCGACATCTCGCGCCGCGAAGGCGCCAACGTCGTGCTGACCTCGGTCTATATGACTGCCAGCAAGCATGAGATCGAACATGCCCAGTCCGAGGGCATCGAGATCATGCAAGGCTGGATGCCGGTTGCCGTCATCAAAGGACCGGATGGGCGTGCCAATGCGCTGCGTATCAAGCAGTGTGAAGCGAAGATGGTGGGTGGCAAACTCGACATCAAACCGATCGAAGGCACCGAGAAGGATCTGCCGGCTGACCTGATCGTCTCCGCGATCGGCCAGACCCTCGATCTCACCGGTCTCGAGGAATTCGACAACGGCAAAGGGGGTGTGTCCGCCGACCGCAACTATCGGGTGCAAGGCAAGGCCGGCGTGTTCTGCGGCGGTGACGTGATTCGTCCACATCTGCTGACCACCGCGATCGGTCATGGCGCGATCGCTGCCGATGGCATCGACCAGTATCTGCACGGACTGGAAGTCGGCAAGCGGCCGAAGATCGACGTGCATTATTTCGATCTGTTGCGCAAATACCATGAGAAGGGTATCGAGTTCCATGAGATCCACGAACCGATGCGCGGTTCGTCGGAATCGAAGGACATCGTGCACAACTTCGAATTCCGTGCCGACCGTTACATCATCCCGCACACCGAACTGTTCCTCGGCCACTTCCAATACACGCCGCGCAACAAGCGCAAGATCGTGCATCTGACCAAAGAGGAGGCGCTCGGCAACTTCGAGGAGCGTCTCGAGCCGCTCGACGACCAGCAAGTCGTCGCCGAGGCGAAGCGCTGCATGAGCTGCGGCCTGTGCTTCGAGTGCGACAACTGTGTCGTCTACTGTCCGCAGACCGCGGTCTATCGCGTCAAGAAGACCGAGGCCACCACCGGCCGCTATGTCGCCACCGACTACGACAAGTGCATCGGTTGCCACATCTGCCACGATGTCTGCCCGACGGGCTACATCCAGATGGGCCTTGGCGAGTAAAGCAGCTCAGAAAGGGTTGGAGGCAATGGCCACCATGAAACGGACGTTAATCGGTCTGGCGGCGATCCTGCTGGTGGCTCCCATTCTCGCCACGGCAGGCACACCGAAGCCGCAGCTCACGATCGAAAACCCTGGCGCATGCATCGCGCCGGTGCCAGAGATGCGTCGCAACCACATGGAAATGCTCAAACACCAGCGCGACCGCACCCTGCGCCAGGGCATTCGTGGCGAGAAGGCGAGCCTCAACGAATGCATCAACTGCCATGCCAGCAAGACCACCGGTTCGGTGCTCGGCCCCGGCGGCTTCTGCCAGGAATGCCACAGCTATGCCGCCGTCAAGCTGGATTGCTGGGATTGTCATCAACCCAAAGTCGCTAAGACTGCGGGAGCCAAGCCATGAATGACGCGCAAGATCGCATCGAGAACACATCGCGCCGCAAACTGATCCAGGTGGCGGCCATTACGGGCGCCGGGGCCGGCGTCGCCGCGCTGGCACCGGGTCTCAAACTGATCGAAGTCGCCGGCGCCTCACCCCGCGCCCCAGGTGAACCGGCTTCCTCCGCCGTGCGCTGGGGCATGCTGATCGACACCACCAAATGTGCCAGTGGTTGCGATGCCTGCGTCAAGGCATGCGCGGTCGAGAATGGCATCAACGAGACCGTCAAGGACGCCCGTCAAGGCTCGCAGTGGATCCGCAAGATCGATCTGAAGGACCCGAAGACCGGCCGCGAATTTTCGTTGCCAATGCTTTGCCAGCATTGTGCCCATCCGCCTTGCGTCGATGTCTGCCCGACGGGCGCCTCGATGAAGCGCGCCGATGGCATCGTGCTCGTCGACCGTCACATCTGCATCGGTTGCCGCTACTGCATGATGGCCTGCCCCTACAAAGCGCGCTCGCTCGTCCATATGCCGCTCACCGAGCAGAATCCGCAAGTGCCGCGCGGCGTCGGCTGTGTCGAATCCTGCACCTTCTGCGTGCATCGCGTCGACCAGGGGTTGCAACCGGCCTGCGTCGAAGCCTGTCCGGAAAAAGCCATGCTGTTCGGCAATCTCAACGACCCCAACAGTGAAATCGCGCAGCGCATCGCTCAGGAGAAGACCACGCAGGTGCGCGGCGATCTGAAACTGGATCTCGGAGTGCGTTACCAGGGAATCTGACCACCATGCAAAGCGAACTCAACACCCGGCTCGCCGGCCAGAGCTTCTACACCTGGGCGGGTTTCGGCATCCTCGTCAGCCTGCTTGGCCTCGTGGGCGCCCTCTATATGGAGCACCACGGCCACCAGGTCACCGGCATGAACAATCAGGTGGTCTGGGGGCTGCCGCATGTCTTCGCCATCTTTCTGATCGTCGCGGCCTCGGGCGTGCTCAACGTCGCCTCGATCGGCACGGTGTTCGGCAAGAAGGTCTATAAATCGCGCGGCCCGCTGTCCGGTCTGTTGGCGATCACGCTGCTCGCCGCCGGTCTGTTCGTGATCATGCTCGACCTCGGGCGTGCCGACCGGCTGATCATCGCGATGACGCATGTCAACTGGGTTTCGGTGTTCGGCTGGAACATGGTGCTCTATCCCGTGTTCTTTGGTCTGGTCGGCCTCTATGTCTGGCTGCTGATGGACAGGAAGATGTATGCCTACTCGAAGCCGATCGGGGTGGCCGCTTTCGTCTGGCGTCTGGTGTTGACCACCGGCACCGGCTCGATCTTCGGCTTCATCGTCGCACGCCAGGCCTATCACTCCGCGGTGATCGCGCCGATGTTTATCATCATGTCTTTCGCCTGGGGACTGGCGATTTTCCTGGTCATGCAGCGCCTGCTCCAGGGCTGGAACGGCATCGAGTTGCACGCCGAGATCCGCCAGCGCCTCAACAACCTGCTGGGCACCTTCATCGCAGCGGTGTTCTATTTCGCCCTCGTCTATCACCTGACCAGCATCTATTACGCAAAACAAACCCAGTTCGAACAGTTCATCCTGGTCAGCGGCGGCATCTTCCCGCTCCTCTTCTGGGGCGGCTTCGTCGTGCTCGGCACGCTGCTTCCGCTGCTGCTGATCTACCTGCCAGCCTTCCGCAACAGCGCCGGCGCCGGCATCCTGGCCTCGCTATTGACGATCATCGGTGGCCTGTGCTTCCTCTACGTCTTCATCATCGGCGGACAGGTGTATCCGCTCGACATCTTCCCCGGCATGGAGGTCAAAAGCAGCTTCTTCGATGGTCACATCGACCATTATTCGCCCAGCTGGCCGGAAATCCTGCTTTCCATTGGCGGCTTTGGTGTCGCCTTCACCCTGACGCTGATTGCGGCGCGCGTCCTGCCCTTCGTTCCGCAGGACGACATTGCCAAGTTACAAGCCAGCGGCGCCCTGCACGATTGATCAAGGCTTGCGCGGCGGAATCTCCGCAAGGAGATTCCCCGGGCGAGATGCAGCGCAACATGCATCGTTTCCTGATCTCCGCCGCGCACAAGTCTTCGGGCAAGACCACGCTGTCGATCGGTCTGGCTGCCGCGCTGCGCGCGCGGGGGCTGAGTGTCCAGCCATTCAAGAAAGGACCCGACTACATCGACCCGCTGTGGCTCACACGCGCCGCCGGGCGCGGCTGCCGCAATCTCGATTTTTTCATCTCGCCACACAATGAGATTCTGCGGCAGTTCAGTCACGGCCATGATGCCGACGTCTGCCTCGTCGAGGGCAACAAAGGCCTGTACGACGGCCTCGCGCTTGATGGCAGCAACAGCAATGCCGCGCTCGCCCGGCTCCTCGATCTGCCGGTGATCCTCGTGCTCGACGCGCGCGGCATGACGCGCGGCATCGCACCGCTGATTCTCGGCTATCAGGCTTTCGATCCGTCGATCCGCATCGTCGGCGTGATCCTCAATCGGCTCGGCGGCAGCCGCCATGAAGCCAAGCTGCGTGCCGTGATCGAGCATTACACACATGTGCCGGTGCTCGGCGCGATCCACGAAGATGCGCGTCTTGCGGTGGTCGAGCGCCATCTGGGGCTGATGCCGGCCAACGAGGCGGCAGATGCCGAAGGAATCATCGCTGCGATCGCCGAACGCGTCGCACAACAGGTCGATCTGGATCATCTGCTCGCGCTCACCGCCACCGAGGTCCCTTTGTCACCCCCTCCATTCCGGCCCAAGCCTTTGCAGCCGAAGGTTCGTCTCGCCATCGCTCAAGATGCCGCGTTCGGCTTCTACTACACTGACGATCTGGAAGCCCTCGAGGATGCCGGCGCAGAACTCGTGCCTTTCAACACGCTCAGCGATGCGCACCTGCCCGCTTGCGATGCACTGCTGATCGGCGGCGGCTTTCCCGAGTCATTCCTCGACGAGCTCGCCGACAACGTTGGCCTGCGCGAGGAAATCCGTGCGGCGATCAGCGCCGGCCTGCCGACCTACGCCGAATGCGGCGGTCTGATGTACCTCGCCCGTTCGATCACCTGGCGTGGCAAGACGCGGCCGATGGTCGGCGTGATTCCCGGCGATGTCCTGATGCACGGGCGACCTGTCGGCCGCGGCTATGCGATCATCGAACCGACACCGGAACATCCTTGGTGGCGGGGATGCCGTGTCACCAGCGCAGAATTTCCGTCCCTGCACGCCCACGAATTCCATCATTCCGAGATTCGCGGCCTGCCGTCCGACCAACGCTACGCCTATCGGGTAAAACGCGGCCACGGCGTCGACGGCCGGAACGATGGTATCGTTTGCCACAACCTGCTGGCCAGCTACATCCATCTGCGTGGTACGGCCGGTTGTGACTGGCCGGCCCGCTTCATCGATTTCGCCAGACACTGTACCATTCCCACACCGGAGGCCGCCCCATGTTTACCCTGACCCCAGCCGCCGCGCAGCAGATCCATGCTGCCGCCGCCACCTACCGCGACGAAGACGATGCGCCCACCTGCCTGCGCGTCGCGGCCAAGATCGAGGACGGTCAAATCGTCTACGGCCTGGGCTTTGATGAACAGCGCGAGCAGGATACGGTCATCGAATCCCACGGCGTCACGGTGCTGATCTCACCGTTGAGCCTAGACCTGCTGGCCGATGCGACGCTCGATTGCGTCGAGTTGCGCCCGGGCGAATTCCAGTTCGTCTTCCTACAGGCCGATGCGGCACCGACCGGTGGATGTGCCAGTCGCAGCAGCGGCTGCGGTAGCTGTGGTGGTGGCACCAATGGAAGCTGTGCCTGAGCCTTTCTCAGCGACTGTGCAAACGACCGAAAACGACTTTCAGCCATGACGCATCCGTTGCTTCCCGAAGTTCCCAGTCGTGGCACTGCGGTGCCGGGCACTGTTTATCTCGTCGGTGCCGGACCAGGCGATCCCGAACTGCTGACGATCCGCGCGCTGCGGCTGATCCGCGAAGCCGACGTGCTGGTGCATGATCAGCTCGTCAGCGAGGCCATTCTCGGCATCGTCAATCCTGCTGCGGAGCGTATCTATGCAGGCAAGCGGCGCGGTAACCATGCCGTACCGCAGGAGGATCTGAATCAGCTGCTCGTCCAGCTCGCCAAGCGCAACCTGCGCGTGGTGCGCCTGAAGGGTGGCGATCCCTACACCTTCGGGCGCGGTGGCGAGGAAGTGGAAACGCTGCGTGAAAACGGCGTGCCCTTCGAAGTCGTGCCGGGCGTCACTGCGGCTGCCGGTGTCGCCGCTTATGCCGGTATTCCGCTCACCCACCGCAATTACGCCCAGGCCTGCGTCTTCGTCACCGGCCATCTCAAGGATGGCAGCATGAACCTGGACTGGCCTGGGCTCGCCCGCCGGCGCCAGACGGTGATCATCTACATGGGTCTGCATGGGCTGTCCTATCTCTGCGAGCAACTGATCCGGCATGGTCTGCCTTCCGACTGGCCCGCGGCGATCGTGCAGCAGGGCACGACACCGAACCAGCGCACCGTCACCGGCACACTGGCCACATTGCCGCAACTGGCGGCCCAGACGGGCCTCAAACCGCCGACACTGATCATCGTCGGCGAAGTGGTGCGCCTCAGAGAGAAACTTGCCTGGTTCGAGCCCAATAACCCTATTTTCGATAAGGGTTGAGGTTCTGCGACAGTAGGGGTTTTCCGCAAGTTCTCTCAAGATCGGCTTCACCCCCGTCGTTATATCGTGGTAAAGCCATGGCTAACCACGACAGCGAAAGTCAATTCATTGATATCGACGATCTGCGCGTCGGTATGTACGTCTTCATCGACGTGAGCTGGATCAAACAAGTCAAGTCCAAAATCTGCTGTAAATTTCTCCGAGCCGGCGAATGACGATTGATT
>CAYZII010000008.1:0-47293 GCA_964478415.1 uncultured Methyloversatilis sp.
AAGCAAGTGAATCTCATCCTTCAATCCCACTCTGGATCGGCATCGAGGGGTTCAGAAGGGGTTTCAGGTTGTCACAGGAAACGCCTGGTTGCGATAGGCATAAGTGGCGGCCTGCGCCAGACTGCAAGCCAGCCACAATATGACAAACATCGGCATGAGCCCGGATTTCCTCATCCCCGACAATCTCATCGCCGGTATTCCTCGAAACTCGGCCCTGGCGACACGGCACCGCGCAGCCCCGGTGCTACGCCGCTGCCGGGTGCGGGGGGATCAGCACCGAACGCGGCACCCCGCGTTGCTCGCCCAGATCGGCGAGTAGCTCCTTCATGTCGAGAATCAGCACGATCTGGCCGTTGGAAAGCGTGGTGACACCCGCCACGCCCTTCGGCCGGAAACCTTCGAGCGACTTGATCACCGCATCCTCGCGGCCCATGAAGCCGTCGATGGCGAGGATGAAGGACTGTTCGGTGGTCTGCATCAGTACGCCATACTGTGGCACCCGTTCCGGCTCCCAGCCGAGCAGATGGGCGATCGGGTAGATCGGCATCACCTCGCCACGCACCACCATCGTCGCCCGCCCGCCAACTTCCTGCACTTCGTCGATGCGGATCGGCAGAATCTCGCGCACCATCGACAATGGCACGGCGAACGGCTGCTCGCCCAGCTGGACGAGCAGCACGGGCAGGATCGCCAGCGTGAGCGGCAGCGAAATAAGGAACGTGGTACCTTTGCCCGGTTCGGAACGGATGTCGATGTTGCCGTTGAGCTTCTGGATGTTGGTTTTCACCACATCCATGCCGACGCCGCGCCCCGAGACGTCGGAAGCGACCTCCTTGGTGGAAAAGCCAGGCAGGAAGATCAGTGCCAGGCTCTGGCGCTCGTCCATCGTATTGGCTTCTTCGTCGCTGATGAGCCCCTTCTCGAGCGCCTTGGCGCGCAGCTTTTCGGGGTTCATGCCCTTGCCGTCATCGGCCACGATGATGACGATGTGATCGCCTTCCTGGCGCGCCTCGAGACGCACCTGCGATTTCTCGGGCTTGCCGGCGGCGCGCCGCTCGGCAGGGCTCTCGACGCCGTGATCGACGGCATTGCGGATCAGATGGATGATCGGATCGGAGAGATCCTCGATCATCGTCTTGTCGATTTCGGTCTCCTCACCGGCGAGCACCAGTTCGACGTCCTTGCCGAGGCTGCGCGCCAGATCGCGGGCGATGCGCGGGTACTTCTGGAACAGCCGGCCGATCGGCTGCATGCGCGTCTTCATCACCGCATTCTGCAGATCGGAAACCAACAGATCGAGCTGGCTCACTGCCTGATCGAGCGCATGCAGGGTATCGGTGTCGGTGCGGCCATTGATGATGTCGCTTCTCAGCGCGTTGAGGCGGTTCTTGGTCAGACCTATCTCGCCGGACAGATTGAGCACCTGGTCGAGCCGCGCCGTATCGACACGAATGGTGTTGTCGCGCACTTTTTCATCGGCACGCCGGCCAACCGGGGCATTCATCGCGCCCGGCTTGTCGGTTGCACGGCGGCCGAGCGCATGCTGGATGATGGTTTCGGGCGTCTGTCCGGCGGGCTCGGCAGGGGAAGGCGGAGTGGCAACCGTGGCAGCCGCGGCCGCATGCGCTGCCTGAGTACCCGCGGTGACGGCGCCGAACAGCTTTTCCCAGTCCAGCCCGGCGCTCGGCAGCGTTGGAGTCTCGGCGGACACCGTTGCAGGAGCCGCCGCCGGCGCCTGGGTCTGGACGAGTTCACCCGCCAGGGCCGCCTTGAGACTCGCCAGCAGCCCGGCATCAGCCGGAGCCGGCTGCACACCGCCCTCGAGTTGGGCGAACATCTCGCGCACCGCCGCGGTCGCTGCGAGGATCACGTCCATGATCTCCTTGGTGACTACCATCTCACCATTCCTGAGCTTGTCGAACAGGTTTTCGGTGAGATGGCAAAGCGTCACCAGCTCGGTGGCATTCAAAAATCCGGCCCCCCCCTTGATGGTGTGGAAGCCACGGAAGATGTCGTTCAGCAGGCCGCGATCCTGTGGATTTTTTTCGAGCTCGACGAGTTTGTTGTCGACCCCGGAGAGCAGGTCGGTCGCTTCGACCAGGAAATCCTGCAGAAGGTCTTCCATGCCGGCAAAATCGCTCATGTCGGTCTCCTAAAAACCCAGGCTTTCGAGCAGGTCGTCGACCTGCTTCTGGCTGGTGACCACGTCAGTGCGTCCGGCGGCATCGATGACTGGCCCATTCATGAGCCCCTCCTGAGCAGCGGCGCGTTTTTCTGCCGGCATCGTCTCGATCAGGAGCTGCAAGAGTTGAGCTTCGACGCTCTGCACGATGGCCACCACCTTTTTGATCACCTGGCCGGTCAGATCCTGGAAATCCTGGGCGAGCATGATTTCGTTCAACTGGCTATTGACGAGCGCGATCTTCTCGGGCGCACCAGAGAAGAAGCTGCGCGTTTCGGCCGCCAGCTGTTTGAATTCGTCGACCGAAAGCTGGTTGGCGAACATCTTCTCCCAACGCTCGCCGAGTGCTTTGACCAGCGCAGCCAGTTCGTCCTGGGCCGGTTTGGCGACATCGCAAGCATTGAGCACTTTCAATGCGGCCTGTTCGGTCATCTGCGCGATATAGTGCAGACGACCTTGCGCATCGGGAATTTGTCTTGCGGCTTCCTCCAGGGACTTGTCCAAACCCAATTCGCGCAGTGAATCGTGCAATTTACGGGCGAGATGGCCCAGGCGATTGAAGACGGCCTCATCCTGCCCGCCCGCCGCGCTCGTGCTCGGGGTGACAGGAGGAACCCGCGTTGCGTTCGATGTCGCTTCGACCTGCGCGGCGACACTGTCGAACAGCGCCTGGAGTTCGGCGGAATCACCTGAAGCATCCGTTTCGGCAACCACTGCCGGCTGAGCCGCATGCGCAGAGGCAATGCTGTCGAACAACGCCTGCAGATCGGCCGAATCGCCGGATTTGTCGAATTTGATCGGTCTGGCCATTGCTTACCACCCTAGCTTCTCAAAGATCTTGGTGAGCTTTTCGTTCAGTGTCGCCGCCGTGAAAGGCTTGACGATGTAGCCGGAAGCGCCCGCCTGGGCTGCGGCGATGATGTTCTCCTTCTTCGCTTCGGCAGTGATCATCAGCACCGGAAGCGACTTCGTGGTCGGATGACTGCGAATCGTCTGCAACAGCGTTAGACCATCCATGTTCGGCATATTCCAGTCGGTGACGACGAAATCGTAGCCCCCCTGCTGCAGTTTCTGCCAGGCGGCAGCGCCGTCTTCGGCTTCATCGACATTGGTAAACCCAAGCTCCTTCAGCAGGTTGCGCACGATGCGACGCATCGTCGAAAAGTCATCGACGACGAGGAACTTGATCTTGCTTGGATCGGCAGGCATCAACAATCTCCGGGAACCTGATGAATTACGGTCAGTCTTTACGCGACTTGAGCAGAAGCGGGCGCAAGGTCTCGGCAAGTGCTTCGGAATCGAACTTGGCGACATAGGCATCGACACCGACTGCCTTGCCCATTGCGCGGTTGGCTGCGGAAGACAACGAGGAATGCATCACGACCGGGATATCCGCGAAACGCTTGTCGGACTTGATATGCTTGGTGAGCACATAGCCATCCATCTCAGGCATCTCGGCATCGACGAGAATCAGGCTGATGTCCTCCTTCAGATCACGCCCCGCCTGCTGGGCATGGGCAGCCATACCGGATAGGCGCGACCAGGCCTCTTTGCCATTCTGTGCATGCTTGTGACGCACCCCCATGCGATCGAGCACCTCGATGATTTTTTTGCGGGCGATCGCAGAATCATCGACAAAGAAAACGTTGTACTGATCAGCATGCGGCAAACGGTCGATCTTGCCCACCATCGCCTCACCGAAGGTGTCGGCCATAATCTGTTCGACATCGACGATCGACACCAGCCGACCATCCTCCAGCTCGGTCACTGCAGTGATGTAATGGTGGGTGTTGCTGGTGATGGATTCCGGCGCACGCACTTTTTCCCAGTCGACACGGATGATGCGATCGACCTCATGCACGAGGAAGCCGAGCGTACGTTTGCTGTATTCCGTCACCATCATCGACGGCCCCAGCGCGGCCGGCGCATCCGCAAGATGCATCACCTTCGCCAAAGACACCACTGGGATGACATTGCCGCGCAGGCTGATCAGCCCCTCGACACCGGCGGGCATGTGCGGCGTCTTGGTGATTTCTGGCGTCTTGCTCACCTCGCGCACCTTGAAGACGTTGATCCCGAAAGTCTCATGAGTACCAAGCGAGAACAGCAGGATCTCCATACGGTTCGATCCGGCCAGTTTGGTGCGCGCATCGACGCTTTCGATCAGGGAAGTCTGGTTCATCCTGAGACTCCTTCACGCGGCATGGGCGACAGCGTGCCCGCCCAGCAACAAACGGCTCAAGGTTTCGGCAAGCCGCTGGGGCTCGAATTTCGGCACATACTCATCGACCCCCACCGATCTGCCAAGCTGCTCGTTGGATGTCGATGACAATGATGAATGCATGATGACGGGAATACCGGCAAAGCGGCTGTCGGCCTTGATGTTTTTCGTCAAAATGTAACCATCCATCTCGGGCATCTCGACATCGGTGAGCACGAGTTGCACGACGTCCTTGGTCTGTCGCCCCGTGGCCTCGGCGTAAGCGGCGATCTTTTGCAGCTCCTGCCAGGCCTGCTGGCCGTTCAGCGCCGCAATACCGCGGATGCCGAGCGCATCCAGGGTGCGCTGGATCTGCGAGCGCGCCACCGACGAATCATCCGCATAAACGATGGTGACGCCTTCCTTGCCAAGCGGCTTGATCTGGCTATAGAACGTCTCGTCATCGTACTGGGTGGTTTCCGAGAGAATCCGCTCGACGTCGAGCAACATCACCAAGCGGCCATCCGCCAGCTCGGTCACGGCGGTGACCAGGCCACCCATGTGCGCAGTGAGCATTTCCGGCGGCACACGCATCTTCGACCAATCCAGCCGCAGGATGGTATCCACCGACTCGACGAGGAAACCCTGGGTATGGCCGTTGTATTCGGTGACGATCATGATTTCGCGCGGCGTCTCGGTCTGCATGCCGATGAATTCGGACAGATCCACCACCGGTACCAGGATACCGCGCAGTGACACCATGCCCTTCACGGCCTTGGGCATGTCCGGCGCGGCTGTGATCGGCGGCGTCTTCATCACTTCGCGCACCTTGAACACATTGATACCGAAAGTTTCCGTCCGCCCGGTACGTTGGTCCTGGCCGAGCGAAAAGAGCAGGATTTCCAGCTTGTTGGTACCCGCCAGGCGGGTACGCGCATCGATGTTTTTCAGCAGTTCTGACATGATGGTTCCCAATCGTCAGGCGCAAGCAATGGTTAAAGCATACAGAAAACCCGGTCTCAGGCGCAGTTCTCTGCAACGATGACTTTGCGGGCCTTCCCCTGCGCGCGATCTCAGATACGAAAACGGCCCAAGTTTGCCTCGAGCTCGACGGCGAGGCTTTCGAGCTGCCGGGCCGCCTCGGCGACCCTGCTCGTCCCGGCATCACCCGCTTTGGCGAGTGCGAGGATGCGTTCCACATTGACGCTGATCTCCTGACCGGCTTGGTTCTGCGCGGCGACTGCGGCGTTGATGCGCGCCATGCCGGCGGTCGTCTCGCCCACCGAGGCATTCACTGCACCGAGGCTCTCAGCCGTGGTTTCGAGATGCGACTGGGCGGCCGCCAGGGCGGCAAGACCGTTCTCGAGAACGGTACGCACCTTTCCTGCCAACGTTTCGAGATTGTTCGTCACGCTGTCGATCTCGCTGGCCGTGCTGGCGGACTTCTCGGCAAGGCGGCGTACCTCGTCGGCAACGACGGCGAATCCCCGTCCCTGCTCGCCGGCCCGCGCGGCTTCGATGGCTGCATTCAATGCCAGCAGATTGGTCTGGTCGGCGATCTCGCGTACTTCGCGCGTCATGCCAGAAATCTTTGCTGCACTGGCGATGAAATCCTTCGCCGTCTCGGTCATCTCGCCGATTGCGCCCTCGGCCTCGGTCAGCTCACCGATCATGCGCGAAAGGCTTTCGTTGCCGGCCTGGGTACGCTCGACACTCGCGGCTGCGAGCCGCTCGACCTCGGTGGTTTGCGTGGCGATGTCGGCGATCCCCACCGTCAGTTGCTGCAAAGCCGCGGTGACCACCGCCACGGCGGCGCTCTCTTCCCGCGCTCCCTCCTGCATCCCGGCAGTGATCGCTGCCAGGCCGCTGGCGGCATCATGCAAGCGGCCAGCCGCCGCCATCAGCTGGCTGGCCAGCGCGGCGAGATTTTTGCGCATGCCCTCGATCGCCGCGAGCAGGCTGGCCTGATCGCTGGCATCCAAGGCAATATGGGCTGACAAGTCCCCCGCAGCGATGGTCTTCACGATATTTGCTACCTGCTGCGGCTCCCCGCCGAGGAATTGCAGCAGCATCCTTGCCAGATGCACGAAAGCGCCCAGACCGATCAGCGATGCACCGATGATCACCACGATCATCCAGTTGCGTTGGGTTTCTGCGGCCGGAATCAATCGCGCATCAGCCTGCCCGGCAAGATCAGCCAGATGCTGAAACATCAAGAAAGAAAAACCGTTGGCGAGCAGCGTGACCCCGATCAAGATCGCCAACACCCCATAAATCCGTTGCCGCAGCGTCATCATTCCCTCCTCGCTGGTTGTACCCGGTCAGCGCATGGCCGGCGCCAGAATTTGCCATCCCGGTTGTTTCACTGCTGATGCGTATCGCCTGCTGGCTGCGCCGGTAACGCCTGTGCCCCGACCACTTCTTCGACAGGGGCCTCGCGTCCGTCACGCAGGATCGCATCCTCGGTGCGTTTGTTCAGGACGACGATACTGATCCGGCGGTTGATCGCAGCCTCCGGATGTTCCTTGTCGAACGGCACGGTCGAGGCAAAACCGACGACGCGCAGCACCTTCTGGTCGTCGAGTCCGGCCGCCACCATCTCGCGGCGCGAGGCATTGGCACGGTTGGTCGACAGCTCCCAGTTGCCGAACCCCGTGTCACCCCCGGCATAAGGCGTGGCATCGGTATGTCCGGCCAGCGAGATGCGGTTTTCCACGCGATTGAGCAACGGCCCGATGGCACGCAGGATTTGCCGCGTGTAAGGCTTGAGCTCGGAGCTGGCCGAATCGAACATCGGGCGATTCTGCTCATCGACGATCTGGATGCGCAAACCCTCGCTGGTGATGTCGAGCAACAACTGGTTCTTGAACTGTTTGAGCGTCGGACTCGCTTCGATCAGCTTCTCGATGTCGCTTTTGAGCGCTTCCAGGCGCTCGCGTTCGAGCCGTTCGAAATCGGCCTTCAATGCTTGCAGGTTGATCTTCTTGGCCGGTGATTCGATCTCGCCCTTCTTCACCTGGCCATGGGTGCGTGTCAGATCTTCGCCGCCCCCCTGGATCACTGAAGACGAATCGCCCGATCCCGAACCACCGAACAGTGCGACCTTGAGCGGTGTCTGGAAGAAATCGGCAATGCCTTTGAGGTCGCCCTTGGTC
Organism: uncultured Methyloversatilis sp.; assembly: GCA_964478415.1. GTDB lineage: Bacteria > Pseudomonadota > Gammaproteobacteria > Burkholderiales > Rhodocyclaceae > Sulfuricystis. The sequence goes on from CAYZII010000008.1 coordinate 7,538, forward strand.
GTCGAACCGAGCAGCCACATCAGCAGGAAGAAGGCCATCATCGCGGTGACGAAGTCGGCATAGGCGATCTTCCAGGCACCACCGTGACCGGCCGCACCGCCTTTTTTGACGCGCTTGACGACTATCGGCTGCTGGGAATCGTCACTCATCGTCTCTCAGTCGAAACTCTGCGCTGGCGTGACGGCACTCATTTGCCCTTGCGGTTCTTTAGGTCTTCTTCGAGCTCGGCGAAACTCGGCCGGTCATGCGAATAGAGCACCTTGCGGCCGAACTCGATCGCCACCTGCGGCGCATAGCCATTCATGCTCGCCAGCAGGACGGCCTTGATGACATGATAGATCTTGCTGCCCTCCTCGACCTGGCGGTTGAGCTGATTCGCGATCGGCTCGACGAAGCCATAGGAGAGCAAGATACCGAGAAAGGTGCCGACCAATGCGCCACCGATCATCTTGCCAAGCACCGCTGGCGGAGCGCCGACCGAGCCCATCACGTTGACGACTCCCATCACCGCGACGACGATACCCATCGCCGGGATCGCGCCGGCCGTCGATTGCATCATGTGCGCCGGAAAATGCGCCTCGGCATGGTGGGTTTCGATCTCGATGTCCATCAGGTTCTCGATTTCGAAGGCATTCAGGTTGCCACCGACCATCATGCGCAAATAATCAGTGATGAATTCGACCACGTGGTGATCCTTCATCACCGACGGATACTTCGAAAAGATCGGGCTGGCCTCGGGATTTTCGACATCCCCTTCGATCGACATCAGCCCTTCCTTGCGCACTTTGGTGAGAATCTCGAACAGCAGCGCGAGCAGGTCCATGTAAAGCGCCTTGGTGTAAGGCGTGCCCTTCAGGATCGAGGGAATCGCACCGAGCACCGCTTTCAACGAACGCGGACCATTCGATGCCACCAAGTAACCAATGGTCAAACCGATGATGGCCAGATATTCCAGTGGCACCCAGAGAGCGCCCAGGCTGCCATGCACCGCGTAGGTACCAATGGAGGCAGCCAGAATGATGACATAGCCTACGAGCAATAACATGAGCAGTCTCGCGATTGTTCAGCCAGAACGCCGTACCCCTGCAGAGCATCCTTTTCGCCATCATGATAGCGGCTTGTTCCACCCTGCGTCACGAAAAAAACGCGGGGCGCCCATCCTTTTCTCCAGAATGGACACCCCGCGTGCGCAAGGAAAAGAAGCAAGGCGTCAGGCAGCGGCGACGCCTTTCACATTCGCCGACTCAGTGGCGCGACGCGTCTTGCCAGCACGCGCCGGCATGTGGCACAAACCACAGACGTAATCATGCTGAGGATCGTGCGCATGGGCGACGAACTCGCCGCCGCAGCGCGTGCAGCGCGACATCTGCAGCATCCCGGCATCGAAGAAGCGCACCATCGTCCAGGCACGCGTCAGCGACAGCACGGTCTCCATGCCGCAGCGTTTGGTTTGTTCCAGATAGAGCCGGTAAGCCTTGATGATGCGTTCCAACCCGGAAAGTTTGGTATGGCGCGCCAGGAAGTTGTAGTAGGCCATGAACAGCGAGGCATGCACGTTCGGCTGCCAGGTCATGAACCAGTCGGTCGAGAAGGGCAGCATCCCCTTCGGTGGCGAAACGCCACGGACTTCCTTGTAGAGCTTGAGCAGGCGCTCGCGGGAAAGATTGGTTTCGGCCTCGAGCAGCTGCAGACGCGCACCGAGCTCGATCAGCTCGATCGCCAGACGAATATCCCTCGCCTCCGAGATCACGGATTTGTTGCGCATTGGATGCCCCCCTGATGTGGGTTGCAAACAGTTTTCAGGCCGCAGACTCGACCGGCTTGCCAGCGGCGAGAATGGCCGCATGGATGTGGCCGACGCCGCGTTCGCGGTCATGGTTCGCCAGCAGATCGAGTAACAGGGAATCGTCGAAACGGAAGCTCATCAACAGCATGTCCGAGCTGGCCATTTTCAGGATCTGGCCCGGCGTGAGCGCTTCCAGAATGTCGGCAATCTCCTCGCTGATACCTAACCGGAACACAGCCGTCTCGCGATCGGAACGGATCATGTTCTGGGCCAGCATCAGATAGGCAAGATTGACCTCCTTGATGTCATTGTAGGTGTCGGTCGCTTTCATCTTTCCTCTCCTTGCGTTGCCGCCAATCCCGGATAAGCACCTTTGCGATTCAGACCACACATACCCGTTTGGCAGTCCTGCCATTTTCCAGACCACTGCGCAAGAAGAAAATCAATGAAAAAACCATCCTTTTGTAAGAATAGGATGGAAAATCCTTGTAAGAAAAAACATTACAAAGACAACGTTATTTAATGTTCTAAAAGGTTTTTTATCTGAACGCTCGCTACAGCATTCCGGCCGCGCTGCTTAGCCAGATAAGCCCCCTCGTCCGCACGCTCGATGAGCGTCTGGATATCGCCCATCGCTACATCGCGAACCGCTACGCCAATGCTGACGCTGGCTCTGCGGCGGGTCTTGCCGAAAGCGAAGCGCAAGGCTGCGACGGCTTTGCGGACGCGTTCGGCACAAATCATCCCGGCAGCCAGATCCGTGTCTGGGCAGATCACCGTGAATTCGTCACCGCCGGTGCGACAAACCACGTCCTGGGCACGCAAGGAACTCTTGATCGCCACGGCGATTTCCCTGAGCACGCAATCGCCCGCAGCGTGGCCATGTTTGTCGTTGATCTCCTTGAAATGATCCACATCGATCAGCATCGCTGCCAGCGGCCGACCGCTCCGGCTTGCCACCTGCCATGCGTGAGCGAAGAACTCGATTGCATAACGCCGGTTGGGCAGCCCCGTCAGCACATCGGTCAACGCCGCCTCGCGCAGGCGGCGATTCGCGGCAGCGAGCTCGTCTGCATAACGCCGGATTTCGTCACGATCACGTTCGACCTCGCGCTGCAGACGCACGACCCGCTCGGCCGCCCGCAGTCGCGCCGCAAGGATGCGCAGATTCAACGGCTTGGCGAGAAAATCATCGACACCGGCGGCAAAGGCCGCGACGAGGTTTTCTTCGCACTCTCGCGTGGTCGCGATCAGGATATAGATGCCGCGACCGAATTTCGTCGCACGCAACGCACGGATCAGGCCGATGCCGCCCATCTCCGGCATTTCCCACTCGGCGATCAGGATGTGCGGCCGCTCCTGCAAGGCCAGCAGAAACCCCATACGGCCATCTTCCGCCATTGTCACGCCGTGTCCGGCGGCTGCCAACGCGCTGGTGAGCTGGGCGCGCATTTTGTTGTCTCGGGCGACGACCAAGATACGCGGGGACTCTTCGACCGATGCCGTAGCACTCTGACTCCCCTCGGTCGCGGCGAGGGTGAGCATGGCAGGGTCGGCGATTTCCCGCATCGCTTCTCTGAGGAATGCCGCCAAGCGCAGTCGTTCTCGCTGCCCTGGCCTTCGGGCAGGACGGTTTTTTTCACGGCGTGATCGGGCAGGACCTGAGCCAATACCGTTGACATGCAAAAAAATCCGCGCTGAGGACGGAAGGATTTTTTACCACCCGGGGCAAGCAGTTATCCATTGATCAAACGCTAAAATCCCCCGCTATGGAGCCGGCCATCAATTTCTGCTGCAGCTGCGGTGCACCGATCAGCGTCCTGATCCCGCCCGGTGACACGCTGCCGCGCCACGTGTGCACGAAGTGTGGCACGATCCACTATCGCAATCCGCGCCTCGTCGTCGGCTCCCTGCCCGTTTGGGAGGATCGCGTGCTTTTGTGCCGCCGGGCGATCGAACCACGGCAGGGTTTCTGGACCTTGCCAGCCGGCTTCATGGAAAACGAGGAAACACTCGCCCAGGCTGCACTGCGTGAAACCCGGGAGGAAGTGAATGCCCGCATCGAGCTGGCTGAGCTGTTCACGTTGATCTCGGTGCCGCACATCAGCCAGGTACATGCGATCTACCGCGCCCGACTGATCGATCTCGCTTTCTCTGCTGGCAGCGAGACCTTGGAAGTCGCATTGTTCGAAGAGAACCAGGTGCCGTGGGAAAACATCGCGTTTCGCACCGTCGCGATGACCTTGCAGCATTTCTTCAGCGACCGCCGGCAGGGCCGCTTCGATCTACATGTCGAAGCGCTCTCGCTGCCCAGGTGAGTCACTCCTCGATTTCGAACACCACCGGCAGCAACACGGCGAATTCCCTGCCCTGCAACGAGACCGGCAACGGCGTGCGTTCGGCGGCGGTGCGCAGCATCTCCAGCGCCGCCTGATCGAGAATCGCATGCCCGCTCGAGCGCGCCAGCTCCGTGTGGCGTTGTGCCACGGCATTCACGCTGACGCGAATCTCCGCAACGCCGACGATCCCGGCGCGGCGCGCGGCCTCGGGGTAATTACGCACCCGGCGCGCCTCGCTCGCCAGCGCGAGACGAAAGTCACGCAAGCCGGCGGCATCCAGCATCGCTTCTTCCTCGGAAGGCGCCACTGCGACGCTCACCGGTGCTTCGACGGCCTTGGGCTGCGGAATGCCGCCAGGCACCGTGGCCTGCAGCGACGACGAAGGCTGCAAGGATTGCGCGCGCAAAGTCGGCGCTGGTGAAGCGGCACCCTGCTCGGAGGCGGCCCCGCTGACAGGCCGCATCGGCCACTGGCCTCGCGGCGGGGAGGGCATTCGGCTTGCACTTTCACGATCTTCGGCCGGCAGGGTGACGGGCAGGGTACGAACAAAGACCCACAAGCGTTCTGGCGGTGCCACGCCGGGCGTGACAAAGCTGGGCACATCGGTCAATGCCGACAACACGAGCCCATGCAGCAGCAACGAAAGCAACAGCGCATGGCGCGACGGCAGTGCGCTTTTGTCGGCCTTTTCCGCTGATTCGAATAAACTAAATGCTGTCACAATGGTCAGAAGGTCCGAGGCTACATTTTACGTGCCATGAACACCTACCCGCTGATCCTCACGCTCGATCCGCATGGCGTCCCACATCGCTGGGTGACATGGCAGCATGCGTGTTTCTATTACGCAAAGAACCTGGTGGCCTGGGCGATCGGGGAAACCAGTTTCGTGATTCGTGGCGGCATCAATCGCCTCACCGGCGAGCGCTCGGAAATCCACGCCAACAGCATCATCGCGATCAAGGGGCGGGCGCTGAGCGGCCGGCAGTTCCAGCAAGTGCCGCCGCTCAACAACCGCGAGCTGTTCCATCGCGACCGTCACATCTGCGCCTATTGCGGTGACAGTTTCCCGAGCTCGAAACTCACGCGCGATCACATCGTGCCGGTTTCCCAAGGCGGGCGCGATAGCTGGATGAACGTCGTCACCGCCTGCCGTGCCTGCAATCAGCGCAAAAGCGGCCGCACGCCAGAGCAGGCCCAGATGGAGTTGCTGTACGCTCCTTATGTTCCGAACAAGGCGGAGTGGTTAATCCTCTCGAACCGCAACATCCTCGCCGATCAGATGGATTTCCTGGCGCAGCATGTCTCCAGCCAGAGCCGGGTGAGGCGCTGACCCTCCTCGAAGCACAGACACAATGAGCCCGCCCAAGGCGCTGACGGCCTATCGCCCCTATTGGGCGAAACGCTTTGGCATCGCCCCTTTCCTGCCGATGTCACGCACCGAGATGGACGCGCTCGGCTGGGATTCCTGCGACGTGATCATCGTCACCGGCGATGCCTACATCGACCATCCGAGCTTCGGCATGGCGCTCATTGGCCGGCTGCTCGAGGCGCAGGGTTTCCGGGTCGGCATCATCAGCCAGCCGGACTGGCGCTCGGCCGAGGATTTCCGGCGCCTGGGAAGACCCAATCTGTTTTTCGGCATCACCTCCGGCAACATGGATTCGATGGTCAATCGCTACACCGCGGATCGGAAGATCCGCTCCGACGATGCCTACACCCCGAATGCCGAGCCGGGCAGACGGCCCGACTACGCCGTGACCGTCTATGCCCAGCGCGCCCGCGAAGCCTACAAGGACGTGCCGATCGTGATCGGCGGCATCGAGGCTTCCTTGCGCCGCATCGCCCATTACGACTATTGGTCAGACACCGTAAAACGCTCGGTGCTCGCCGACAGCAAGGCGGATCTGCTGCTCTATGGCAATGCCGAGCGCGCGATCGTCGAATTGGCGCACCGCCTCGGTCGAGGAGTGCCGATCAGTGAGATTCGTGATCTGCGCGGCTGCGCTTTCATGGTGCCTGCCGGCTGGACACCCTCGGGCGACTGGCACGAGACAAGCACACGTATGAGCCATGACGACCGCAGCCTGACCTATGTGCGCCTGCCTGATTACGAGACGGTGAAGACCGACAAGCTCGCCTACGCCACCGCTTCGCGTCTGTTCCATCTCGAATCGAACCCCGGCAATGCGCGCGCCTTGGTGCAAAAGCACGGCAATCGCGATGTCTGGCTCAATCCGCCGCCACTTCCGCTGAGCACCGCCGAAATGGATCATCTCTATGGACTTCCCTATGCGCGCCGGCCGCACCCCAGCTATGGTGAGGCAAAGATCCCGGCCTGGGAAATGATCAAGTTTTCGATCAGCATCATGCGCGGCTGCTTCGGCGGATGCACCTTCTGCTCGATCACCGAACACGAGGGGCGCATCATCCAGAGCCGCTCCGAACGATCGATCCTGCGCGAAATCGAGGAGATCCGCGACAAGACGCCGGGCTTTACCGGCATCATTTCCGACCTCGGCGGGCCGACCGCCAACATGTACCGGATGGCCTGCAAGGACAAGGCCATCGAATCCGCCTGCCGGCGGCTTTCCTGCGTCTATCCCGAAATCTGTCCGAATCTGAATACTGATCATGCCCCGTTGATCCACCTCTATCGCAAGGCGCGCCAGGTGCCCGGCGTCAAAAAGGTGCTGATCGGCTCGGGATTACGCTATGACCTCGCGGTGCGCTCGCCTGAGTATGTGAAGGAACTGGTGACCCACCACGTCGGCGGCTACCTGAAAATCGCCCCGGAACACACCGAAGCCGGGCCATTGTCGAAGATGATGAAACCGGGCATTGGCACTTACGACAAGTTCAAGCGCCTGTTCGAAGCCGCTTCGAAGGCGGCAGGGAAAGAGCAGTACCTGATCCCCTACTTCATCGCCGCGCATCCGGGAACGACCGACGAGGACATGCTCGAACTTGCGCTCTGGCTTAAGCGCAACAATTTCCGCCTCGACCAGGTGCAGACCTTCCTGCCGACGCCGCTAGCGCTCGCCACCGCGATGTGGCACACCGGCATGAATCCCCTGAAGCGGGACCCGGCCAGCGACACGGTTGTCGTTGCCCGCGGCCTCAGGCAGCGGCGACTGCACAAGGCGTTCTTGCGCTATCACGACCCGAAGAACTGGCCGCTGTTACGCGAAGCCTTGCAACGCATGGGACGCGCCGATCTGATCGGCAATGGCAAACGGCATCTGGTGCCGGCCTGGCAGCCGGGCGAGGCACCCACACGAAAATCGGCGCTGGCGGACCGGCACGTGTACGGAAAGATCAGACGCAGCCGGTAGGCTTGGGCATGCCGGCATAGCGGGCCGCCTGTTTCGCCGGGCCATAGGGAAACAGGTCGAAGAGGAATTTCTTGTCGGCGAACTCCTCGCCCAGCTCATCGCCGATCAGCTTGGTCATCACGCGCAGGTTCGGCGCCGTGCCGTTTTCCGCGTAATAGGCACGGATCCAGTGGATCACCTGCCAGCGTTTTTCATTCAGCTCGAGGCCATCCTGGCGCGCGAGAAACTCGGCGACTTCTTCGCTCCAGTCGGCCAGATTGGCCAAATAGCCTTCGGCGTCCGTTTCGATTTCCTTGCCATTGACGTTGATCATTTTCAAATCCTCTCTGTAGGGTTGGGGATGCGTGTCGACTTTTTACTTGAGTTATTTAGTCAAGATTATAGGCACGATTTCGTTGTTGTAAATAAGCACTCATTTGTGAGTCTATCAGGCCGGCTTATGGGAAGAGAGGGGATATAATCGGCGGGTGGCGGAGAGGAAGTCCGCCATCTTAAGGTGCACACACAAACAACGACGTTTGAGAAAGTAAATACGTATCAATGGCTTGCAAAACTTGATTGTCCGCCATTTTCCATTAGAATTCGCCCCAATCCCCGCTTTCGAGTAACACACGGAGTAACACACGAAGGTTCGGCGGAGAGCGTGCAAGGGGTAGGACGGAGGTGCTGCATGGGCAAGCTGACGGCAAGAGGAGTGCAGACGTTGGGCGACGGCCTGCACGCAGACGGGGATAACCTGTATCTGTTGGTTCGCAACGAAGGCCGCGCCCGGTCATGGGTTTTCCGGTTCGTCAAAGGTGGTAAGGTGGTTCAGATCGGCTTGGGGAGCTTTGCCGATCGCTCCCTTGCCGAAGCCCGCAAGCTTGCGTTCGAGCTACGCAATGCCCTAGCCAACGGAGAAGACCCCAAGCGCCGCCTAGACAACATCCTAGGCCGCAAGGAAGAGGCCCCCACGTTCGCGGAGGCCGCGCGCCGCCTGATTGAAGCCAAGCGCCCCGGCTGGCGTAACCAGAAGCATGCCGCCCAATGGGAAACGACGCTTCGGGAATACGCCTTCCCACGGCTTGGCCGGAAGCGACCGACAGACATAGCGCTAGCCGACGTGGTGGCGGTGCTATCCCCGATCTGGCAGACGAAGACGGAGACGGCAACCCGCCTGCGGCAACGCATCGAGGCCGTATTGGACTACTGCGCTGTGCACGGATGGCGAGTCGGAGACAACCCGGCCCGCTGGAAAGGGATGCTCGACAAAGTGCTGCCCAAGCCGGAGCGCTTGAAGAAGCGCCAGCACTTCGCCGCCGCCGGATACGAGGAACTACCCGCCATCATGGAAGCCTTGCGCCAACACAAAGGCATTGCAGCGCTGTGCCTGCGATTCATCATTCTGACGGCCTGCCGATCCGGAGAGGCCCGGGGTGCCCGGTGGGATGAAATTGATCTTGAGCGCCGGGTGTGGACGATCCCCGCCGAACGGATGAAGGCATCGCGTCCACATCGGGTTCCCCTGTCGGATGAGGTCATCGCGCTGCTCAAAGAGGCCGCCGCATTGCGCATAGACGACAACCCCTATGTCTTCCCCGGCCCGAACACGGGCAAACCCCTGTGGGATGTTGGCGTGTCCAAAATCCTGCGCGCCGTGCGCCCTGATGCGACCGTGCACGGCATGCGTGCTGCCTTCAAGACGTGGGCAGAGGAAAAGAGCCGCCACCCATCCAAGGTCATTGAGGCTGCCCTTGCCCACGTCATGGGCGACAAGGTGGAGGCGGCCTATATGCGATCCGACCTGTTCGAACAACGCCGTCAACTGATGGATGATTGGGCACGGCACTGTTGCCCCGAGGCTGCGAAAGTGGTGCCCTTGAGAAGGAACAAAGTTGTTGATTAATGTCCATTTGCCCAGTAGAGGCCCTAGGAGCGATTTTTAGGTCATGGCCCATATCATCCCCTTCCCCAAGCCTCCAAAACGCGCTGTAGGCCCTTCTAAAGCCCCCGCAGATACTTTTGGGATTCGACGAAATGACCCGAAGATTCAACGGCTTGCCGAACTGATCTTTGGCAAGGTGGACGACGAGACGCGAGGCAGACTGCTGCAAGATTTGCACGTCGCCGCTTCCGCAGACTGGCCCCGTGCCAGGATGGGTGCCGCCTCGCTAACGCCGCGCGTCTGGTCCTGTCCAGCGCGGTTTCGCTCACGGCGACGGCTGTTATCGAAGATAGCACATGATCCGCATCGACATCGACGACCGCGCAGTCCGGCAGGCGCTAGAGCGTCTGGCGTGGCCAAAATGAAAAGCCCGACGCGCTGCGCCACATCGGGCAAGCCCGGCGCTAGCGCTGGCAATACAGGGCAGGGTGAATCTTTTGTTTCTTTCCTTTGTTGCTTTCCTTCGTTCATAATCATTCATAGAAGGGCTAACCGCCACTGGCCGATGACGAAGACGAGATTCAAAGCCATGGACGCACTATGGAAGAAAGACTACGGTAAGCGCATCCTTGACCCCGACACCCCGCCCAAAGAAGCCGAAAGGCTTTGCTCAATCCTCATCGAAATGGCCACAAGAGGGGATGACGAGGCGGAACGCGCCGTCGCTGCTTTGGCAGCACACTTCATCGGTGATCCAAGAATGCCGCCAAGCCTGATGCATTACTTAAGTTTGATGTTCTCATACCGTTCCTTCGGCCAAAAGTGGGAGCGTGCGGCCAGATACAGAAAATACGACGCCCTAAATGCGCTTATACCGCGCAAAGAGCGGCGAAAACTTCGTCGGTGGGTTGACGAGCGCGAGGTAATAGAGGTAGTGGAGCTTGCTAAATCCATTGGACACCCCATGAGCACGACGGCAAACGACAAGAAAACGGCTTTTGAGGTGGCCGCCGAAATGTTGAAAGAGCACTGGCGTGATGGGAGTGGACGAGCAAGAGGGCGAGCCGGAACAATGCCTACCCCCGACAATGTGCGCTATATCTGGTATCGCCACAATCGCCGCGCATAGTCAGGGATGTGCTGCCCGCCAATGTTCAGAAAACCGCCCCGCCTGCTTGCCCGTTTTCTGAATTGATGGCCTGCGGCCCCGCTTAAATACTTGCAGCACTTCAACCACGGAGTGCTGCATATGTCCAACAGACTGCTACGTTTTCCAGCCGTTTCCGAGCGCGTAGGACTGCGCCGTTCGGCAATCTACCTTGGCATCAAAGCCGGAACCTTCCCCGCGCCGGTGTCCATCGGCAAACGCGCCGTGGCATGGCGCGAATCCGATATTCAGGCATGGATTGAGAGTCGCCAACTGGCGATCGAGGCTAAGGCCGTTCGCGGCCTTGCCGGAAAAATCCTGCGCGGAGAACTGCCCGCCGATGTAGACCTGAGGGGGTAAGCCGCCATGCTTGCCCCAGAAACAAAAACGCCGGTGCGCATGGCAACCGGCGAAATAGCATCAACATTCGGCGGCGATTATACCAGATCATTTGCCGAGGCAATAGCCGCCGCCGATATTGCGCCGCCGGAGCACATCATTGCCGATGGCCGCCTGCATCGGTTCCCTGCCAATGGCCGCAAGGGGGACGATGCCGGATGGTATGTGCTGCATGGCGACGGCATCCCCGCCGGTGCCTTCGGAGATTGGAGAAGCGGCCTGTCAAAGACGTGGCGAGCCGACATTGGCCGGAGGCTGACGCCAGAGGAAGATACGGAGTATCGCCGCCGGATTGAGGGTGCCCGCCGCCTAGCGGAGGAAGACCGTCGCCGCCGCGCCGAACATGCCGCCGTCATCGCTGCTAGGCTGTGGAAGGAAGCCAAGACCGCCGGTGCCGACCATCCCTACCTGACGCGCAAGGGGGTTGCACCATCCCATACGCTGCGGGAAATTGACGCCGCCGCCTTTGCGCGCATTGCGGGTTACTCTTCCCAAGCCGGAGGGGAGACGCTACAAGGCCGCCTGTTGCTGGTGCCCATCAAGGTTGATGGCAAGCTGGCAAGCCTTGAACTCATCGATGAGGAAGGCCGCAAATCCGCCCTTGCCGGAGGAACCAAGAAGGGCGGTTACTGGTCACCCGCCCCGCTACCGGAGCAAGGCCGCGTCATCATCGCCGAGGGGGTAGCAACCGCCTTATCCATCCGCATGGCTACCGGCGCGCCAGTGGTGGCGTGTCTATCCGCCGGGAACATAAGGCCGGTGGCGAATGCCATGCTTGCCCGTGGGTTTGCGCCGGTCATTGCCGCCGATCTGGACAAGGAGAGCGGCAAGCCCTTTCCTCTTGCCGAACAAGCCGCCCGAGAACTTGGACTACCCCTTGCCCACCCGGTATTCCAAGGCGATCGCCGCGCGGAGCAAACCGACTTCAACGACCTGCACCAAGCGGAGGGATTGGAGGCCGTCAGAGCCGCGATTGATGACGCGGTAAGGGTAGAGCCTACCCCACCCAGAGAAAGCGCGCCTGAGGCTGTTCTTACGCCGCTAGCCGGTGTGGAAATGAACCCCGTGCGCTGGCTGTGGGAAGGATGGTTGCCCAAGGGAAAACTGACCCTGTTAGCCGGTGCGCCCGGTAGCGGCAAGACGACATTGGCGATGCACCTTGCCGCCGTGGTGTCTGCTGGTGGCGTGTGGCCCGATGGCGCGCGCTGCGAAGCTGGCGATGTGGTGGTGTGGTCAGCCGAGGATGCGGTAGATGATACGCTGGCCCCGCGTCTCATGGCCGCCGGAGCCGACTTGCGCCGCGTGCACGTCATCAAAGCCGTGACCGACCCAGACGGCACGCGCCGTCCGTTCGATCCGGCAACCGATATTCCCACGTTACGCACTGCCTTCGCATCTATGCGACCGGCAATGCTGGTAGTTGATCCGGTGGTTTCCGGTGTTGCTGGCGACAGTCACAAGAACGCGGAGGTGCGCCGCGGATTGCAACCCTTGGTTGACTTGGCGGAGGAATTCGGCTGTGCCGTCTTGGGTATAACGCACACGTCCAAGGGCACGCAAGGCCGCGAGCCGTGGGAGCGGGTGACGGGTTCCCTTGCCTTTGCTGCGCTGGCCCGCGTAGTGCTGTTTGCCGCCGTCAACCGCAATGCCGAAGACAACGACCTACCGCCGCGCCTGCTCACCCGCGCCAAATCCAACCTTGGCCACGTCGATGGTGGCTTCGGGTTTGACATTGAGGTTGCCGAGCCGGTGATGGGCATCAAGGCATCGGCCATCCGGTGGCTTGACGCCGTGGAAGGCGAGAGCCGCGCACTGTTGGCGCAGGCCGAGCGGTGGACTAACCCGAGTAAGAAAGCCCAAACGGAGCTCGAAGACGCCAAGCGGTTTTTGGCGAGCCTGCTATCTGACGGCCCCCTACCGGTCAAGCGGGTAATAAAGGCAGAGGCTGACGCCGCCGGGTATTCGTGGACCAGGATTCGCCGCGCCGCCGATGCACTTGGGGTGGAGAAGCGGAAGACTGGTGGAGCCTACGGCGGCAAAGGTGCCGTTTGGATGTGGTATCTCCCACAAGGTGATCAAAACGCCACAAGATGCTCACACAAAAAGGATGAGCATCTTGTGGGAGAGATGAGCATCTTGTGTGCTGGCAACGACGAGGTGGCCCTGTGACCCCGGCCCCCGAATCCATCCTTGCCGGTGCCCGATCCGACGGGCTGACGGTTTGGCCCGACGGCGACCTGATCCGGGTTCGTGGCCCTGCGCCGATCCGCGCCCGGTGGGTGGAGGCACTCAAGGCCCACAAAAGCGCCATCCTCATTCTGCTGTGGGCTGAGGTGTTGCGCGAACACTTCGAGGAACGCGCTGCCATCCTCGAATACGACGGCGGATTGCCCCGCCCGGAGGCCGAAGAGCAAGCCCGCCGATCGACTGCTTTGCTGGCCCGCAACATCGGTGCGCCGTGGGCTGCCCTGCGCCAAGCCGTTGAGGATGCAAGCCTGCCCGATACGCCGGAGCCTGTCACTCATACCCCTTACCCCCTGCCCGCATGGGCAACAACCCCAGACGGAAAGACCGTCATTCCTCAAGGAGTCATCCACCATGCAAAACCCTGATCCCATCTTGGCCGCCGTAGTCGATCTACGGCAATACCTATACCGTCTGATTGCTCGTCGCAACTGGTATCTGCCAGACGGCGCGCTGATTACTTGCGACCCGCCCATGACCGCTGCTGAGGTTGCCGAAGCCTATGGCCTAGACAACCCGGAAGACGTGGAGGTTGCCGCATGAAACGCACGCAACCCACATCGCCGCTAGAGCAAGCCATCCGCGAAGCCGAGCGCGAGATAGAAGCCGCCATCATGCGCATGCTCACCCACGCTGACGAACTGATGGAAGACCGCGCCAAGCTGATCGCTGAGTGCGTCAAGACGCTGGTGTTGTGCCGCATCCTCGTAGGAGAAAAGAAATGAGCCTGACCCTGTCCGCCGAAGACAAAGCCTTTGAACTGCCCCCTGCCGGAACGTTTGCCGCCCGCTGCTGCCATGTGATTGACCTAGGCACGCAGATGGTGGATTACCAAGGACAGACCAAGAGCCTGCACAAAATCGCCTTGGCATGGCTACTGCCTGACGAACTCAAGGCTGACGGAACCCCGTTTATCGTGGGACGCCGGTTCACGGCTTCCCTGCACGAAAAGGCCGCCCTGCGTCAGTTTCTCGAAGGCTGGCGAGGTAAGGCTTTCACGCCTGAGGAACTCAAAGGCTTTGCGCTGCCCAAGCTGATCAACGCGCCCTGCCTGCTCAACATCGTGCACGTGGAGCGCGAAGGAAAGACCTATGCCGAGGTCAAGGGAGCGTCCCCGCTGCCCAAAGGCATGCAACCCCCGCCGCCGGTGTCCGACCCCGTCATCTTCGACATTTCCAACCCGGCGACATGGCCCGCCTTCGAGCGCCTGACCAAGCGCCAGCAAGAAACCGTCGAGACATCCCCGGAGTGGCAAGCCCGCCAGCTAAGCCAAGCGCCAAGCCTTGCCGACCATGAAGATGACATTGCGTTTTAAGAGGTGCGCCATGTTCATGCTGACTCTTGATGTTGAAACCATCCCCGGCCAATCCGAGGCCGCCAGCGCGATCGCGCGCGCAGACACCAAAGCCCCCGGCACACTCAAGAAGCCGGAGAGCATCGAAGCGTGGTGGGCTGAGCACGGCGATGCTGCCGTGGAGGAGACTTGGCGCAAACAAGCCCTTGATCCGGCCCTAGGCGAGCTTTGCTGCATCGGTTTTGCTGTTGGCGAAGACGGCGAAGCCAGTGCCATCGTGCGCGCTCCGCACGAATCGGAAGGCGACTTTTTGCGCCGATCGTTGGCCGTGATCAGCAAGGCCCTGAGCAATGCCCCGCACTGGCACGAAGCCCGCCGCCCGTTCGTGGTGGGGCATAACGTGCAGTTTGACCTTGGATTCCTACGCGCGCGGTGTTGGGCAAGCCGCATTATGCCCCCGGCGTGGATACCCAAGCCGGACACCCGATCTGGCAAGGACTACGGCGACACCATGACGATGTTTGCCGGGTTCGGCGGACGCATCGCCCTGTCCAAGCTGTGCGCCTGCCTTGGCATTTCTGATCCCAAGGAACAAGGCGATGGCCGCGACGTATTCGACCTATGGCGAACCGGCGAACACGAAGCGCTGGCCCACTACTGCAAGGCTGATGTGGAAGCGACCCGCGCCGCGTGGTTGATCATGACGGGGTTGGAGCCGCTGGAACTGGTGGAGTCCGTCTAATGGCGATCCTTGGCATTGACCCCGGTTTATCCGGTGCGCTGGCATGGGTAGAGGATGGGCGCGTCATCGATGTTGTTGACCTGCCCATCCTCAACGAAGGCCCGCGCCGCAAGAGCATAGACCCGGTGGAGTTATCCGATCTGCTCAAACGTCATCACGTAAGCCGCGCCGTCATCGAGGCTGTGCATGCCCGTCCGACCGACAGCAAGGTGGCCGCCTTCACTTTTGGCCGCAACCTTGGAGCACTTGAGGCGGTGGTGATGGCGCATGGAGTGCCCCTTGCCCGTGTCGCCCCTATCGCTTGGCGCAGATGGGCAGGCTTGCCCCCTGCTGCGCCGAAGGAAGCGAGCATTGCCGCCGCCTTGCGGCTTGCCCCATCCGCCCGCCCCTACCTTACCCGTCATGACCGGGCGGACGCGGTGCTGATGGCCCTGTGGGTGATGCGAAATGGCTGAGAATCTGCCTGTCAAACGACAACGCAAGCCCCGCGATACATCCGAAGCGGCACGGATGCGCCGGGCTATTCTCAAGGTGCTACCGCCGGTGTTACAAAGGCTTTACCAAATGGCGATCGGCGGTGACGTGCAAGCCGCAAAGCTGCTCCTTGAGCGCGCTTTGCCGCCCCTGTCCCCGGTGCGTGACGCCGTAGTGCTGCAAGGCGAAACCCCGGCAGAGTGGCGAGCCGAACTCATGGAAGCGGTAGCCAGTGGCAACGTTGCCCCACGGGAGGCACTAGCCATGTTGGAGCTGCTAGAGCGCATGCCGGAGAGCAAACCGGCCATGACGCGCCTTGACCCTCAAAAGCTGCTGCAAGTGCAGCGAACCCTTTACGGCAAGGAGTGAGACCATGAAGGAGCGCGGATGGTTGCGAGACATTATAGGCGACGAGGGAATAGATATTCTCTCGCAGACATGCGGTGGGCTGTCAATTAAAATCTCCAAAACCCCGCCATCTGATGGCCCTCTGCTTGATCTGCCCGAACCACTTTTGCTGCGCTTGATTGAATACGCTGGTGGCACGGAGGTTTACATACCGCGCCGGGTTATGCGCCGTAATCACGCCGTGCGGGAGGCCATCCGGCAAGCCTACGATGCGGGGGAGTCTGTGCGGAATTTGGCCCGACGGTTCGGTTACTCCGAGCGGTGGATATATCAGATACTCAATACCACTGACTAAGCCCGATACAGATGCTCAAGCCTTGCATGTGGGTAACACACGCGGTAACACACGCCAATGAATCGCCTATGAAAACTGTTTGTTTTCAATGGCTTATAATGTTCATGTGGCGGAGAGGAAGGGATTCGAACCCTTGTGCCAGGTTTCCCTGACCATCCGATTTCGAGTCGGCGCCGTTATGACCACTTCGGTACCTCTCCGGAGTTCGCCATCATTATACCCTTCCTCTTGAGTGGAAACAGCCATCGCGTGCAGGTAAACACTTTCTTCGCAGCGTTGCGGCTGGCAGCGCTCCTGATATTCGCCTTGCTGCTGGGCAGCTGCGACAAGCTGGGGCACTTCGCAGAACTGGGACCCCCGGGTCCCAACCAACCGCTGGTCGTGATTCTGTCGAATGACCCGGCATTTCAGGAACCGGCGGCAGAAACCCCTGCCAGGGACGGCTTCGGCCGCGAGCTCGTTGCCCTGTTCGCCAGCCATCTCGGCGTCGAAGTGCGCCTGATCACTGAAAACCAACGTGACCATTCGCGCGATGCGTTGCTGCAGAACAAGGCACACATGCTGGCCGTCGTGCCGATCGAGGGAAATGCCCTAGGCTTGCTGTTTAGCCCCGCGCTGTTCGAAACACCCCAGGTGATCGTCCAGCATGCGGATGCGATGCCGCTCGATGGCAAGGAAAAGCTGGGCGGACGGAAAATCGTGCTGCCCGCCGGTGTGCCGCAGGCGCGAGCGCTGATGGATTTGGGCATCGTGCCGCCACCACGCCTGAGCGAGCTCACGGGCAAAAACGACCTCGATCTGCTCGCCGATCTCGCCGAGCACCGCCACGAGTGCGTCGCCACGGATGAACTGCATTTCGATCTCGCCAGCCTCAGCCATCCCGATCTGGAGATCGCGTTGAAGCTGCCGCACAAAGTGGCCTATGGTTTTGCGTTTTCGCCGGCCCATCCGCAACTACAAACGCAGGCAGCCGAGTTTTTTGCCGCCATCCGTCAGGACGGCACACTCAAGCGACTTTACGACGGCTATTACGGCCATATCAAACGGCTCGACGGCCAGGATGTCAGCGCCTTTCTCGAAGCGGTGCAAAGCCGCCTGCCGGCGTTGCGCCGCCATTTCGAGGAGGCGGAGAGAATCAGCGGCATCGACTGGCGACTGATCGCGGCGCTGGCCTGGCAGGAGTCGCATTGGAATGCGCTCGCCACTTCACCGACCGGCGTGCGTGGCATCATGATGCTGACCGAGGAAACGGCCGACCGTCTCGGCGTGAAAAACCGCCTCGATGTCCGGGAAAGCATCCTCGCCGGCGCCCGTTACCTTGCCATGCTGCTCGAGGAGCTGCCGGACGAGATCCACCCACAGGAACGGCTGTGGTTCGCACTCGCCGCCTACAATCTCGGCATGGGATATTTACGCGGCGGCCGCCAGTTCGCCAGCGGCCTCAAGAAAAGCCCCAACCACTGGGCGGACATGAAGGAAGTGCTGCCGTTGCTCGCCCGGCCTGAATATTACACGCGCCTGAAAAGTGGCCGCGCGCGCGGTGGTGAGACGGTGATCATGGTCGAGAATGTGCGCAGCTACTATGACATCCTGGTTAGTGTCGAGCCACACCGGCAAACCGTCCCTTTGCAGACCGGCCTGACTATGCAGTGAGGCGCTTAAGGCCACCGAGATAAGGACGCAGCACTTCCGGCACGACGATGCTGCCATCACGCTGCTGGTAATTTTCCAGCACTGCGACGAGCGTGCGCCCTACAGCAAGACCAGAGCCATTCAACGTATGCACCGGGCGTGGTTTGCCGCCCTTGTCGCGGCAACGCGTCTGCATGCGGCGCGCCTGAAAGGCTTCGAAATTCGAGCACGAGGAGATTTCCCGATAGGTGTTCTGTCCCGGCAGCCAGACTTCGAGATCGTAAGTCTTGGCGGCGGAAAAGCCCATGTCACCAGCGCACAACACTACCTTGCGATAGGCAAGCCCCAGTTTCTGCAGGATGGCCTCGGCATGCGCGGTGAGTTCTTCCAACGCATCCCAGGAATTCTCCGGAGCGACGATCTGCACCAGTTCCACCTTGTCGAACTGGTGCTGGCGGATCATGCCGCGGGTGTCCTTGCCGTAGCTGCCGGCCTCGGAACGGAAGCAGGGTGTGTGGCAGACGAATTTCAGCGGCAGTTTTTCCGTCTCGAGAATCTCGCCGCGCACGATGTTGGTCACCGGCACTTCGGCAGTGGGAATCAGGTACAGCCGGCTGCCGTCGCTGCGTTCGATGCGGAACAGGTCTTCTTCGAATTTCGGCAGCTGACCGGTGCCGAACATGCTATCGGGATTGACGAGATAGGGCGCATACACCTCCGTGTAGCCGTGCTCGCGCGTGTGGGTGTCGAGCATGAACTGCGCCAGCGCGCGGTGCAGGCGCGCGATGTCGCCACGCATCAAGGTGAAGCGGCTGCCCGCGATCTTCACCGCACGCTCGAAATCCAGGCCGCCCAAGCCTACACCGAGGTCGACGTGATCCTTGGGTGGAAAATCGAAGGCCGGCGGCATGCCCCAACGGGCGATCTCGACATTGTCATCGGCATCCTTGCCGTCCGGCACGCTCGCATGCGGCAGGTTGGGCAGGCGTGCGACGCAGGCATCGATCTCGGCGAGCAGCACCGCAAGCTTGTCCTCATTGGCCTGCAAGGCCTCGGCCAGACCGGCAACCTCGGCCATCAGACGGCCGATTTCTGCCGCGACGTCCTCACCTTTCGCCTGCCTGCCTTTGAGCAGGCCGATTTGCTTGGAAAGCGTATTGCGTTTTGCCTGAAGCTCCTGCGTCAGGGTCTGCACCGCCTTGCGCTCGGCTTCGAGCGCCTGAAATGGCGCGAGATCGATCGTTAGCCCGCGCCGTGCGAGACCGGCGGCGACGAGATCGGGCTGCGTGCGCAGTAATTGAATATCTAGCATGATGGAATCCGCTAACGAAAAAGAGAATTTTATGCGCCGCCGGCTTTTTTCATGCGCCAGGCGGCATCGAGCTCGGCCAGATGCTTGAGCTTTTCGGCGATCTTTTGTTCGAGACCGCGCGGCGTCGGCTTGTACCAACTGACGTTCGGCATGCCCTCGGGAAAATAGTTCTCGCCGGCCGCGTAGGCTTCCGGTTCGTCATGGGCATAGCGATACTCGCGGCCGAAACCGAGCTCTTTCATCAAACGTGTCGGCGCATTGCGCAAGTGTTCCGGCACCGGCCGGCTCTGATCCTGGCTGACGAAACGCCGCGCGGCGCCATAGGCGAGATAACCGGCATTCGACTTCGGCGCCACGGCCAAATAGATCACCGCATTGGCAAGCGCCAGCTCCCCTTCCGGCGACCCGAGACGTTCATAGACTTGCGCCGCTTCCAAAGCGATCGTCAGCGCCCGTGGGTCGGCCAGTCCGATGTCTTCGCAGGCCATGCGGATGATGCGCCGTGCGAGATAGAGCGGATCCGCGCCACCATCGAGCATGCGGCACAGCCAGTAGAGCGCCGCATCCGGATTCGAGCCGCGCACCGATTTGTGCAATGCGGAGATCTGGTCGTAAAACAGATCACCCCCCTTGTCGAAACGGCGCAGATCGGATGCCAGCGCCTGCTCGAGAAACTCTGCGCTGACGAAACGGCACCCGCTCGCCTGCGCCGCCGTGCGCACGGTCTCGACCACGTTGAGCAGCCGTCGCGCATCGCCATCCGCATAACCGATGAGGCGCTCGATCGCTTCCGGCGCGAATTCGAGCTCGGGAAAGGTCCTCGTGCGCGCCCGTTCGAAAAGCTCTCGCAGCTCATCGGGCGCCAGAGGCTTCAGCACATAGACCGCTGCGCGAGAAAGCAGTGCCGAATTGACTTCGAACGACGGGTTCTCGGTCGTCGCCCCGATGAAGGTCAGCAAGCCTTGCTCGACATAAGGCAGAAAGGCATCCTGTTGCGCCTTGTTGAAGCGGTGCACCTCGTCGACGAACAACAAGGTGCGGCGCCCCGACTGAGCCAGCGCAAGCTGCGCCTGTTCGACCGCGGCGCGAATGTCCTTAACCCCAGAGAACACGGCCGACAGCGCAATGAAGTCGGCATCGAAAGCATCGGCCATCAAGCGTGCCAGCGTGGTCTTGCCGACGCCCGGTGGACCCCAGAGGATCATCGAGTGAGGTGTCTTCGACTCGAAGGCCAAGCGCAGCGGCTTGCCCGGTCCGAGCAGATGCTGTTGACCGATCACCTCGTCGAGGGTTTTCGGGCGCAAAGCTTCAGCGAGCGGAACGTGAGGGGCGTGCGCTGCGGCGAACAGGTCGTTCATTGCTCACCAATCAGGTCCGCCCCCTTGGGCGGCACGAAGTGGAAAGTATCCTGCGACAGCAAAGGATTCGACTGGAACTGCGTAAATAACAGCGTCGTGGTCTGGCCGAAGTTGTCGAGCACCTCCATCAGGCGCGGCAGATTGTTCTTCATACCGATACGCACACGGGAGAAAGTGCTATCGGCCGTTTTCGGCACCGCGTCGACGATCTCGAGCTCATCGGCACTACCTGCATCACTGAGCACGAAATGCTTGTCCAGCGTCTCGCCGGTCAACAGCGCTGCTGGTGTAGCGCCGAGAGCCTGATCGATGCGGCCGACCGTGACCTGATTCAAATCGGCATCGAAGGTCCACAGCTTGTCACCATCAGCCACGATCAGCAAGCGCATCGGTTTTTCGTAGGCCCAGCGCAACTTGCCGGGCCGCGCCAACGCAAAGCTGCCGGTGGAATTCAGCGGCTTTTTGCCGGATTTGCCGACAACGCTTTGCAGGAAGGTGCCTTGGGCGGAATGAGTGCCAGCCCAGAAGGCCTTGAGCTGGTCGATGCCGCCTGCAACGGCAAGGCTGGAAAACAGCAGGCTGCTAAAAAGGACGATCGTGCGCATATGCGCATTATCACCGATTGGCCGTGCCGTTACGTCAGCGCAGAAGTTTTATTCACCCCCGTCCGGCACCAGGACTTCGCGCTGGCCGGCGCTGTTCATCGGGGAGACGAGACCGGCACGTTCCATTGCCTCGATCATGCGTGCGGCGCGGTTGTAGCCGATGCGCAGATGCCGCTGCACCAGCGAAATCGATGGGCGGCGTGTTTTCAGCACGATCTGCACGGCTTGGTCGTACATCGGATCGGCCTCGATATTTTCGCCCACCTCACCGCCGGCAGCGCCCCCGGCTTCGCCCGGTGGGGCAGCCAGGATGTCGGCCGCGAATTCCGGCTTGCCGATCTTGCGCAGATACTCGACGACACGATGCACCTCGTCATCCGAAACGAAGGCCCCATGCACGCGCATCGGCAGCCCGGCACCGGGTGGCAGATAGAGCATGTCGCCCTGCCCCAACAGGGTTTCGGCGCCCATCTGGTCGAGGATGGTGCGCGAATCGATCTTCGACGACACCTGGAAGGCGATGCGCGTCGGGATGTTCGCCTTGATCAGGCCGGTGATCACGTCGACGCTTGGCCGTTGTGTCGCGAGGATAAGGTGGATGCCCGCGGCGCGCGCCTTCTGCGCGAGGCGCGCGATCAGCTCCTCGACCTTCTTGCCGACCACCATCATCAGATCGGCGAGCTCGTCGATGATCACGACGATATACGGCAGCGGCGCGAGTGGTGGAGCACCGGCCTCCTCACTGCCCGGCAACGCCAGCGGATCCGGCAGGAAGGTGCCGGATTTTTCTGCCGCATGGATCTTCGCATTGAAGCCGGCGAGATTCCTCACACCGACGGCGCTCATTAGTTTGTAGCGGCGTTCCATCTCGCTGACACACCAATGCAGCGCATTCGCCGCCTTGTTCATGTCGGTGACGACGGGCGCGAGCAGATGCGGAATCCCCTCATAGACCGACAGCTCGAGCATCTTCGGATCGACCAGGATCAGCCGCACGTCCTTCGGCTCCGACTTGTAGAGCAGCGAGAGGATCATCGCGTTGATGCCGACCGATTTGCCGGAGCCTGTGGTACCGGCGACGAGCAAGTGGGGCATCTTCGCCAGATCGGCGACCACCGGCTGGCCAGAAATGTCCTTGCCCAACGCCAGCGTCAGATGCGAGTGCATGTCGTGATAGACCTTGGCACCGATGATCTCGGCCAGGCGCACGGTCTGACGGCGCGGATTCGGCAGCTCGAGCGCCATGCAGCTCTTGCCCGGCACTGTCTCGACGACACGGATGCTGACCAGCGACAGCGAGCGTGACAGGTCTTTCGCCAACCCGACGATCGTCGCCCCCTTGACGCCGGTGGCCGGCTCGATTTCATAGCGGGTCACCACCGGCCCGGGGTGGGCGGAAACCACTTGCACCTGGACGCCGAAGTCGGCCAGCTTCCTTTCGATCAGCCGCGAGGTGAATTCGAGCGTTTCTGCGCTCGGCAAATCCTCCTTGGCGTGCTGCGCCGCATCGAGCAAATGCATCGGCGGCAACCCCTCTCCAGGCAGATCCGGGAACAACGGCGTCTGGCGCTCCTTCTCGAGACGCGCTTCCGCCTTTTTCGCCAGCGGAATTTCGAGCGCCATTGGTTCGATCTTCACCGGTGGCGCCTCTTCGAGTTTCTTCAGTGCCTTTTCGACTTTCTCCTCGCGCTTCTCGGCAACGGCTCGCCCGTAACGTCGGTCCTGCCATGCCTCCCAAAGATGGTTGATCCCCGTCCAGCCAGCCTCGAGCAATGCGCCCAATTTTTCGAATATCACCAGCCAGGACACGCCCAGCGCCAAGCTGAAACTTGCCGCCAGCAAAGCCAACAGCAGCAGAGTGCCGCCGGTGAAGCCGAGATAAATGTTGGTAAGGCGGGCGATCTCGATGCCGATCATCCCACCCGGTGAGAGTGGTAACTGCACCTGA
This sequence comes from uncultured Methyloversatilis sp., assembly GCA_964478415.1. GTDB lineage: Bacteria > Pseudomonadota > Gammaproteobacteria > Burkholderiales > Rhodocyclaceae > Sulfuricystis. Next base: position 30,717 of record CAYZII010000008.1, read on the forward strand.
CTGCTCCAGAAGCGCATCGCCTCCAGACCGCAGCTCGCTGCCAACAGGAACGCGAAACCGATCAAGCTGATCGCCAAAGGCCGGCGATCGGGTCCGAACAGATGATTGACACGACGATAGCCGACCGCCACCAGCATGAAAAGCAGCCCCACCCACCACCACGCTGACAAGCCGAACAGGTAAAGCAACAAGTCCGCCAGCCATGCGCCAAACCGTCCCCCCGGGTTGGCGATACGCTCGACATCGGCGGCCTGAGACCATCCTGGATCGCTCTTCTGATAGCCAAACAAAATCAGCCCTAGATAAAGCCCCACCGCCGCGACGACCAACCAGCCTGCCTCATGCAGCAGAGTGGCAATCCGCTCGGGAAGTGCCGGGCTCCGCACCGATGTGCGCGATCGATAGGTTAGGGTGGCTAAGGACATAGTCTGGGATCTCTGCCGAACGAGGATTTTCTTCCCGTTGCGCGATCCGAATCGCTCGAAAATGGCGACATTTTTCGCTTTAGCCGCCGCTTATAATTCGAGGACTTTTCTTCGAGGATGCCACGATGACCGTTCGTCATTCCAGGTTACTGATTCTGGGCTCAGGCCCCGCCGGTTATACTGCTGCGGTCTATGCTGCACGAGCCAACCTTCGGCCTGTTCTCATCACGGGCATGGCACAAGGCGGGCAACTGATGACCACCACCGAAGTCGACAATTGGCCTGCCGATGCCGATGGCGTTCTTGGCCCGGATCTGATGGCGCGCTTTGAAAAGCATGCCCGCCGCTTCGGCACCGAAATCATCTTTGACCAGATCCATACCGCCAGGCTGACCGAAAAGCCCTTCCGTCTCATCGGCGATGCCGGAGAATACACCTGTGATGCGCTGATCATCGCCACCGGCGCTTCCGCGCAATATCTCGGTCTTCCTTCCGAGCAGGCTTTCATAGGCAAAGGCGTCTCCGCCTGCGCGACCTGCGATGGCTTTTTCTATCGTGACCAACCCGTGGCCGTCATTGGTGGCGGCAATACCGCGGTCGAAGAAGCCCTCTATCTAGCCAACATCGCCAGCCACGTGACGCTGGTACATCGCCGCGACAAGTTGCGCGCCGAGAAAATCATGCAGGACAAGCTATTCGAAAAAGTGCGTGCCGGCAGGGTGACGATCAGATGGGATTCCGTCCTTGACGAAGTGCTGGGCGATAAATCCGGCGTCACCGGGATGCGCATCCGCAATGTAAAAACCGGTGCGAGCGAGGAAATCAGCCTGATGGGCATCTTCATCGCGATTGGCCACAAACCCAACACCGATATTTTCGTCGGTCAGCTCGAAATGCAGAACGGCTATATCGTCACACGCGCGGGACGCGAGGGCAATGTCACGGCCACCTCGATACCAGGTGTATTTGCCGCCGGCGACGTCCAGGACATGATCTACAAGCAGGCCGTCACCAGTGCGGCTTCGGGTTGCCAGGCTGCTCTCGATGCCGAAAAATATCTCGACGCACTCGGCTGAAACACCGCCTGCCATACAAAGCAAGGCCTCGAAGAAAGGCGAGCCATCTGCCCATGCAATGTTTCGGGCAACCGTAGCGGATGCCGTACCATTGACTTTCGACCGCATCCACCATGAACCTGCACCGCCGCCGCCCATCCCCCGTCAAAGGGTCTGTGACGAACGCGCCGCGCTGACAGAATCCCTCTCGGATCACGATCCACTGGCTCTTTCACTCGAAGGTGGCGACGAGCCGGCTTTTCTGCGCCCGGGGATGTCCCCGAAGATCCTGAAAGATCTGCGCCGCGGTCGCTGGGTGGTGCAAGCCGAACTCGACCTGCACGGCATGAATCGCAGTGAGGCACGCCAGCAAGTGGCGATTTTCCTCGCCGAATGCCTCGTTCGCCGCCGGCGCTGTGTGCGCATCATTCATGGCAAGGGGCACGGCTCACCCGGCCGCATCCCCGTACTCAAACGTCTTCTCCTCGGCTGGCTTGCACAACGCCAAGAGGTGATCGCCTATTGCCAGGCGCGCAACAGTGATGGCGGTTCAGGTGCCCTGATTGTTCTGCTGGCGGGCTGAACGCACCAAGCAACCGGGCGCCCTCGCACTCGGGGGCTGACTACCGTCAGGCATCAAGCGGCTGCGGAAGGGCGCGCCGGTCACTCCCCGGCTGAGGGCGTCTCTTCCGTAGGCTGTTCCGGCCGGTCGAGGAGCTCCACATACGCCATCGGCGCATTGTCGCCGACGCGAAATCCCATCTTCAAGATGCGCAGATAGCCGCCATTACGGGTTGCATAACGGGGGCCGAGTTCGTCGAACAGCTTGACGACGATCTGCCGATCACGCAAACGATCGAAAGCGAGACGACGGTTGGCAAGCGAGGGTTTCTTCCCGAGCGTGATCAGCGGTTCGACGACGCGACGCAGCTCCTTGGCTTTGGGCAAGGTGGTCTTGATTGCCTCGTGGCGCAGCAGGGCGACCGCCATGTTGCGCAGCATCGCCTGACGATGGGAGGAAGTGCGGTTCAGTTTCCGCAGGCCGTTACCGTGACGCATATCGAATTTCCTTTCACTTTTTTACGGCCGCCGCGCTCCGGTAATTCGCCTGCGGCCGGTTGCTTGTTATCGTGAGTATATGAATCAACCCATCTTGGCCAGTCCGGGCGGAGGCCAGTTTTCCAGCTTCATGCCCAGCGACAAGCCGCGCGAGGCCAGCACTTCCTTGATCTCGTTGAGCGACTTGCGACCCAGATTGGGGGTCTTGAGGAGCTCGGTCTCGGTACGCTGGATCAGATCCCCGATGTAATAAATGTTTTCGGCTTTCAGGCAGTTTGCCGAACGCACTGTCAACTCCAGATCATCCACCGGGTGCAGCAGAATCGGGTCGATCGTGGATTGTTTCGGCTGCTCGACCGAAACCGGGGTGCCTTCCAGATTCAAGAATACCGACAACTGATCCATCAGTATCCCAGCAGCATGACGGATGGCCTCTTCCGGATCGATGGCGCCATTCGTCTCGATATCGATGACCAATTTGTCCAGATCGGTGCGCTGCTCGACGCGCGCTGCCTCGACCTGGTAGCTGACCCTCCGTACCGGACTGAACGAAGCATCCATCAGGATACGGCCGATAGTCTTATTTTCTTTGTTCACTGAACGGGCGTTGGCCGGAACGTAGCCCCGCCCGGTCTCGACCTTGATCTGCATGTTCAGCTTGCCACCGGGAGCGAGATGTGCGATCACATGATCCGGATTGATGATTTCCACATCGTGATGCGCGGCAATGTCGGCAGCCGTCACGACCGTCTCGGCACCTTCGCTCTGTTTGGCGAGCGTCAGGGTGGTCTCGGCCCGATTATGCAGGCGCATCACCACACCCTTCAGATTCAGCATGATATCAACGACATCCTCGCGTACGCCTTCCAGGGTCGAATACTCGTGCAGCACGCCCTCGATCGTGATCTCCGTCGGCGCCGCACCAGGCATCGAAGAGAGCAGGATGCGGCGCAGAGCATTGCCCAGGGTATGGCCATAACCGCGCTCGAAAGGTTCCATTACGATACGGGCGCGGAGCGGCGACAAGGCCTGAACATCGATGATGCGAGGCTTCAAAAGCGCTTGAGATTGCATCTTCGTTCCTCAAAGAAATCATGCGCCCAAGGCAAATGCCTCAGGCGCGAAAAGCAACGGAATTAGCGCGAATACAGTTCGACGACCAACCCTTCCTTGAGGGTGGGCGGCAGATCCTCGCGCGCCGGATAAGCCTTGAATACACCTTTCCCAGCCTTGACATCGACCTCCACCCAGTCGGGGAAGCCACGCGATTCGGCAGCTTCCAGCGCGGCCTTGACACGCAACTGCGCGCGCGCAGCCTCGGTCAGTTGCACGACATCGCCCGGCTTCAAATTGTAGGAAGGGATATTGACCCGCTTGCCATTGACGAGGACACCATTGTGGCGCACGATCTGGCGCGCTTCGGCGCGAGACATGCCGAACCCCATCCGATACGCCACCGAGTCGAGACGACCTTCGAGCAACTGGAGCAGGTTCTCACCCGTCTGCCCCTTGCGACGGTCCGCTTCGGCAAATGTTTTGCGGAATTGACGCTCGAGTACGCCATAGATACGGCGGATCTTCTGCTTTTCACGCAACTGCTGGCCATAACCCGACAGGCGCTGCCCTGATTTTTGTCCGTGCTGGCCGGGGGCATAGGATCGGCGCTCGATCGAGCACTTGTCAGTGAAGCACTTCTCACCCTTGAGGAAAAGCTTTTCCCCCTCACGGCGACATTGACGACATTTTGGATCAAGATTGCGGGCCACTTGGCTGTTTCTCCTTGCTTGCACCTTCCGGATTTAGATGCGGCGCCGCTTGGGCGGCCGGCAACCATTGTGCGGAATCGGGGTGACATCGGTGATACTGCTGATTTTGATGCCGAGAGCATTGAGAGCGCGCACCGCGGATTCGCGTCCAGGCCCCGGACCCTTGATACGGACTTCGAGGTTCTTGATGCCACACTCCTGGGCTGCCTTGCCAGCTGCTTCGGCAGCTACTTGGGCAGCAAAAGGAGTGGATTTTCGCGAACCCTTGAATCCGACGCCTCCGGAAGTCGCCCAGGACAACGCATTGCCTTGGCGATCGGTGATGGTAATGATGGTGTTGTTGAAGGAAGCATGCACGTGCGCGATGCCATCGGCAACGTTCTTCTTGACCTTCTTGCGTACTTTGGTCGTAGGTTTGGCCATGTTCTCTGAATATCCTACTCGATTTATTTCTTGCTGCCGGCAACCGACTTGCGCGGCCCTTTACGCGTGCGCGCATTGGTGCGCGTACGCTGACCGCGCACGGGTAAGCCGCGACGATGACGCACGCCACGATAACAACCGAGATCCATCAGCCGCTTGATACTCATCGTCACCTCACGGCGCAGGTCACCTTCGACGGTATATTTGGCGACCTCCTCGCGCAACCGATCCATCTCGGTTTCGGTCAGATCCTTGATTTTCGTTGTACGTGCAACACCAGCCGCATCGCAGATCTTCTGCGCGCGGGCACGCCCAATGCCGTAGATGGAAGTCAACGCTATCTCGGCATGCTGGTGATTCGGAATATTTACGCCTGCGATACGGGCCATACGCTTACCTTGTCAGATTCTGATTTTCTCTTTGCCGGAGCTTACGAGAACCGGTGATTATACGGGGACCGCAACGACCAATCAACCCTGCCGTTGCTTGTGACGGGGATCCGAACAAATCACGCGCACCACGTTATGTCGCCGAATGATTTTGCATTTGCGGCAGATGCGCTTGACTGATGCTTGTACTCTCATTTCGTTCTCCAATGATGATCGCGACTTTATTTCGCACGAAATACGATGCGGCCCTTGTTGAAGTCATACGGCGTCAGCTGCACAGTCACCTTGTCGCCCGGCAGGATACGGATGTAGTGCATGCGCATCTTGCCTGAAATATGGCCCAAGACGATATGGCCGTTTTCCAGCTTGACCCTGAACGTCGCGTTGGGCAGGTTCTCCAAAACCTCGCCCTGCATTTCGATGACATCTTCCTTTGCCATTGACTCTCGCTATGCTGCACTAACGTACCGGCAAGCCCGTTCCCTTGAAATTGGCTTTTTTCAACAGACTTTCATACTGATGTGACATCAGATACGCCTGCACTTGAGCCATGAAATCCATCGTTACTACGACGATGATCAACAGAGAAGTGCCTCCGAAATAAAACGGTACATTCCACTTCAAAATCAGGAACTCGGGCAGCAGGCAGACGAGGGTGACATACACGGACCCCAGCAACGTCAGTCGCATCAGAATCTTGTCGATGTAACGCGCAGTCTGCTCGCCGGGGCGGTAACCTGGCACGAATGCACCACTCTTCTTGAGGTTCTCGGCTGTCTCTTTGGAGTTGAATACTAGTGCCGTATAAAAGAAGCAGAAAAAAACGATGGCGGCTGCATAGAGCATCACATAAATCGGCTGACCTGGCGATAGCGTCGCGGCGATGTCTTTCAACCACGTCATACCCTCGCTGGCACCGAACCAACCCGCCGCTGTGGCAGGAAAGAGAATGATCGAGGAAGCAAAAATCGGCGGAATGACCCCGGACATGTTTAGCTTTAGCGGCAGGTGCGAGCTCTGACCACCATAAATCTTGTTGCCGACCTGGCGTTTCGCATAGTTGACGAGTATCTTGCGTTGCCCTCGTTCGACAAAGACGACGACACCGGTCACGACCACCACCAGAATGCAGATGACGATAGCTGTCAAGGGGTGCATCGCTCCGGTGCGCACCAGCTCGAACAAACCGCCGAGAGCATTCGGGAGTCCCGCAGCAATACCGGCAAAGATGATGATCGAGATGCCATTACCCAACCCACGTTCGGTGATTTGCTCGCCAAGCCACATCAAGAACATCGTGCCGGTCACCAAGGTCATCACGGTCGTGAGACGAAACATCGGGCCCGGATCAAGCACCAGACCAGGCTGTGACTCCAGGGCAATCGCGATCCCGATGCCTTGAAACAAGGCGAGCGCGACCGTGCCGTAGCGTGTGTACTGGGTTATCTTTCTCCGTCCCGCCTCGCCCTCCTTCTTCAGTTGCTCGAGACTCGGAATGGCGATCGTCATCAGTTGCATGATGATCGATGACGAAATGTAGGGCATGATGCCCAAGGCGAAGATAGTGAAACGGGACAGAGCGCCACCCGAAAATAGATTAAAGACGCCAAGAATCCCACCCTGCTGGGAATTGAATAGTTCAGCGAGCTTGACGGGATCGATGCCCGGTACAGGGATATGCGCGCCTATCCGGTAGACGACGAGGGCCCCAAGCAAGAACCACAGTCTGCGCCACAGGTCGCCAAATTTACCGGACCTGCCTAGCGCTATGGCTTGACTGCTGGAGGTAGCCACTGATCAATACTCCCTGTTGCGCTGTTTCTCAAGGAACTCAAGCTGAGGTGATTTCCGCAACACTGCCACCCGCCGCCTCTATTGCCGTACGAGCGCCTTTGGTTGCCCCGATCCCCTTGAGATTGACCTTGCGGGTCAACTTGCCGGAAAGAATGACCTTGGCTGACAAGCTGCCCTGTGGAATGATACCGGCCTGGATCAATGTCAGCAGATCGACATCCTCGACAGGAAGTTTCTCGAGATCGGACAAACGCACTTCGGCGCAGCGTCCAGCAGCGAGGGAAACAAAACCGCGCTTGGGCAGACGACGCTGCAAAGGCATCTGACCGCCTTCGAAGCCGACTTTATGAAAACCACCCGCACGAGATTTCTGACCTTTGTGACCACGGCCAGCCGTCTTCCCCAGACCGCTGCCGATGCCACGGCCGACACGCTTTCCTGCCCGTTTGGCGCCAGGAGCCGGTTTCAGGTTATTGAGACGCATCGCTTATCCTTCACACTTCACTAAGTAGGCAACCTTGTTGAGCATGCCGCGGATGGCTGGCGTGTCCTCGAGCTCGCGGACTTGATTGAGACGGCGAAGACCGAGACCACGGATCGTCGCGCGGTGATCCTGCTTGGTGCCGATCAGGCTCCTGATCAGCCTGATCTTGATTTTCCTTGCGCTCATACTCAGGCCTCCAGGATTTCCTGCACCGTCTTGCCACGCTTGGCAGCAATTTCTGCCGGTGTGCTCATTGCCATCAAACCTTTGATGGTGGCACGCACGAGGTTGTAGGGATTGGTGGATCCGATTGCCTTGGCAACGACATCGGTGATACCCATCACTTCGAATACCGCTCGCATCGGACCGCCGGCAATGACACCGGTACCGGCTGCTGCCGGTGACATCAACACCTTGGTCGCACCGTGTTTCCCTACCACGGGGTGATGCAACGTACCGTGATTGAGACTGACCTTGGTGAGTTTGCGACGTGCCTCATCCATTGCCTTTTGTACTGCGACAGGGACTTCGCGGGCCTTGCCTTTGCCCATCCCGATACCGCCATCACCATCACCAACCACGGTCAGCGCAGCGAAGCCGAGAATCCGGCCACCTTTGACGACCTTGGTGACGCGATTGATCGCGACCATCTTTTCACGCAAGCCATCATCGCGTTCTTCTGTGGCTTGCTGCTGTTTCCTGCTCTGCGGTTTCGCCATAGTTTGCTCTCTCAACCAACGTTGCCCGACATCAGAACTTGAGCCCGTTTTCACGAGCCGCTTCTGCCAAGGCTTTTACGCGCCCATGATATTTGAAGCCGGAACGGTCAAAGGCCACCTCCTGAACACCCTTGGCCAGGGCCCGCTCTGCAATCAGCCTGCCAACTGCTTTGGCAGCCTCGACATTGCCGCCATTGGGTAATGTCGAACGAATTTGAGGCTCTAGCGTAGACGCGGCAGCCAGAACCTGATTGCCGTCACCCGAATAGACCTGTGCGTAGATATGACAGTTCGAGCGATGGACGCACAAACGTGCAATCTTCAGCTCTGCGATCTTGGCGCGGGTTTTGCGCGCCCTGCGCAGCCGAGATTCTTTTTTGTTCATGAGTAGCCCTTAATATCTGCGATAAGAAGAATCACTTCTTCTTGGTCTCCTTGATTGTGACGACTTCATCCGCATAGCGGATACCCTTGCCCTTATAAGGTTCGGGAGCGCGGTAAGCACGCAACTCGGCGGCCACCTGCCCGACCAATTGCTTGTCTATACCCTTGACGAGTATCTCGGTTTGCGTAGGCGTTTCGACCTTGATGCCGCTGGGCATCTCATGGACCACCGGATGGGAAAATCCCAACGAAAGAGTGACCTTACTGCCTTGCGCCTGCGCCTTGTAACCCACACCCACGAGAGTCAGCTTCTTCTCGAACCCACGGGTGACACCGATCACCATGTTGTTCAGCAGCGCACGCATCGTACCCGACATCGCTGATGCCTCTGGCCTTCCCTTCACTGCAGCGCAACGGATGCTGCCATCCTCCACGCGAACCTCGACGGAAGGCAGAATGGCCTGGGTCAGCGCCCCCAAAGGTCCTTTGACAGTAATTTGCTCACCGGTCATGAGCACTTCCACCCCCTTGGGGAGAACAACCGGATTCTTGGCGATGCGAGACATCGTTAACTCCTTACGCCACAATGCACAGCACTTCACCGCCAACATTGACGCTGCGTGCTTTACGGTCCGTCATCACACCTTTCGGGGTGGAGACGATGGCGATACCCAGACCATTCATGACCTTGGGCAAGTCTTCCTTGCCACGATACACGCGCAAGCCGGGACGCGACACACGTTCCAGCCGCTCGATGACCGGCCGGCCGGCATAATACTTGAGCTTGATATCAAGCTCTGCCTTAGCCCCTTCTTTGCGCACTGCATAATCTTCGATATAACCTTCCTCACGCAACACCTTGGCTATGGCCTCCTTGATTTTCGAGGAAGGCATCGTGACAGCGAGCTTTTCGGCCATCTGTCCATTCCGGATGCGCGTTAGCATGTCGGCGATCGGATCACTCATACCCATGATCGGCTCCTTACCAGCTGGCCTTGATCATTCCCGGGACTTCACCACGCATGGCAATCTCCCGAAGTTTGTTGCGGCACAAGCCGAACTTTCTGAAAACACCACGCGGCCGCCCGGTCAGGGCACAGCGATTGCGCTGCCTCACCGGGCTCGAATTGCGCGGCAGCGATTGCAGGCTCAGACGCGCTTGCATGCGCTCCTCATCACTGAGCTTGGCATTGTTGATGATTGCCTTCAGCTCGGCACGCTTGGCTGCATACTTTTCCACGAGCCGGGCCCGCTTCGCTTCACGATTTTTAAGTGCCAGTTTCGCCATAAGTCACTCAATTCTTGAATGGGAATTTGAATGCTGAAAGCAAAGCCTTTGCCTCCGCATCGGATTTGGCCGTTGTGGTGATGCTGATGTTCATCCCCCGCAACGCATCGATTTTGTCATATTCGATTTCAGGGAAAATGATCTGTTCTTTGACGCCAATGTTGTAATTTCCGCGCCCATCGAATCCTTTGTTGCCTGGAATACCACGAAAGTCACGGATGCGGGGGATGGCGACATTGATGAGGCGATCGAGAAATTCATACATACGCGCACCGCGCAATGTCACCATGCAGCCGATCGGGTAGCCCTCGCGAATCTTGAAGCCGGCAATCGCCTTACGCGCCTTTGTCACCACAGGCTTTTGACCCGCAATTTTGCTCAGATCGGCGACTGCGTTTTCCAGAACCTTCTTGTCGGCTACAGCCTCACCCACCCCCATGTTCAACGTGATCTTGGTGATGCGCGGCACCTCCATGATAGAGGCATAGTTGAACTGCTTCCGGAGCTGGGGAACCACTTCCTTTCGATAAAACTCTTGCAAGCGTGCCATGGAGTCTTCCTTACGCCTTGACCTGTTCACCGGTTGACTTGAATATCCGCACTTTGGTGCCGTCTTCCAGCACCTTGAAGCCAACCCGATCAGCTTTCTGCGTAGCGGGATTGAACAACGCCACATTGGAAATGTGGATCGGCATTTCCTTCTCGAGGATTCCGCCCGGCTGGCCTTTCATCGGGTTTGGACGGGTATGCTTCTTGACGCGATTAACTCCACCTACGATCACACGATCATTGGCCAGGCACTGCATCACGGTACCACGCCGCCCTTTGTCGCGGCCCGCGATGACGATGACTTCATCGCCTTTCCGGATTTTTTTCATCTCTATGCTCCTAGTTCGCAATGCCCGCTCACAAAACTTCCGGGGCCAGCGAAACAATTTTCATGAAACGCTCGGTGCGCAGCTCCCGGGTGACTGGACCGAAAATGCGCGTGCCGATCGGCTCGAGTTTGTTGTTCAGGAGCACCGCTGCATTATTGTCAAAACGGATCAACGATCCATCCTGGCGCCGCACGCCCTTCGCCGTCCTGACCACAACGGCGTTATAAACTTCACCTTTTTTCACGCGACCCCGTGGTGCCGCATCCTTGATGCTCACCTTAATGATATCGCCGATCCCTGCATAGCGACGTTTGGATCCACCCATGACCTTGATACACATCACCGAGCGCGCACCCGTATTGTCGGCAACATCGAGCCGAGTTTGCATTTGGATCATATTTATCTCCAACTTCTCCTGCGCCCATGTCAGACGCAGTCAGTTTTGGACCCCCGCAACGATGGGGAACATGGATCGGTAGATGCCTACCGGAATTTCGAAAAGGGCGGATTATATCCGCCCCCTCGCCTCTGTCAACAAATCTTTACGCAGATTTCTCGATCACCCGTCTCACTCGCCAGGCCTTGGTTTTGGAGATCGGGGCACACTCCTCGATCTGCACCAAGTCACCGGTGTGGGCAACAATACCCTCGACATGTGCGTGGTATTTCTTCGAACGAGTTATGACCTTCCCGATTACAGGATGTTTGACGCGACGCTCGACCAGAACCGTGACGGTTTTCTGCATCTTGTCGCTTACCACACGGCCTTCAAGAGTCCGACGCATTGGCTTATTCTCGCTCATTTGGCCGCAGCCCTTTCTCGCAGAATGGTTTTGACACGCGCCACATCCTTGCGCAACTTGCCGAGCTGAGCAGTATTGTTCGATTGCTGTGTCGACAATTGCATGCGCAGCGAAAACTGGGCCTTGCGTAGCTCGATGAGCTCCTTAGCGAGCTCTTCCACGCTCTTCATCCTCAATTCACTTGCTTTCATCGCTCATCCCAAGTGACGTGTTACAAAGGTCGTGGAAATGGGCAATTTTGCAGCAGCAAGTGCAAATGCCTCGCGCGCCAGCGCCTCGTCCACGCCGTCCATTTCATAGAGCACTTTGCCAGGCTGGATTTCCGCGACCCAGTATTCAGGGTTGCCTTTCCCATTACCCATCCGGACTTCGGCAGGCTTCTTCGAGATGGGCTTGTCGGGAAAGATCCTGATCCAGATTCGCCCACCACGTTTGATATGCCGCGTCATCGCACGGCGGGCCGCCTCGATCTGCCGTGCAGTCAGCCGGCCTCGGCTGATCGCCTTGAGACCATATTCACCAAAACTGACTTTTGCTCCGCGCGAAGCCAGGCCGGTATTGCGACCCTTGTGCTCTTTGCGATATTTTCTTCGTGCAGGTTGCAGCATAACAATCACTCCTTGACTTCTTTACCGGCAGGAGCCTGGGCAGCAGACGATTTGCGCACCCGTTTTGCCGCAGTTTTGGGTGCTTCACTTCCGGCCTTGGTTTCCGCTGGCTGAGCTTCAGACTTCTTTGCAGACTTAGCTGTGGCTGTTTTCGCTTCGGCTTCAACGGCGGTGCCACTATCTTTGGTCTTGGTCGCACGTCGGGGACGCCTCACGGCGGGTTCTTCCGGCCGCTCGGGTACGGCAGGGGTCGCAGCCTCGTCGCGTGCTGTCATTTCGCCCTTGAAAACCCAAACCTTGATGCCGATCACGCCATAGGTCGTCTTCGCTTCGGAAAAGCCGTAATCGATGTCCGCCCGCAGTGTATGCAGTGGCACCCGCCCCTCGCGATACCATTCAGTGCGCGCGATCTCCGCACCATTCAAGCGGCCCGAGCTCATGATCTTGATGCCCTGAGCCCCCAGCCGCATCGCATTTTGCATGGCGCGTTTCATGGCTCGGCGAAACATGATCCGTTTTTCCAGTTGCTGAGCGATCGAATCAGCAATCAGCTGTGCATCGATCTCCGGCTTGCGGATCTCTTCGATACTGACATGCACCGGAACGCCCATGCGGCGCTGCAGATCCTGCTTGAGAAGCTCGATATCCTCACCCTTTTTCCCGATAACCACGCCAGGTCGCGCACTATGCACAGTGACACGCGCATTCTTGGCAGGACGTTCGATGACGACGCGTCCGACCGAAGCATGGGCTAGCTTCTTCTTGAGATAATCGCGCACCGCGATGTCTTCACGCAGCATCGTTGGGAATACTTTTGAATTGGCAAACCAGCGGGATGACCAATCACGCGTGACAGAGAGGCGAAAACCGACCGGATGAATTTTTTGTCCCATGCTCGTTCCTTAATCACCGACCGTCACGTAGATGTGACAAGTCTGTTTGCTGATTCGATTGCCACGACCCTTGGCTCGGGCAGTAAATCGCTTCAACACTGGTCCTTGTTCTACGTGGATGCGCGTCACCTTCAATGTGTCGATGTCCGCACCGTCATTGTGCTCTGCATTGGCTATGGCTGACTCGAGCACCTTTTTGACGATGGCGGCACCCTTCTTCGGGGTGAACGCCAGAATGCTCAAAGCCTGATCGACAGTTTTCCCGCGCACGAGGTCCGCAACTAGGCGGCCTTTCTGAGCCGAGAGCCGCACACCTCGCAGTACTGCATTTGTCTCCATGGTCGTATCCTTCACTTCTTCGCCGCCTTCTTGCCAGCCGCATGCCCCTTGAAAGTGCGCGTGAGGGCGAATTCACCCAGCTTGTGGCCGATCATGTTTTCTGACACATAGACCGGAATATGCTGCTTGCCATTGTGCACGGCGATAGTCAGTCCAATAAATTCAGGCACGATCGTCGATCGACGCGACCATGTCTTGATGGGTCGCTTGTCATTCGCTGCACGCGCAGCCTCCACCTTCTTGAGAAGGTGATCATCGACGAAAGGGCCTTTTTTGATAGAACGAGCCATTATTGATCACCTCTTATCGCTTGTGACGGCGCTGAACGATCATCGCATCGGTACGTTTATTGGAGCGGGTACGATATCCCTTCGTGGGCTGACCCCAGGGGCTGACTGGCACCCGACCCTCGCCAGTACGACCCTCGCCGCCGCCATGGGGGTGGTCGATCGGGTTCATCGCGACACCACGCACCGTCGGCCGAATACCACGCCAACGATTCGCCCCAGCTTTGCCGATCTTGCGGAGATTATGCTCCTCATTACCAACCTCACCGATTGTGGCGCGGCAGTCGATATGCACGCGACGGATTTCACCAGAGCGCAAACGTACCTGTGCATAGGCACCCTCTCTGGCTAACAGTTGCGCAGAAGACCCGGCGGCGCGCGCCATTTGCGCACCCTTGCCCGGCTGCAGCTCAATACAGTGAATCGTGCTGCCGACCGGAATATTGCGGATCGGTAATGCGTTGCCGGTCTTGATCGGAGCCTCGGGCCCGCTCATCACCTCTTGACCGACCGAGATCCCACGCGGAGCGATGATATAGCGCCTTTCCCCGTCTGCATAGCAAAGCAACGCAATGCTGGCTGAACGGTTCGGGTCATATTCCAAACGTTCGACCTTTGCAGCCACGCCATCCTTGTTGCGCCTGAAGTCTATGATTCGGTAAAGCTTCTTGTGACCACCCCCCTTATGGCGGGTGGTGATGTGGCCATGATTGTTACGCCCCGCCTTGCTTGTCTTTTTCTCCGTCAGGGCCGGCAACGGACTGCCCCGATGAAGTTCTGTGTTGACTACCTTGACGAGAGCACGCCGGCCCGCGGATGTCGGCTTGACTTTGATGACGGCCATTATGCAATTCCTTCTGCAAAATTGATCTCGTGACCTGGCATCAGGGACACGAAAGCCTTACGAACATTGCTGCGCCGCCCGCTCAGCCGACCAAAACGCTTGATCTTTCCTTTCGTGTTGGCAACCCGAACGGCGCTGACTTTCACATTGAAAAGCGTCTCGACCGCCGCCTTGATCTCGGGTTTGGTGGCGTTAGGCGCGACAAGGAAAACGACTTGATTCGCCTTATCGGCGAGCATGGTCGCCTTTTCTGAAATCTGCGGTGCCACCAGCACTTGCATCAAGCGCTCTTGACTGTATCCCAGCTTGTTCATGCGTAGATCTCCTCAAGTTTGGATACAGCACCTTTCGTCAGCAACACCCGTGGGAAGCGGATCAGGGAAACCGGATCGGCATGCTTAGGTTCCAGGACAAGCACGTTGGGAAGATTGCGCGTAGCCAGCACCAGGTTTTCATTCAGATCATCGGTGACCAGCAACACCGCATCGAGACCCATTTTCTTGAGCTTGTCTGCAGCAAGCCGCGTCTTTGGTGCAGTCACCTGGAATTCATCCACGACTGCCAGACGATCTTCCCTGACCAACTGGGAAAGAATCGCCGCGATCCCCGCGCGATACATTTTCCTGTTGATTTTTTGCGAAAAGTTTTCATCAGGGCTGTTGGGGAAAATTCTTCCGCCCCCACGCCACAACGGGCTGGAGGTCATGCCCGCCCGCGCCCGACCAGTGCCTTTCTGACGCCATGGTTTTTTCGTGCTGTGGCGCACCTCAGCCCGATTCAACTGGGCCCTATTGCCTGTACGTGCATTGGCCTGATAGGCAACGACCAACTGATAAACCAAAGACTCATTGTAATCCCGGGCGAACAGCCCATCCGAGGCACTTATCGTGGCTCCCGCCTGGCCCTCTTCGTTGATGACTTTAAGTTCCATAAGGACCTCTTACTTTGAAGCCGCCGCCAACTTGACAGCGGGACGCACCAAAACCTGACTACCGCGCGCTCCCGGCACCGCCCCCTTGACGATCAGCAACTGGCGATCCGCATCCACACGCACGATTTCCAGATTCTGGACGGTCCTTTTCACATTTCCCAAATGACCAGCCATGCGCTTTCCGGGGAAAACCCTCCCCGGATCCTGGGCCATCGAGATCGAGCCCGGGGAATTATGCGACACCGAGTTGCCGTGAGACGCCCGATTGGAACTGAAATTGTGACGCTTGATCGAACCGGCAAACCCTTTGCCGATCGTTATACCCGACACATCGACACGCTGCCCCACCGAGAAAAGAGATACATCCAAGGAGTCACCCGTCTTGATCCCGGGCAATTGGTCTGCTTCGACACGGAATTCGACCAAAGAGGAAGCGGCCTCGATGCCAGCCTTGGCGAAGTGCCCCACCGCGGGCTTGTTCACCCGAGAAGGTTTGCGCCTGCCAAAAGCAACCTGGACAGCTGAATAGCCGTCTGTTTCGGGCTTTTTGATCTGAGCGATACGATTGCTCGACACATCGAGCACCGTTACCGGAACGGCCACCCCATCCTCGGTAAAGATGCGCGTCATGCCGACCTTGCGACCGACAAGACCTAGACTCATGTTTTTCTCCTATATCCGGCTACGATTGGCCGGGCCGTTTCAAAAACCAGGAACTGCGAGATTCGCTTCTACTACCGTGCTGCGCGCGTCCTTCATTGCAACTTGATCTCGACATCGACGCCCGCGGGCAGATCCAGCTTCATCAGGGCATCGACCGTCTTGTCCGTCGGGTCGATGATATCCATCAGACGCAAATGCGTCCGGATTTCAAACTGGTCGCGAGAGGTTTTATTGACGTGCGGGGAACGCAGAATGTTGAATCGCTCGATCCGCGTAGGCAGGGGAACAGGCCCGCGAACCACAGCTCCGGTACGCTTTGCAGTATCCACGATTTCGAGCGCCGACTGATCGATCAGACGATAATCGAACGCCTTCAAGCGGATACGAATTTTTTGATTCTGCATGTAAGCTTCCTTAAAGAACGTTTAAGCCAGCCCTGACCCAAAATGAAGGGCGGGATTATCCCGCCCTTTCAGGAAAAAGGCAATACCTTACTCGATGATTTTTGCGACGACGCCGGCGCCGACGGTGCGGCCGCCTTCGCG
>CAYZII010000009.1:0-45486 GCA_964478415.1 uncultured Methyloversatilis sp.
TGCGCTTCGTCGAGACGGCGGAAATGGTAATGGGCGAGCGCCTCCTCGAAAAGATCGAGGCTTTTCAGTTTCGCGGCCTTGAGCGGCGCCGGATCGGCATCGAAGGCTTCATAGATCGATTGTGCGAGATGCTTGCCGCGCACGCGCACGCGGTCGATGAAGCGGATCGAGAAAACGGCGGGATCGCGGATGCTGTTCAGCGTATGTTGGGTGATGAGGACCGGTGTCTGCCAGGTCTTGGTCAGCGTCTCGACGCGGGCGGCGAGATTGACTGTATCGCCGATCACGGTGAATTCCATATGTTTCCTGCCACCAACGACGCCGAGCATCAGCAGCCCGGAGTTCAGACCAATGCCGATGCGGATCGGCTGATGCCTCTGGCCTCCCGGCAGACCGGTGTTCCCGGTCGCGCGCGAGGTATTGAAACGCTCGAGTTCGCGCAGCATACCCAGCGCGGCCTGCAGCGCATCATCACCGCGCGAAGCAAACAACGCCATCACCGAGTCGCCGATGTATTTGTCGATGAAGCCGCCATGATCGAGCACCACCGGCTCCATGAAGGAGAGGAAGGCATTGATGAAATCGAAGCACTGCTGCAGCGAGAGCCGTTCCGACAACGTGGCGAAGTCGCGGATGTCGGCAAACAGGATGGTCATTTTCTTCTCGACCTGATTGCCCCAGTCGACGTCGAGGATGCTTTCCTTGCCGAGCAGTTCGATCAGTTGCGGCGGGACGAAACGGGCATAGGCCGTCATCAGCGCCGCCAGCCGTCTTTCCACGCCCTGCTGCGTGGCGATCTCGTCATCGAGACGCGCACAGAGGCGCTTTAGCGCGTCGGCGCTGCTAGCCTGTGAAGAGGGAGAGCCTCGCTCGGCAGTCATGCAGCTGTTACCCGTGACAGTGGAGGGGCTGGGCCGTGCAGGGCTCGAACCTGCGACCAAGCGATTATGAGTCGCCTGCTCTGACCGACTGAGCTAACGGCCCACCACGGACGATTATAAGCTGCGGGGCAGGCGCGACCCTTTTCACGGCCTGCCGGAAGCGGGCAGGATCCAGAACAGTTTCGGTTTTTTGCTGGCTGCCTCGACGTCAGGCAGTTCCCGCTCGAGGAGCGCCATCGTGGCGCGGCCGACGTATTCGCCGGCGGTGTCGTCCATCTTGCTCGAATGGGCGAGCGCACGGAGATAGGCACGGCCGATCAGGCGGCCCAGCGGTGGCGGGTTATAGAGCAGCTTCTTGATGATGAAGGGGTTGATGGTGAGCGGATCGTAACCTCTGGGCAGATCACCACTGGCGATCAGCCGTTTCTCGACCGGGGTATTGGGCTGGACGCCGATGAAGAAGATGAACGGCAGCACGTTCTCGCGGCCGAACAGCGCATAGAGCTCCTCGATGCGCGCCAGCGTCGCGCGCAGCGTCGCCGGCGTCTCCCCCGGCCCATTGAGCGGCAGATAGAGCTTGACCTTCAGATCGGCGTGTTCCGCGTCCATCGCCTCCTTGAAGTAGCGGAAGGCGCGCATCTGCTGATCGAGCTCGTAGCCGAGCGTCAGGCTGTCGATCATCTCCTGTGAGCCGGTGAATGACAGATCGAGGCTTTCCAGGCCGGAGGCGATCATCTTGCGCGCGATTTCCGGCGTGAGGTAGTTCAGACGCAGATAGCCTGTCCAGCGCACCCTGACGCCACGGGCGAGCATTTCGTCGAGGATTGCTTCGGCATGCGCCATGCTGCGCCGGGTCGAACAGAACTGGGCATCGGTAAACCAGATATGCCGGATGCCATACTCCTTGTTGAGCGTCTCGACTTCTTTCGCGACCTCGACCGGATCGCGATAGCGCTGGTAAGCACCTTCGATCTTGTTATAAAGACAAAAGTGGCACTGGAACGGACAGCTGCCTTAGCGTGGAACGCCTTAGGGGCCGACCGCAACCGCCTGCGTTTCATTGACGGTGGGTGGCCAGAGGTCGGCGATGGGCGGTAGAACAATCCCCCCTCGCCTATGCCCCAGATTGAGTATAAGAAAATGCTGAAGTGAAAGATGGGCCTAGCGTGAAGCGCCCAGTTTTGCCAGGCGCCAGAGGACCTTCTCTGGCTTGTTTTTGTCTGATATGGATGCGGCAGGAGCAAAGTTTGCCCGCCAGAACTGCCAGGCGAGGAAGGCGCGTTTCCCCCAGCGCCACAAAAAGCGCCGTGTGCGTGGGCGCAGTGCGGCGATCAGCGCTACGGCCGTGGCAACGATGGCCGGATGATGTGTTGCCCAGCGCACCCCTTCGTGGAGACGATCGGCGACACCGAACAACGGGTCGAGATGCCGGAGGTGTTCACCCAGAGCCAGGCGCTGGCTCGCCGCCTCGAGTTGCAGGCGCTGCTTCTCCAATGCAAGTTCAAGCGAACTTCTCATTGCGCAGGGTCTTCCACACGCAACGCCGCACTATCGCGCTCAAGCTCCGCGAGACTGGCGGAGAACAGCCGCGAGCCTTGGCGCACCAGGCGCAGCGTCACTGCGATCGCGATGCCTGCGGCGACGAGGAACAGCGCGGTGAAGATACCCAGCGCCAGCACCCGGTGGCTGTCCCACAGCAGCACGGTGAGGAATACGCCGAGGAAGGCAAGGCCCACCACGCTGCACAATACGGCCGCCATACCCCACAGCAACAGACCGGTAATCCGTCCGATCTCCTCTTCGGCTTCGACCTTGAGGAGCTCGAGACGGGTGCGGATCAGTGCGATGCCGCTCGTCGCCAGACCACGCAGCGAGGCAAGCAGCCCAGGAGAAACTTTAGACACGCGTCGCGTACGAGCGCATCAGCGCCGCCCGATCAGCAGGCCGAGGAGGAAACCGAAACCGGCGGCAATGCCGACGGCACGCCACGGATTGTCCTGCACATAGTTGTCGGCCGCCTTGCCGACCTGTTTGGCCTTGTCGACCAATGCGGCCTCGGCTTCGGCGATGTGCACCTTCGCGTCGGCGAGACGACTCTGGATGCGGGCGCGCAGATCGGCGGCCTTGTCCCCCGCCTGGCTTGCGGTGGCGCGCAGCAGCTCTTCGGCATCGGCGACCACCACCTTGAAATCGGCGATCAGTTTGTCTTTGCTGACTTCGGTCATTTCAGTCATTTTTGGGCTCCTTGAGATGAGGGGTACAGGTTTCATTGTCGCACAGCCTGGCATCATTCCCTATTTATTTCAACTATGGCCAAGCATATCCGATAGTCAAGGGTGCATGATCGGAAAAACGCGCCGCCTTGAAAACCTCGGCAAACTGCGCCCGGGCGGCGATGCCCGGCGTGGCGAGCTGGTAATCGATGCGCCAGCCGACGTTTTTTGCCCACGCCTGACCGCGGTTCGACCACCAGGTGTAGCCTTCGCCTTCGGCCTCCGGATAGAGCCGGCGATAGACGTCGATCCAGCCGAGATCATGGGTGACGCGCGCGATCCAGGCGCGCTCTTCGGGCAGGAAGCCGGAGTTTTTCTGGTTCGATTTCCAGTTCTTCAAATCCTTTTCGGTCGGTGCGATGTTCCAGTCGGCGCAGATCACGAACTCGCGGCCAGTCCGGCGCGCTTCATCGCGCAAAGCCGCCAGATGCGGGTAGAAAACATCGAGGAAGCGGAACTTGGCGGCTTGGCGTTCCTCAGAAGACGAACCCGAAGGCACGTAGAGTGAGATCACCGTCAGTCCCGGCCAGTCGCAGCGCAAATAACGGCCTTCGGCATCGAATTCGGCCACGCCGATCCCTTCGCTGACGCGCTGGGGCGGATGACGGGTGAAGAGCCCCACGCCGCTGTAGCCTTTTTTCTCGGCGAAATGGAAATAGCCGTGGTAGCCGTCCGGATGGTATTCGGCGTCGGAAAGGTCGGCGGCCTGCGCCTTCAGTTCCTGGACGCAGACGACGTCGGCATCCTGACGGGCGAGCCAGTCGAGCCAGCCCTTCTTGACCGCGGAACGGACGCCATTGAGATTCAGCGTGACGATTTTCAACATGTAGAATAACCCAATGATGTGCGCGATAAACGATTTCAGTCGCGACTTTATCGCTTTCGCCTGCGAAAAGGGTGTGCTGCGTTTTGGCGAGTTCAAAACCAAGGCGGGCCGGCTGTCACCTTATTTTTTTAATGCCGGTTTGTTCAATGATGGTGCATCGCTCGCGCGCTTGGCGGATTTCTATGCACGTGCGATCCTGACCAGCAAATTGGACATTGACATGCTGTTCGGCCCCGCCTACAAGGGTATTCCACTGGTGGCGGCGGTGGCGATCAAGCTGGCCGAGCGCGGCCGCAATCTGCCGTTCGCGTTCAACCGTAAGGAAGCCAAGGATCACGGCGAAGGGGGGGCATTGATCGGCGCACCGCTTGCCGGCCGCGTGCTGATCGTCGATGATGTGATTTCAGCCGGCACCTCGGTGCGCGAGTCGGTCGAGATCATCCGTGCCGGCGGTGCGACGCCGGCCGGCGTCGTGATCGCGCTGGATCGTCAGGAGCGCGGCCAGGGGACACTGTCTGCGGTGCAGGAAGTCGAACGGCAGCTCGGTATCCCGGTGATCGCCGTGGCCCGCCTGACTGATCTGATCAATTATCTGGCCGGTCAGCCGGCGCTGGAAGAAAATCTCGCGGCCGTGCGCCGCTATCGGGAGACGTATGGTGTCGATTGAACCCCGTTTCTGGTGGCTTGCGGTCGGTCTGGGACTGGCGATGCCCGCGATGGCAAACATCGTCTGCTGTGATGTCGAGGGCAAGCGTATTTGCGGCGACCCGCCGCCGGCAGCGTGCAACAACCGGGCAAAGATCATCTACCTCAAAGGTGGCACGAGCAAGACGGTCGAGGCGCCGCTGACCGCCGAGCAGCGTGCGGCGCGCGAAGCCGAAGCGGTGCGCAAGAAGGAAGAGGAAAGAAAGGCCGCCGAACGGGCGCGCAAGGATCGGGCGCTGCTCGACAGCTTCACCAGCGTCGAAGAGCTCGATGCCGCGCGCGATCGGGCGATCACCGACATCGAGAAAAACGCCGCACAGGCGAAACACCGCCTCGAAGCGGCGCTCGCCAAGCAGAAGAAGCTCGACGACGAGAAGGAGTTCTACCTCAAGAAACCGATGCCGGCCCAGCTTAAGAAGCAGATCGAAGAAAACGAGCGCGAGATCGTCAGCCAGCGGCAGCTGCTCGAGCAGATGGAGCGGGACATCGCCGCGGTGCGCGAACGGTTCGCCGTGGCTCGGGAACGCTTCCTGCAGCTCACCGGCAAAGCGGCCAAGAAGGCCCCCTAGCCAGGGTGCCGCTCAGTCAGCGCCGAGTTTCTTTCTGAGCAGGTCATTGACCTGCTGCGGATTGGCCTTGCCCTGGGTGGCCTTCATCACCTGGCCGACCAAGGCGTTCATGGCCTTTTCCTTACCAGCGCGGAACTCCTCGACCGATTTCGGGTTTGCGGCAATGACCTGGTCGATGATCGGCTCGATCGCGGCCGCGTCAGAAACCTGTTTCAGGCCGCGCGCGGCGATGATCGCGTCGGCATCTTCCCCTTCACCGTTCCAGAGCGCTTCGAAAACTTCCTTGGCGAGTTTCGACGACAGCGTGCCGTCGGCGATACGGCGGATCATGCCCGCCAGTTGGGTTGCCGAAACAGGGACCGCTTCGATCGGCGTTTCGCTCTTGTTGAGCCGTGCCGCGAGTTCCCCCATCACCCAGTTCGCGCACAGCTTCGCATTCTCCTTGCCGGCGGCGGCGACGGCCGACTCGAAATAGCGAGCGGTCTCACGCGTGGCGACGAGCTGGGCGGCGTCATAGGCAGACAGGCCGTAATCGGACTGGAAGCGCGCCTGCATCGCCTGCGGCAGCTCGGGCATGCCGGCTTCTACTTCGGCGATCCAGTCCGGTTTGATCTCCAGCGGCAACAGATCGGGATCGGGGAAATAGCGGTAATCGTGCGCCTCTTCCTTGGTGCGCATCGCACGGGTCTCGCCCGTGTCCGGGTCGAACAGCACGGTGGCCTGCTCGATCGCACGGCCTTCCTCGAGTTCGTTGATCTGCCATTGGATTTCGTATGCGATGGCTTGTTCGAGGAAGCGGAAGGAATTGAGGTTCTTGATCTCGCGGCGCGTGCCCAACGGCCCACCGGGTCGCCGCACCGAAACGTTCGCGTCGCAACGGAAACTGCCCTCCTGCATGTTGCCGTCGCAGATGCCGATCCAGGTCACCAGCGTATGCAGGGCTTTCGCATAGGCGACCGCCTCGGCGGCAGAGCGCATGTCGGGCTCGGAGACGATTTCCAAAAGCGGCGTGCCGGCGCGGTTCAGGTCGATGCCGGTCTTGCCGTGGAAATCCTCGTGCAGACTCTTGCCGGCATCCTCTTCGAGATGGGCGCGGGTCAGGCGGATGAATTTCTCCTGAGCGCCGATCCGGATCGTCAGGCCCCCGCCGCTGACCACGGGCGTCTCATACTGGCTGATCTGGTAGCCCTTCGGCAGGTCGGGATAGAAATAGTTCTTGCGGGCGAAGATAGAGCGTTCCGCGATATGGCCGCCCACGGCGAGTCCAAACTTGATCGCACAGACCACCGCCGCGCGGTTCAATACCGGCAGCACACCGGGCAGGGCGATGTCGACGGCGCAGGCCTGCCGGTTCGGCTCGGCGCCGAAGGCGGTCGAGGCGCCGGAGAAGATTTTTGAACGGGTCATCAGCTGGACATGAGTTTCCAGCCCGATCACGACTTCCCACTTCATAGGAAGCCCTCCGGCGCGCGCCGATGCCAGTCGGTCGTCATTTGAAAGCGATGGGCGACGTTGAGCAGGCGGGCTTCGGCAAACCACGGCGCGATGATCTGCAAGCCGACCGGCAGCCCCTGGTCGAAGCCGCAAGGGATCGACATCGCCGGCAGACCGGCGAGATTGACGGCGATCGTGAAGATGTCCGACAGATACATTTCGACCGGATTGCTGCTCTTTTCGCCGAACCTGAATGCCGTGGCGGGAGCCGTGGGGCCCATGATCACGTCGCAGTGCTGGAAGGCCTGGGTGAAATCGTTGGCGATCAGACGGCGCACCTGCTGGGCTTTCAGGTAATAGGCATCGTAGTAACCATGGGAGAGCACATAGGTGCCGATCAGTATTCGGCGCTTGACCTCGGCACCGAAGCCTTCGGCGCGCGTCTTTTCATACATGTCGATCAAGTCGCGATATTCGGCGGCGCGGTGGCCATAACGCACGCCGTCGAAACGCGCCAGGTTCGAGCTCGCCTCGGCCGGCGCGATCACGTAATAGGCCGGCACCGAGAGGCCGGAATTCGGCAGCGAGACTTCCACGAGGGAGGCGCCGAGCCTGCGGTATTCGGCGAGCGCCGCTTCCACTGCGGCACGCACGCCTGGCGCCATGCCATCGCCGAAAAACTCTTTCGGCAGACCGATCGTCAGGCCGTCGAGTGGTCGTTCGAGATCGCGCGTGTAGTCTTCGGCAGCGCGTTCGAGCGAGGTCGAATCGCGTGGATCGAACCCGGCCATGGCGGAAAGGAGCAGCGCGCAGTCCTCCGCCGACTTGGCCATCGGCCCGCCCTGGTCGAGGCTGGAAGCGAAAGCGATCATGCCATAGCGGCTCACGACGCCGTAGGTCGGCTTCAGACCCGTGATGCCGCACAGCGCCGCCGGCTGGCGGATCGAGCCGCCGGTGTCGGTGCCGGTCGCAGCGGGCACGAGCCGGGCGGCGACCGCGGCGGCCGACCCTCCCGAGGAACCCCCGGGCACGCGCGAGATGTCCCAAGGATTCTTCACCGGGCCGAAGAACGAGGTTTCGTTCGACGAACCCATCGCGAATTCGTCCATGTTGCATTTGCCGACCAGCACCATGCCGGCGTTGGCCAGGCTCTCGACGACGTGGGCATCGTAAGGCGAGACGAAATTGGCCAGCATCTTCGAACCGCAGGTGGTGCGCCAGCCGCGGGTGCAGAAGATGTCCTTGTGGGCGAGCGGAATGCCGCACAACGGGGAAAGTTGTGCCGTGTCGCCAGCGCCGAGTTTCAGCTTCGCGTCGGCGGCGCGTGCGGCGGCGAGCGCTTTCTCCTGATCGACCGTGATGAAGGCGTTGAGCTGGGAGCCGAATTTCTCGATGCGTGCGAGGAACAGCCCGGTAAGTTCGACGCTGGAAATCTTTTTCTCCGCCAGTGCGGCAGAGAGTTCCTTCAGACTGGCATTGATCATTCGATCACCTTGGGCACCAGATACAGGCCGGCCTCGCTTTCGGGCGCGATGGCCAGGAAATCGTCACGCCGGTCGGTCTCGGTGACCTGGTCTTGGCGCAGGCGCTGCACGACATCGACCGCGTGGGCCATCGGCACGATGCCGCGGGTGTCGACAGCCTGCAGCTGATCGACGAAAGCGAGGATGCCGTTCAACTGGTCCCGGGTGTGCGCGATTTCCTCGGCGGTGAGGGCGATACGCGCCAGATGCGCGATGCGGCAGACGTCGTCCGTGCTCAAGGACATGGTTTTATAAAGAATTTTGGTTGCCGAAAGGTGCAAGTGCGGACTTGCCAAGCCCGTTAGGTTATCATATGAACAGTTCTTTTCGGCAGTGCTGGTTGGCTGTGCGGCACTGTCTTTCCACATTCAGGACACCCATGTTCTCCTTTCTCCGTTCCTATTTCTCCAACGATCTGGCGATCGACCTCGGCACCGCTAACACGCTGATCTATGTGCGCGGCAAGGGCATCGTGCTCGACGAACCTTCGGTCGTCGCGATCCGCACCGAAGGCGGCCCGAACGCGAAAAAGACCATCCAGGCGGTCGGCGCTGCCGCGAAGCAGATGCTCGGCAAGACGCCCGGCAACATCACCGCGATCCGCCCGATGAAGGACGGCGTGATTGCCGACTTCACCGTTACCGAGCAGATGCTCAAGCAGTTCATCAAGAAGGTGCACGATTCGAAGCTGTTTTCCCCCAGCCCGCGCATCATCATCTGTGTGCCCTGCGGCTCGACCCAGGTGGAACGACGCGCGATCCGCGAATCGGCGCTGGGTGCCGGTGCCTCCCAGGTCTATCTGATCGAAGAACCGATGGCTGCCGCGATCGGCGCCGGCTTGCCGGTTTCGGATGCCACCGGCTCGATGGTCGTCGATATCGGCGGCGGTACCACGGAAGTCGGCGTGATTTCCTTGGGCGGTATGGTCTATGCCGGGTCGGTGCGCGTCGGTGGCGACAAGTTCGATGACGCGATCATCAACTACATCCGCCGCAATTACGGCATGCTGATCGGCGAGACCACCGCGGAGCACATCAAGAAGACCATCGGTTCGGCCTTTCCGGGCTCCGAGGTCAAGGAGCTGGAAGTCAAGGGCCGCAACCTCGCCGAGGGCATTCCGCGCAGCTTCACGATTTCTTCGAACGAGATCCTCGAGGCGCTCTCCGATCCATTGAACCAGATCGTCGGCGCGGTGAAGATCGCGCTCGAGCAAACGCCGCCGGAACTGGGCGCCGACATCGCCGAGCGTGGCATGGTGCTCACCGGTGGCGGGGCTCTATTGCGCGATCTCGATCGTCTGCTGATGGAGGAAACCGGCCTGCCGGTGGTCGTCGCCGACGATCCGCTCACCTGTGTGGTGCGTGGTTCGGGCATCGCGCTCGAAAAGATGGACAAACTCGGCAGTATTTTCGCCAGCGAGTAAGCCCTGTTCTGGCTAGTCTGCCTGGGGCGTAGCGTCGTGTCTGCGCCGTCGTTCCATTTCATCACGCAGGGAAGAAAACCGCAGCCATGATGTCTGCTGCAGGTCACATCGGTGAAGGGCTACCGCCGTTCTTCAAGCGCGGACCGGCCCCGCTGGTGCGGCTCGTCTTCTTCCTCGCCCTCTCACTGGTGGCGATGGTCGCCGATCTGCGTTTCCATCTGCTCGAGCCAGCGCGCGCCGCGGTCGCCGCGCTGCTCTGGCCGTTGCAGCAGGCTGTGATGCTACCGGTGATGGGCGCCGGCGAGGCGGGCAGCTATTTCGCCGACCTGGCGCGCCTCAAGCAGGAAAACGCGGCGCTGCGCGCCCGCGAGCTCGCCCAGGCCAACCGGCTGTTGCGCGAGGAACATCTCGCCCAGGAAAACCGGCGTCTGCGCGCCTTGCTCGAGATGCGAGAGCGCCTCGACGTGCCGGCTCGGGCCGCCGAAATCCTCTATGCGACACGCGATCCGTTTTCACGCCGCATCGTCATCGATCGGGGCGCCCAGCATGGCATCGAAGCCGGGCAGCCGGTGATCGACGAGCTCGGTGTCATCGGCCAGGTGACGCGCGTCTTTGCGTTGACCAGCGAAGTGACTCTGCTGACCGACAAGAACCAGGCGATTCCCGTCCAGATCCAACGCAACGGCCTGCGCGCCGTGCTCGCCGGCGCCGGCCGCGGCCTGCTGGAATTGCAGTTTCTGCCTGCCAATGCCGATGTCGAAGTCGATGATCTGCTTGTCACATCGGGGCTCGATGGTGTTTATCTGCCGGGTCTGCCCGTGGCTCGGGTATCGAGCATCGATCGCAACAATGCCATTTCCTTCGCGCGCATCGAATGCATACCAGTGGCCGGGGTCGAACGGCAGGGCCAGGTGCTGGTGCTCGGCAAGCGTCCCGTGCCGAGCGTTCCCGAGGCGCAGAGTGAGGAACCTATCAAACCCGGCAAGAGCCGCAAGGCGAAAGGAGCGAAGAAATGATCCAGCCTACCCATGCCTCGCGCCGCATCCTGCTGCCGGCTCGCACCTGGTTCATTTACCTGTCTTTGTTCATTGCCTTCGTGTTGAACCTGGTTCCAATCGGCCACCTGCCCGGCGTGCCGGACTGGGTGGCGCTGGTGCTGTGTTTCTGGTGCATCCACCAGCCGCTGAAAGTGGGCATGGCGGCGGCCTTCGTGCTCGGTTTGGCGATGGATGTCGCCGCGGCCAGCCTGATGGGACAACATGCGTTCGCCTATGTGCTGCTCGCCTTCTTCGCCGCCGGCTGGTCGAAACGCGTGCTGTGGTTTCCCTTGGGGCAGCAGGCGTTGCACGTGCTGCCGATGCTGTTCGGCACCCAGCTCGTGATGCTGTCGATCCGCCTTCTCAGTGGCGCGGAGTTTCCCGGCCTTGGCTATTTCCTGTCCAGCCTCGTCGCCACCCTGCTCTGGTATCCAGTCAGCGTCGTCCTGCTGCTGCCGCAATACCAGCCGGTGGAACGTGACGAGACGCGTCCGATCTGATGCAGTTCAAGGACGCGCAGAAAGGACTGGAGCAGTTCAACCGCCGTATCGCGGTCGCGGCCGGCCTGGTGTTGACCTGTTTCGCACTGTTGTTCGGCCGCTTCATCTGGTTGCAGGTGATCCAGCACGATTACTACCGCACGCGCGCCGAGGACAACCGCATCGCGTTGGTGCCGATCGTGCCCAACCGCGGCCTGATCCTGGATCGCAACGGCGAGGTGCTGGCGCGCAATTATTCCGCCTATACCCTGGAGATCACGCCTGCGCAGGTGCCCGACCTCGAGGCGACGATCGACGCGCTGGCGGAGTTCATCAGCATCGAGCCGAAGGATCGCAGGCGTTTCCGCAAGCTGATGGAAGAAAACAAGCGTTTCGAGTCGTTGCCGATCCGCACCCGGCTTTCCGACGAAGAGGTGGCGAGATTCATCGCCCGGCGCTATCGTTTTCCCGGTGTCGACATCAAAGCGCGCCTGTTCCGCCAGTATCCGAAGGGCGCCTTCGCGTCCCATGTGCTCGGCTACATCGGCCGTATCACCGAGCGGGACCTCGCGCGCATCGAAGAAAACGAGCAGGAAGCCAATTACCGCGGCACCGAGTTTTTCGGCAAGGCGGGTCTCGAACAGCGCTACGAATTCGAATTGCATGGCACGAGCGGTTTCGAACAGGTCGAGGTCGATGCCGGCGGCCATGCGCTGCGGACACTCTCGCGTGTTGCGCCGATACCTGGCAACAACCTGACGCTGACCCTGGATACCAAATTGCAGGAGATCGCCGAACAGGCTTTCGGCAACCGGCGCGGCGCGCTGGTGGCGATCGAGCCGGCGACCGGCGGCGTGCTCGCGCTGGTCTCGGTACCCAACTATGATCCGAACCTGTTCGTCGATGGCATCTCGGCGGCCGACTGGCAGGCGCTCAACGATTCGCCCGACAAGCCGATGATCAACCGCGCCTTGAACGGCGCCTATCCGCCGGGCTCGACCTTCAAGCCGTTCATGGCGCTGGCCGCACTGCACTATGGCAAGCGCCGCCCCGAACAGACCATCGTCGATCCCGGCGGATTCAACTTTGGCGGCCATTTCTTCCGCGATGACAAAAAAGGCGGTCACGGCCTGGTCGACATGCACAAGTCGATCGTCGTCTCCTGCGATACCTACTACTACATCCTCGCCAATGACATGGGCATCGATAGCATCGCCCGTTTCATGAGCGAGCTGGGGCTTGGCAGTCGCACCGGCATCGACATCGAAGGCGAGGCCGAAGGCGTGTTGCCTTCGCCGGCATGGAAGAAGAAACGCTTCAAACGTCCGGAACAGCAGAAATGGTATGCCGGCGAGACGATCTCGATCGGCATTGGTCAGGGTTACAACGCCTATACGCCGATCCAGCTCGCCCAGGCCGTGGCCACGCTGGCCAACAATGGCGTGATGTTTCGCCCACACCTGGTCAATTACATCGCCGACACGAAGA
Organism: uncultured Methyloversatilis sp.; assembly: GCA_964478415.1. GTDB lineage: Bacteria > Pseudomonadota > Gammaproteobacteria > Burkholderiales > Rhodocyclaceae > Sulfuricystis. Next base: position 12,639 of record CAYZII010000009.1, read on the forward strand.
CGGGCGAGCAGCGCTTCATCGAGCCGCAGCCGATCAGGAAACTGCCTTGGAAGCAGGCACACATCGATGTCATCAAGCGCGCGATGGTCGGCGTGACTAAAGAGGGTACGGCAGCGCGTGCCTTCGCCGGCGCCGGCTATGAAGTGGCTGGCAAGACTGGCACGGCGCAGGTGTTCTCGTACAAGGGGGCCGAGCACAAGACCGAGACGATGGCGGCGCACTTACGCGACCACGCCCTGTTCATCGCCTTCGCCCCTGTCGACCAGCCGAAGATCGCGCTGGCGGTGCTGGTCGAAAACGGCGGCTTCGGCGCCCAGGCGGCCGCGCCGATCGCGCGCCAGGTGCTCGATTACTATCTGCTCGGCAAACTGCCGCAAGGCATGGCGCCGGTCGATGAGGCCGCCGTCGAGGCGGATGCGGAATGATCGTGATGTTGCGCAACTACTGGCAGAGGCTCGTCGCGCCGGTCGATGGACCGCTGTTCGGTTTTACCGCGATCCTGCTTGGACTGGCCACCCTGGCGCTGGCCAGCGCTTCGCCCGAGCGCCTCGGCGCGCATGCGCTCAACATCGCTACGGCGCTGGTGGTGATGCGCGTCATGGCGCAGCTATCGCCGCAGCGCATGATGCACATCGCATTGCCGGTGTATCTCCTCGGCCTGCTGCTGCTCGTCGCCGTCGCACTGTTCGGTGACGTCTCGAAAGGCGCGCGGCGCTGGCTCGATCTCGGCTTCATGCGCGTGCAGCCGTCGGAGCTGATGAAGATCGCGATGCCACTGGTGCTCGCCTGGTATTTCCAGAAGCGTGAGGGAAGCTTACGCTGGCATGACTGGCTTGTCGCCACGCTGCTGCTCATCGTGCCGGTGGCGCTGATCGTCCGCCAGCCCGATCTGGGCACGGCGATCCTGGTGTTGGCCGCCGGTTTTTACGTGATCTTCCTCGCCGGACTGTCCTGGAAAGTGATCTTCGGTCTGCTCGGCATGGCACTTGCCGCGGCGCCCTTTGCCTGGCATCTGCTCCACGAGTATCAACGAAGCCGCATCTTGATGCTGCTCGACCCGGAAAAGGATCCCCTGGGCAAGGGCTTCCATATCATCCAGTCGATGATCGCGATCGGCTCCGGTGGTCTGCTCGGCAAGGGCTGGCGGCAGGGCACGCAGTCGCAGCTCGAATTCATCCCCGAGCGGCACACCGATTTCATCTTCGCCGTCTGGTCGGAGGAATTCGGCCTCATCGGCAATGTCGTGCTGCTGATCGTCTATGCGCTGCTGATCGGCCGTGGGCTGCAAATCGCGTTACGCGCACCGACGCTATTCACGCGTCTGCTCGCCGGCGCGCTGACGCTAGTCTTCTTCACCTATGTCTTCGTCAATATGGGCATGGTCTCGGGCATCCTGCCGGTGGTTGGCGTGCCCCTGCCCCTGCTCAGCTATGGTGGCACGGCACTGGTGACGCTGTGCTTTGGCATCGGTATCCTGATGTCGATCGAAAAGAACCGCATGTTGATGCAGAAATGATGCGTCGTTGGTCGTTTTTCCCGCTTCTGCTGCTGGCCGCCTGCGGTGGGCAGCCCCCCCGGCCCACCGCAGTACCGCCGGCGCCCGGTAGTGCCGTCTTTCCAGCGCCGAGTCTCGGTGACAAAAAACCCATCGTCACGAAAAAAGGCGGCGGCTACTATCTCGACGACGGCCCGCTCGACTCTGCGGTTGACCTGGCCGCGATTCCTGATGCCCAGCCGCGCGCGGAACCCCTGCACCGTTTCGCAAACCGCCCTTATACGGTGTTCGGCCACGAATACGTCCCCTTGAGCACTGCGGCCGGCTACCGACAACAGGGCGTGGCGAGCTGGTACGGCCGCCGCTATCACGGCCAGAAGACTTCGAGTGGCGAGACCTACGACATGTTCGCGATGACGGCGGCACATCCGACCCTGCCGATTCCGTCCTATGTGCGCGTCACCCGCCTCGACGGCGCCGCTGCCGGCAAGTCGGTGGTGGTGCGCATCAATGACCGCGGGCCGTTCCTGCACGATCGGTTGATCGATCTTTCCTATGCGGCGGCCTGGAAGCTCGGCCTCATCGAGAATGGCAGCGGTCTGGTGCTTGTCGAGGGCATCGTACCCGGAGAGGTGCCGCCTATGCTTGCTGGCAGCACTGGACCGAGCGCTTCGGCCGCTGCTGCCGATCCGCTTGCGTTCCTCGTATCAAGCGCTGCGCAAGAGCCCCCCAGCGTGCTGCCCGACGTGGTCGAGAAAGGCGGACATTATCTGCAGCTCGGCGCCTTTGCCAGCCTCGAGAATGCCGAAGCAATGAAGAGCAGACTGCAACGCGATCTCGGCGAACTGGGCGAAAAGCTGGTGGTCAGAAGCGTCGGCGAAGTGCACCGCGTGCAGCTCGGCCCCTGGGCCGATCTCGCCGAGGCACTGCGAATCGCCGAACTGCTCAAGGCCAGGTTCCAACTCACGGCTTTCCGCGTCCGGCAGTAGCACTTGGCCGCATTTGCATGCTGTAACCTATCACCCATATTTTGCCATCGAATGACCATGCGCCTACTTCTCGTTCTGTTCTCGTTGTTTTGCCTGACCGCCTCCGCCCAGAGCGTCGAACCGCCGCCGCCGCTGGCCGCGCGTGCCTGGCTGCTGATGGATCAGACCACCGGCCAGATCCTCGCCGCTTCGAACCCCGAGATGAAGGTCGAGCCGGCTTCATTGACCAAGATCATGACCTCCTATGTCGTCTATGGAGCGCTGCGCGACGGCCGGCTCAAGCTCGACCAGGTCGTGCCAGTTTCTGAAAAGGCCTGGAAGGCACCCGGCTCACGCATGTTCATCGCACCGGATCAGCAGGTCACCGTCGATCAACTGCTCTCCGGCATGGTGATCCAGTCCGGCAACGATGCTTCGATAGCTTTGGCCGAAGCCGTGGCTGGCAGCGAGGAAGCCTTTGCCCAGCTGATGAATGCCGAGGCGAAGCGGCTTGGGCTGAGCGGCACGCATTTCGTCAATGCCACGGGCCTGCCCGATCCCGCGCATGTGACGACGGTGGTCGATCTCGCCCGCCTGACCACCGCGTTGATCCGCGACTTTCCCGAGGAATACAAACGTTACGCGGTGAAGGAATTCACCTGGAACAAGATCAAACAGGCCAACCGCAACCGCCTGCTGTGGCTCGACCCGGCGATCGACGGTGTCAAGACCGGCCATACCGAAGCGGCGGGCTTTTGCCTGGTCGCATCGCGTTTCGATGGCGTGCGGCGGCTCACCACCGTCGTCGTAGGACTACCCTCCGACAACGCGCGCGTGCAGGAAACGCTGGCGCTGATGCATTACGGCGCGCGCGCCTTCGAGGCGGTCAAGCTCTACGACAAGGGACAGCCGGTCACCCGTCTGAAAGTGTTCCAAGGGAAGGAGGGTACCGTCGCCGCTGGTTTCGCGCAGGATTTCGTACTTTCCCTGCCGAAAGGGGTGGCGAGCCAGCCGGAACGTTTGAAGCTCGAAGTGGTGAGCCAACAACCGCTGCGCGCGCCCGTCAGGCAGGGCGATCGCGTCGCCACATTGAAGCTGACGGTCGATGGCCAGCCGTGGGGCGAGCAGCCGCTCGTCGCGCTCGCCGACGTGCCGCTGGCCGGTTTCTTCGGCCGCCTGTGGGACAATCTCAAGCTCAAATTCCAGCAATGACGACCTGCTATCTGAACGGCGCTTTCTTGCCGCTTGCACAGGCCCGCGTCTCGCCGATGGACCGCGGCTTTCTGTTTGGCGACGGGGTCTATGAGGTGATCCCCGTCTATGCGCGGCGGCCGTTTCGGCTCGACGAACATCTCGCGCGCCTCGAACGCAGCCTCGCCGCGATCTCGCTTAAGAACCCGCATTCGCGCGAGAGCTGGCGCGAGATCGTCGGTCAACTGACCGCCGCCGCCGAATGGGACGACCAGTCGGTCTATCTGCAGGTGACGCGCGGGCCGATGGCGGTGAGGAATCACGCCTTTCCCGAGACGGTCACGCCGACGGTATTCGGCCTCGTCGAGCCGCTCATCACCCCTGCGCGTGCGCAGATCGAGCAAGGGGTGGCTGCTCTTTCGGCGGCCGATTTCCGCTGGCTGCGCTGTCACGTCAAGGCCACTTCGCTGCTCGCCAATTGCCTGCTGCGCCAGATGGCCGTTGCCGCCGGCTGCGCCGAGACCGTGATGTTCCGCGACGGCGTGCTCACCGAAGGCGCCGCCTCGAACATCTTCGTCGTCAAGGATGGCATCTTGCTCGCGCCGCAGAAGAACCATCTGATGCTGCCTGGCATCACCTATGACGTCGTATTGGAGCTCGCCGCATGGCATGGTCTGCCCGTCGAGGTGCGCGACATTTTCGAGGACGAGGTGCGCGCCGCCGACGAACTGTGGCTCACCTCCTCGACCAAGGAGGTGCTGGCGATCGTGACCCTCGATGGGCGCAAAATCGGTGCTGGCGAGACGGCAGGGCGTCCTGGCCCAGTGTTCTGGCGCATGCATGGTTGGTATCAGGAATTCAAGCAGACGGTGATGCGTGGCTGACGAGACACTCCTCGAATTCCCGTGCGACTTCCCGATCAAGGTGATGGGCAAGAGGCGGGAAGGCTTCGCGCAGCTGGTCGTCGACATCGTGCTGAAACATGCACCGGACTTCGACGCCGCGACGGTGGGAATGCGCGCCTCGCGCAACGGCAATTACCTGTCCGTCACCTGCGTCGTGCCTGCGCACTCGCGCGAGCAGCTCGACGCGCTGTATCGCGAACTGGTGGCTCATCCGTGGATCGAGATCGTTCTTTGATCCTCAGGGAACTTGGCTGCGTCGCTTATGAAGAGACCTGGCGTGCGATGCAGGCTTTCACCGCCGCGCGCACGCCCGACACCCCCGACGAACTGTGGCTGTGCGAGCATCCGCCGGTGTTTACGCTCGGACTGGCGGGCAAACCCGAACACCTGTTGCGCGACATCGGCATCTCGCTCGTGAAGATCGACCGTGGCGGTCAGATCACCTATCACGGTCCCGGCCAGCTCGTCTGCTACCTGCTGCTCGATCTGAAACGGCGAGGTCTGACCGTCAGGACGCTGGTGCACCGGATGGAGCAGGCAGTGATCGACCTGCTCGCCAGTTACGAGCTTGCGGCGGAACGGCGAGAAGGCGCGCCAGGCGTCTATGTCAATGGCGCCAAAATCGCCGCGCTCGGCCTCAAGATCAAGAACGGCTGCAGCTATCACGGATTGGCACTGAACGTGGCGATGGATCTGGCGCCCTTCGCGGCGATCAATCCCTGTGGCTATCCGGGCATGGCGGTGACGCAATTGGCCGACTTCGTCGCCAGTGTCGACGTGGCAACGGTCGGCGCTAAACTGGCGGCCCGATTGCGAGAGGCGTTATGAGCGAAAAACAGAAAGGTGCCGCCAAGACGGCGCGTATTCCGATCAAGATCGTGCCGGTGGCCGCGCCGCTGCCGAAGCCGGAGTGGATTCGCGTCAAGGCGGGCCATTCCGCGACGCGCTATGGCGAAGTAAAGGCCATCCTGCGTGAGCATGGCCTGCACACGGTCTGCGAGGAGGCCACCTGCCCGAACATCGGCGAATGTTTCGGCCACGGCACGGCCACCTTCATGATCCTCGGCGATCTGTGCACGCGTCGCTGCCCGTTCTGCGACGTCGGCCACGGCAAACCGCTGCCGCCCGATCCACAAGAGCCGGCAAAGCTCGCGGCGACGGTCGCGGCGCTGCGCCTCAAATACGTCGTCATCACCAGCGTCGACCGCGACGATCTCAAGGATGGCGGTGCGGCACATTTCGCCGCCTGTATCGACGCGATTCGCAGCGCTGCGCCACAGACCAGGATCGAAATCCTCGTGCCCGATTTCCGTGGCCGGCAGGACATCGCACTCGACATCCTTGCCGCCACTCCGCCCGACGTGATGAACCACAATCTCGAAACCGTGCCGCGGCTGTATCGCCAGGCACGGCCCGGCGCCGACTATGCGCATTCACTGCAACTGCTCAAGCGCTTCAAGCAGCGCCTGCCGGCGATACCGACCAAGTCCGGCCTGATGGTGGGCCTGGGCGAGACGGACGAGGAGATTCTCGCAGTGATGCGCGATCTGCGCGCCCATGAGGTCGACATGCTGACCATCGGCCAGTATCTCGCGCCATCCAGCCATCATTTGCCGGTGGCGCGCTACGTGCATCCGGACACCTTCGCCTGGTTCGCGCGGGAAGCGGAAAAACTCGGCTTCACCCACTGCGCCAGTGCGCCGCTGGTGCGTTCCAGCTACCACGCGGATCAACAGGCGCATGGCGCCGGCATTACTTGAAAGTCTGCGCTGGCAGCACGGCAGCTGTGCCAGCGGCTGCACGCCTGGCGGCTTCGCTCAACAGGCTTTCATAACGGTCGAAGGCATTTTCCCAACGCAAAGCGCTCACGCTCTTAACACAGGCACTGCGGTCGAGGGTGCCTTCCATCACCTGACGCGCCGCCAGCCGGCTGGTGGCGATGAAACCCTGTGTATCGCCGGGCGCCACACGCCAGCCATTGCGCCCATCCTCGATCAGCTCGCCGGCAGCCGCATGATCGAAAGCGACGACCGGCAGGCCGCTCGCCAGTGCCTCGCTGACGACGTTGCCGAAGGTTTCGGTCAGACTCGGGAAGAGGAACAGGTCGGCGCTCGCATAATGTGCGGCGAGATCAGTGCCGGTACGCATGCCGCGAAACCGCACTTCGGGATGCCTGCGCGCCAGCGACAGGGCGGCAGGCCCGTCGCCGACGCAGACCATGCGCGCGTCCGGCCAATCGGCCCGAAGCGCCGCGAACGCCTGAAAGGCCAGCTCCAGATTCTTTTCCGGTGCCAGCCGGCTGACGACGAGACAGACGGGGGCCGTAGCGCGTGCTCCCCATTCGTGACGCAGCCACGGTGTGCGCCGCGTCGGCGAGAAGAGCGTGGTATCCACGCCGCGCGCCAGCACCCGGACGTTCCGATAACCCTGAGCGCCAAGTGCCTGGGCGAGTCGCGTCGTCGGCACCAGGGTAAATGCCGTTTGGTTGTGGAACCAACACAGGTAAGCCGCGATGCCGCTTTGCAGCCAGCCGATGCCATAGTGCCGGCTGTAACTGTGGAAGTTGGTGTGGAAGCTGGAGACGACGGGCAAGCCGAGTTGCCGCGCCGCGGCGAGCGCCGACCAGCCAAGCGGCCCCTCGGTGGCGACATGGATCACATCCGGAGGCTGTTCCCGCCAACACCTCACCAAAGAACGCCGTTGCGGCAGACCGAAGCGCAGCCCGGGATAACGCGGAATGGGCAGTCCCGGTACGAGCAGGCTGCCGGGCGGGAGACGCGTGCCGTCCTCCGCGCGCTGGCATGGCCGGATGATGCTGATCGCATGGCCGCGGGTTGTCATGCCATCGGTCAGTCGCCCCAGAGTCATTGCGACACCATTGACCTCGGGCGGGAAGGTTTCCGTGACCAGAGAAATCCTGAGACGGGGAACGGCCATCAGGCGGCGGCTCTCAGGGGCACGACCTGCGCCGCGGCTTGACGCCATTCGATCAGCTCCAGGGTGCCGTCCAGATGTTCGACGATGGCGGTGCAACTATCGACCCAGTCACCGCAGTTGACATAGCACACACCGTCCATTTCGCGCAGCGCGGCACTGTGGATGTGGCCGCACACCACGCCGTCGAGGCCGCGCTCGCGCACGGTGCGGATCACCGCGTTTTCGAAGTCGAAGATGAAATCGATGGCGCGCTTGACGCGGCGCTTCGCGTAGCCGGCGAGTGACCAGTACCCCGGAATACGCAACGAGCGCCGGGCCAGCGATAACCAGGCATTGAGCCGCACGAGCCAGTTGTAGCCGAGATCGCCGAGGATCGCCAGCCAACGGTGATGACGCGTGACCTGGTCGAATTCGTCGCCGTGGATCAGCAACAGGCGGCGCCCGTCGGCGGTCTGATGCACATGCTCGGCCAGCAGCTCGATGTCACCGAAGCGGGTGTCGACGTATTCGCGCAGTGCTTCGTCGTGGTTGCCCGGGATCAGCACCACCTTCGCGCCATGGCGCGCCCGGCGCAGGATCTTCTGCACCACGGTGTTCTGCGCCGCGCTCCAGTGAATATTGCGATGCATCGCCCAGAAATCTACGATGTCGCCGAGCAGGAACAGGTGCTCGGCCTCGTAGTGGCGCAGGAAGGCGATCAGGTTCTCGGCCTGACAGCCGCGTGTGCCGAGGTGGATGTCCGAGAGGAAGATGCTGCGCACTTTCATGGCTGGCAAGCTTGATCGGTGCAAGCTACCGCATCATGACGAATGTGTTGCCAAACGGTGACAGCGCCTGACGGGTGCGCACGCGGTGATAGACCTTAGCCAGACGCCGTGCACAGGCGCTGATGCTCCATTCGGCGGCGAAGGTGCGCGCTTCACGGCTCATCGTCTGGCGACGCTGGGGATCGTCGATCAATGCCGCGAGCGAAGTGCCGAAGGTCACGGCATCCTCGGGCGCGGGCAGCGCGCCGCGCCGCGGTGCAACGATCTCGCGCGTGCCGAGAGCGGAGAAGGCCAGTACCGGCAGGCCGGCCGCCATTGCTTCGAGCAGCACCAGTCCTTGCGTCTCGGTGCGCGAGGCGAAGACGAACACATCGGCCGCGGCGTAGCAGGCAGGCAGCTCACGTTGCCGGTCAAGGTAGCCGACGAAACGTACCTGGGGTGCGATGCCCAATGCAGCTACCTGACGTTGCAACGTGATCAATGCCGGCCCTTCTCCGGCGATCACCAGCACCAGGGTCGGCTGCCGTGCCAAGGCGTGACGCATCGCCTCGAGCAGAAAGCCGATGTTTTTTTCATGGGCGGCGCGGCCGACGAACAGTGCCACGGGTGCATCTGCCGGGATGGCATGGCGATGACGAAATTCGGCTCTCGCCAGACGGCACGTCGCTTCGTCCGACAAGCAAAAATGCCCGATCGGGATACCGGTCGGCACACGATACAGCGGTACCCTGACGCCATAGCCGAGCAGCGTGTCGCGCATCGCCTCGGAAGGCACGATCACCGCATCGAGCGCATTGCACTGGCGCCGTGCCAGCGCACGTGCGCTGGCGCGTAGCCAGCTGCGTGGTAGTGCCGGCAAGTAATTGTGCAGATACTCCTCGAAATGCGTGTGATAAGTGGCGATACACGGCAGCCCCCGCCTGCGGGCATACCGCAGGCCGGCGTAATGGGCGGCGAAGGGTGTCTGGATATGCACCAGATCGAAACCGCCCTGATGAGCGAGCGCCTGGCGCAGCCTGCGGACCTGCATCAGCCGGTCTTCCGGGTCGAACGGTACCCGGCGTGACGGGATGCGGATGATGTCGGGCTCGACGTCCAGACTGCCCGGATAAGCGGGCGCGACCAGTGTCACTTCGATCCCCTCGTTGGCCAGCGCATGACGGAACGATTCGATCGAGGTCGACACGCCATTGATGCGAGGGAAATGGACGTCGGAAATCATCAGCACGCGCATTGCCACGCATCATCGCTGCGCAGTGTGACAGTTTCATTGCAGCGCGGCTGTCATCGATGCGTCACACCCGCGTCAAGAATCCGTCATGGCCGGTGCCTAGAGTTCGCCGCACTACGAACGTCACAAGGAGACCGGTCATGGAAACCCGGAACGAAACATCGACCCAGCTGCATTCCGCAACCCCGGCGCGTCCCAAGCTGCGCGTCGCACTGGCGCAGACCGCATCGGAAATCATCGCCGCGCAGAAGCTGCGCTGGCGCGTCTTCGCCGAAGAGCTCGGCGCGACGCTGCCGACACGCACCCCCGGCATCGACCGGGATTTCTACGATGCCTATTGTGAACACCTGATCGTGCGCGACGAAGCGAATGGCCGCATCGTCGGCACGTATCGCATCCTGTCACCGCTGGCGGCATGCCGCGTCGGCGGCTACTATTCGGAAAACGAGTTCGATCTGACACGTCTGGCGCATCTTCGGCCGCGCATCGTCGAGGTCGGTCGCTCGTGCATCGACCCCGACTACCGCAGCGGCGCGACGATCGCATTGCTCTGGTCGGGGCTGGCGCGCTACATGATCGAAAACGGCCATGAATACCTGATCGGCTGCGCCAGCATCGGCATGCAGGATGGCGGCCACAACGCGGTGGCGATCTACCAGCAGCTGGAGTCGCATCTGGCACCGATGGAATATCGCGTCTTCCCGCGTCATCCATTGCCGATCGATCGCATCTGGGCTGCGCCGCATCCCGAACTGCCGCCCCTGATCAAGGGCTATCTGCGCGCCGGTGCCTGGGTGTGTGGCGAACCGGCCTGGGATGCGGATTTCAATACTGCCGACCTGTTGCTGCTGCTGCCGATGAGCCGCGTCGACGCCCGTTACGCGCGCCATTTCGTGGAGCGGCACAGTTGAGGACGTGGCTGCACCATCTGCGCGCGTTCTTCCGTCTCACGCGCGTCGGGCTGCATCTTTGCTGGGGCACGGCGACCGTCGCTATCGTCTTTCCGTGCATTCCGCTTCACTGGCGGCGCGCGCTGAAACGACGCTGGTCGCGGCAATTGCTCGACATCCTCGGCGTGAAACTCGGCGTTCGTGGTGCGGCACCCGTTGAAACGCCACAGCCGGCATTGCTCGTGTGCAACCACATTTCCTGGCTCGATGTCTTCGTCATCAATGCGCTGATCCCTGCCGCTTCCGTCGCCAAGGCCGAGGTCAGGGCCTGGCCGCTGATCGGCTGGCTGTGTGCCCGCACCGAAACCATTTTTCTCGCACGCGGTTCGCGCAGCGCCGCCCGCCACGCGCTCGCCGCGATGGTCGAAAAGTTGCTAAGCGGCGCGCCCGTCGCCTTTTTCCCGGAAGGGACGACGAGTGATGGCGCGCGTGTGTTACCGTTTCATGCGGCGCTGTTCCAGGCCGCGATCGAGGCCAAGCAACCCGTCCAGCCTTTGGCGCTCTCCTATGTCGACCGGTGCGGCTTGCGAAGCCGTGCCGCGGCCTATGACGGGGAGATCACGCTGTGGCAATCGCTCTGCGCGCTGGCGCGCGCACCAGGCCTCGTCGCCGAGCTGCACGTCCTGCCCACCCTCGATCCCGGTCATGGCAGGCGCGGCGCTTTGGCGCGACACAGTCGTGCAGCGATCGAGCGCGCGCTGGGTCAGCGGGCAATGCCGGCGCACGGGCTCGATGCCGCCGATGAGAAAAATCCAGACTTCGTCGCCGATCTCGTCACACAGCCCGTCACTGAGGCGGTTTTGCAGCGGTTGCGACGCGTGCCAGAAGCCATGCGCGTCACGCGTCGTTGCCGGACGGCTCAAGCCGTGGTGTCGACAATCAGCCGTTCAGGGGGAAACTGCGCGGAAAAGGTGCTGCCTTTGCCGGGCACGGATTCGATGCGCAGGCGCGCTCCATGACGGGCGAGCACATGCTTGACGATCGCCAGTCCGAGGCCGGTGCCACCGGAGGCCGTCGAGCGCCCCTTGTCGACCCGGTAGAAACGCTCGGTGAGGCGCGGGATGTGCTCCGGCGCGATACCGATGCCGGTGTCGCTGACGCTGAAGGTCGCATCAGCGTCGTCGCGCCGCCAGGACAGTGTGATTCTGCCGCCGGGCGGCGTGTAACGCACCGCATTGAAGACCAGATTGCCGAAGGCGCTGCGCAGCTCTTCCTGGCTGCCACGCAGTTTGTCGCTGGCAATCTCCGCGATCTCGATGGTATGGCGGCCGGCAGACAAGGCTTCGGCTTCATTGCGTAGAGAAAGCAGCAGTGCTGGCACATCAACGGTTTCATCGCGCGGCGGCTGGTCGCTGTTTTCCAACCGCGACAAAGTGAGCAGGTCGGCAACCAGGCGGTTCATGCGCTCGACCTGTTCGATCATCATGCGTATGAAAGTCCGTGCCGCCTCGCCGCTGGGTGGTGTCTCGCCCGCGAACTGCTCGAGGAAGCCGGTGATCACGGTCAGCGGGGTGCGCAGCTCATGCGAGACGTTGGCGATGAAATCGCGCCGCATCGCTTCGGTGCGGAGTTGTTCGCTGACATCGGTCGACACGAGCAGCGCGCCGGAGGCGGCGAAGGGCAGCAGGACCACCGAGAGGGCGCGCGTTTCGCCGTTGCTGCCTTCGCCCAGCAATGCGGCATATCTCGCCGGTTGCGCGCGATAAGCGGCGAGCAATTGCTGGAATGCGCTCTGGCGGATCAATTGCGCGGCAAGCGTGCCGGCATCGCGCCGCGCATCGAGGGAGAAATGCTGGCAGGCGGCGGCGTTGAGCCATTCGATGCGCATCGCCTGGTCGAGTACCATCACGCCGTCCGGCAGATCCTGGATGGCCAGGCGGAAACGTTCCAGTGCCTCGGTGAGCGCTTGTCGTTGCCGTTGTTCTTCCGTTTGCCTCGCGCGCAGTCGCGCAAAGATCACGCGCCACCCTCCCTTGCCTGCGGGCAGCGGGCACAGTGCGGGGGCGCTCAGCCATTCGGCGAGCGCTTTGCGTTGGCGCCTTTCCCGTAGGAGTGCGAAGCCCAGCAGCGCGGCGATGAGAGCCAACAGACCCAGCGCCAGGCCGGAGACGCTCATTGTGCCGGACTTCTCAGCTTGTAACCGACGCCACGAACGGTCTCGATCAAGCTATCGCCGGCTGAGCCAAGACCGGCGCGCAGGCGTCGGATATAGACGTCGATGGTGCGGTCCTCGAGGAAGCGGTGATCGCCGCGCAACGCATTGAGGAGCTGGTCACGGGTGAAAACGCGGTTCGGGTGGGTCATCAGGTAATGCAACAGATCGAATTCGGTCGGGCCGAGGGTGATATCGCGCCCTTCGCAGGTGACGGTGCGCCCGGCCGGGTCGAGGCGCAATGGCCCGACTGCGACGGCTTCGCCGGCGAGATGGGGTGCGCGCCGGCGCAGCACGGCGCGGATGCGCGCGATCAGCTCCTTCGGCGAAAATGGCTTGCTGACATAGTCGTCGGCGCCGAGCTCGAGGCCCTGTACTCGGTCACCCTCTTCGGCGCGCGCAGTGACCATGATGATCGGCAACTCGCGCGTGCGGGCATCCTGGCGCAGGCGCTTGGCCAGCGCGCTGCCGGACATGCCTGGCAGCATCAAATCGAGCAGCACCAGGGCCGGCAGACGCTGGCGGATCTCTTCGAGCGCGGCCTCGGCGCTGCCGACGAGCACCGTTTCGAATGCCGCCTGCTCGAGCGAGTAGCGCAACAGCTCCTGGATCGCGACCTCGTCCTCGACGACGAGGATGCGCGGCCGGGCGTTCATGGCATGTCACCCTCCTCAGCGGTTTTCTTGTCCCCCCCGGCATGACGCACATCCTCGCCTTTGGCGACGAAGATCACATCGCGGGCGATGTTCTTGCAATGATCGCCGATGCGTTCGATGGAGCGGGCGATGAAGATGATGTCGAGCCCGGTGCTGATCGTGCGCGGGCCTTCCATCATGAACGTGATCATCTGGCGTACGATGGAACGGAAACTCTCATCGATCTCCTTGTCTCGGCTAATAACCGCAAAAGCGGCGTCAGCGTCGATGCGCACGAAGGCATCGATCACGTCGTGCAGCATCGCCAGCACTCGTTCGCCGACGTAACGGATCTCGGTAACCTGGGAAAGACGGGCGCCCATGCCTTGCTCGTGGATCTTGCGTGCGCCCTTGGCGATCTTCTTTATCTCGTCGCCGATGCGTTCGAGATCGGTAACGATCTTGCCGACCGCCATGATCATGCGCAGGTCGATCGCCGTCGGCTGGCGGCGCGCGATGACATGGGCGCAGGCGGCATCAATGGCAATTTCCATCTGGTCGATACCGGCATCGCGCGAGATGATGGTTTCGATCAGCTCGCGGTCGTCACCGGCGAGAACGGTCAGTGCCGCGCGCATTTGCTCTTCGACCAGACCACCCATTTGGGTGATGCGTGCGCGCAGATCGTCGAGTTCGGTGTCGAAGCGCTTGAAAATGTGCTCATGCATGTTGCATTTCTCCTCGTCAGCCGAAACGGCCGGTGATGTAGTCCTCGGTACGCTTGTCCTTGGGCTTGATGAAAATCTCGTCGGTAGCGCCGAATTCGATCAGCTCGCCGAGATACATGTAGGCGGTGACATCGGAAATACGCGCCGCCTGCTGCATGTTGTGAGTGACGATGATGATCGTGAAGGAAGATTTCAGTTCGTCGATCAATTCCTCGATCTTCGCCGTCGAGATCGGGTCAAGCGCCGAGCAGGGCTCATCGAGCAGCAACACTTCGGGTTGCAGCGCGATCGCCCGTGCGATCACCAGCCGCTGCTGCTGGCCCCCCGACAAACTCATGCCACTTTCATTGAGACGGTCCTTGACCTCGTCCCACAGTGCGGCGCCACGCAACGCGCGCTCGACGGTCTCGTCGAGGGTGGCGCGCTCCTTGACGCCGGCGATGCGCAGGCCGTAAGCGACGTTCTCGTAGATCGACTTCGGGAACGGGTTCGGTTTCTGGAACACCATGCCGACGCGGCGGCGCAGCAGCGCGACATTGACGTCCGGATCGTAGATGTTCTTGCCATCGAGCAGGATTCTGCCGTCGATGCGGCAATTGTCGACCAGATCGTTCATGCGGTTGAAACAGCGCAGCAAAGTCGACTTGCCGCAGCCGCTCGGGCCGATGAAAGCGGTGACGCGATGGCGCGGGATCTGCAGGTTGATGTTTTTCAGCGCGTGATTGTCGCCGTAATGCAGGTTCAGCTTTTCGACGTGCAGCACGTGATCTTGCGACGGTGCCTGCAGAGTACGGCCAAGATCGCCGAACTGCATTGCATGGGACTTGTCGAGATGGGCATTCATCTTTGCGGTATTCCGGAATGAGAATTCGATAGATACTTTGGACGCGGATCACACGCCTTCGAGGCCGCGCATCTTCTCGCGCAGGTGGTGCCGCAGGCGGATGGCGAACAGGTTGAGCACGACGATGATCAGCACCAGCAACAGCGCAGTTGCATAGACGAGCGGGCGTGCCGCCTCGATGTTCGGGCTTTGGAACCCCACGTCGTAGATGTGGAAGCCCAGATGCATGAACTTGCGTTCCAGATGCAGGAACGGGTAATTGCCATCGAGCGGCAGGCTGGGCGCGAGTTTCACCACCCCGACCAACATCAACGGTGCCACTTCACCGGCGGCGCGAGCCACGGCGAGGATCAGGCCGGTCATCATTGCCGGGCTGGCCATTGGCAGCACGGTGCGCCACAGGGTTTCCGCCTTGGTCGCACCCAGCGCCAGGCTGCCTTCGCGGATGCTGCGCGGCACGCGCGCCAGACCCTCTTCGGTGGCGACGATCACCACCGGCAGGGTGAGTAGCGCGAGCGTCAACGAGGCCCACAACAACCCTGGACTGCCAAACACCGGCGCCGGTGCAGCCTCGGGGTAGAACAATTGATCGATGTTGTGGCCGAGGAAATAGACAAAGAATCCGAGGCCGAAGACCCCGTAGACGATCGATGGCACGCCGGCGAGATTGTTCACCGAGATACGGATGAGGCGGATCAGGGGGCCTTGTCTGGCATATTCGCGCATGTAGATCGCCGCCATGATGCCCAGTGGCGTCACCAGCACGGCCATCAGCAGAACCATCATCACGGTGCCGAAAATCGCTGGGAAAATGCCGCCCTCGGTATTCGCCTCGCGCGGATCGTCGCTGGCAAATTCCCACAGTTTGCGCCCGTAGTGACGCAATTTTTGCGCCCACGTCATCGCATTGGCGAGATAGGCATCGGCGACGTTGGCGAGCGGGATGTCGATGACCCGTCCGTCGGCGATCTCGGCAGACAGGCTGTCGCGCTTGATTTCGTGGCGCAACTGTTCGAGTTTTTCCTGCCAGATGAGGAACTCCTTTTGCAGCCGCTCGCGTTCGGCATCAAGCGTGGCCTTGGCGTCATGGGTAAGGCGCTGTTGCAGGTCGAGCCTGCGCTCTTTGAGGCGCAGCTTTTCCAAGGCGTAATTGATGTTGCCGATCTCGACCTTTTCGATGTGGTAGATCTCACGGAACAAGGCATTGGAGCGCGCGAGACGTTGCTGCAACTCGGGCCAGGCAGTATCACCGCTGGCTACCACCCTGCCTTCTTCTTTGACCTCCTTCAGGTGACCATAGAAATTGCCCCATTCACGCCGTTCGAGCGTCAGCACGTCCGCGGGTCGCGAAAAGGGGCCGAGCAGCGGTGCCGGCAGCCATTTGAAATCACTGCCGGTGACGTCGCGGTTGCCGAGCTTGAAGAGATAACGTTTGGTGAATTTTTCTGTGCTGTCGATCTTGAAGCCGGCCTCGCGCAAACGCAGCAAAGAGACTTCCTCCTCGTCGTGTATCTCGCCAATCACACGCACCGGCTTGCCATCGTTGCCGGTGAAAGTCGTTTCGATGACCGGGTGTGGCCAGAAGTGAGTCAGGCCACGAAAAGCGGTGAGCCCGATCACCGCAAAGACCATCACCAGGGAAAGGGCGACTGCGCCCGCCGTGAACCAGATCCAGGGCTCTCCGGTCTTGAACCAGTTACGCATGTCGGGCATCCTCACAAAACGCTGAATTTTTCACGCAGACGCTGGCGCACCAGTTCGCCTGCGGTATTCGCCAGAAAGGTGATCAGGAACAGCACCAGCGCGGAGAAAAACAACAGACGGTAATGGGTCGTGCCGACCGCCGCCTCGCCGATTTCGACCCCGACGTTGGCCGACAGAGTGCGAAAGCCGGTGAAAATCGACAGATCCATCACCGCGGTGTTGCCGGTGGCCATCAGCACGATCATCGTCTCGCCGATCGCGCGCCCCATGCCGATCAGCACCGCCGAGAAAATGCCGGGACTCGCCGTCGGCAACACGACGTTGTAGAGCGTCTGCCAGGGGGTGGCGCCCAGGGCGAGCGAGCCGGAGGTCAGATGTTTCGGCACACTGAAGATGGCGTCCTCGGCAATCGAGAAGATCGTCGGGATGACCGCGAAACCCATCGCGATGCCGACCACCAACGAATTGCGCTGCTCGTATTTCCAGCCCAGCTCGTGACTGAGCCAATGTGGCATGTCCCCGCCGAAGAAAGCCGCTTCGATCGGATGGCCGGCCGCCAGCGCGAGATACAGGACCAGCAGGATCACCGGAATCAGCAACGCGGCTTCCCAGCCGGCGCCGATGCGTTGTGTCAAACGCTCAGGCAGCAGACGCCATAGCCCGGCGGCGAACAGGAAGCTGAACGGCAGCACGAGGATGGCGAGCAGGGTGCCGGCCAGGTTGTTGTCGATGTAGGCGGCGAGCCACAGGCCGGCGAGGAAACCGAGCACGACGGTCGGCAGGGCCTGCATGATTTCGATCGAAGGTTTCACGAAGCCGCGCATCCGTGGCGACATGAAGTAGCCGGCGAAGATCGCGCCGAGCACGGCGAGCGGCACGGCGAACAGCATCGCGTAGAAGGCGGCTTTCAGCGTGCCAAGCGTGAGCGGAGCGAGGCTGAATTTGGGTTCGAAATCCGAGTTCGCGGCGGTCGATTGCCAGATGTATTCCGGTTCACTGTAGCTTTCGTACCAGGCCTTCCGCCACAGCGCGGAGAAGGAGACTTCCGGATATTCGTTATCCACCCGTGCGACGTGCAGCCGTCCGTCGGCGGCCTCTGTCAGCAGTGCATTGGCGCGTGGCGCGATACCGATCACCGTCACCGGCTGGGCACTGAAGGCATAGGTGAGCAATTGGCGTTGCGAAGTCGCATAGTAGAGGCCAATTTCGCCGCGTTCATCCCCGACGACGAAACCTTTGCGGAAAAATTCCGGAGCGATGGCCGTCACCTTGCCCTTCATCGCCGGGAAGGTGCGGATCTGCGTCAGATGATAGTTGTTGTTGGCATCGCGCACCAGGAACCATTGGGCGATGCTGCCTTGGCTCGAGCCGATGATCAGCGAGAAGCCACCCGAGAGGATCGTCGCAGCACTGACCGTTTCTCCTGCCGGCAGAAGTTCGACGGTCTGCACAAGACGCGGACTGGCCTTGTCCATCACGTCATAGTGGCTGGCGAAGCGCCCATCGTGCAGCACGTAGAGATCGCGCTGTTTGACTTCGAGCAGCAGCTGGTCGATCTTGCCGCGTGGGACGGGCGGCAAGACGACGGTGTTCTGCTCGATGCTCGTTTCGCCGCTGATCATGTTGGTCCTGCTGCTGATCGCGGTCAGCAGCAGGCGGCCGTCGTCGGTCAGTGCGACGACGGTGGTTTCATTGTCGTCATATTGCACGGCAATTTTTTCGAGCGCGTGGCCTTCGCTGTCGATGGTCAGCGGCGTTTGCCCAAGCGGGAATTCGAGTCTCGGATGAATGCTGCGGATGTCCTTGCGTGGGTTCTTGGGGTCTTGCGTGAAGCTGACGTCGAAAACCGACTTGACGAGCAGCAGCCTGCCATCCGCAAGGCCCCAGGCCACGACGCCTTTGGCCGGATCACCCGCCGCGAAGCTTACCGGCGTGGCACCGAGCGCCACGTTTTCGACGGAGATTTCCTTGCCGTCCTGCATCGAAAAGAAGCGCACTTCGCCTTGCCGAGTGATGCGTACCCCGATTTCCGCCTGCTCTTCGGCGCTCAGATAGACGGTATCCGAACCCTGGTTGGCGAACTGGAAGGTCGCTGGTTTTTCGAGGCTGGGCGGGGTGAAAATCGGCAGGACGACGCTGACCAGGTAGAAAAAAATCAGACTGATCGCGATGATCACGAACAGCCCGCCAAAGGTCATCACGTGCTTGAAGAACTTGTCCAGCGCCATGCGCCGGCCGGTGAAGCCGCCGACTTTGCTGATGTTGGTCTCGATTTTTTCCATGATTCGCCGTTCGCAGACCGGGGAGGCGCGCAGTCTATAACGTATGAAATTGCCGGGCCAGCCCGACGGGGCCGCCCGGCCAGGATGGGTGATGATCAGTGGATGCCGAGATTGGCCAGAGCCTTCTTCGCCAATGTGGCGGGCAGGGGCACGAAACCGTCCTTGACGACAACCTGCTGACCTTCCTTCGAGAGCACCATCTTGAAGAATTCACGCTCGAGCGGCGGCAGTTCGGTATTGGGGCGCTTGTTCACATAGACATAGAGCACTCGTGCCAGCGGATAGCTGCCATCGATAGCGTGTTTCGGATCGGCTTCGACGAATTGCCCGCCGGCCTTCTGCGCGAGCGGCACGGCGCGCACACTGGAAGTCTTGTAGCCGATGCCAGAATAGCCGATCGCATTGAGTTGGGTGCCGACGCTCTGCACCACGGAAGCGGAACCCGGCTGTTCGGCGACTTCGCTCTTGAAGTCACCCTTGCACAAGGCGTGCTCCTTGAAATAGCCATAGGTGCCGGATACCGAGTTACGGCCATAGAGGGCGATCGCGCGGGTGGCCCACTCGCCGGTCAGGCCGACTTCACCCCATTTGGTGATGCTGGCCGGGCCACCGCATTTGCGCGTCGAAGAGAAGATCGCATCGACCTGCTGCATCGTCAGCCCTTTGATCGGGTTGTCCTTATTGACATAGACGGCGAGCGCATCGATCGCGACCGGCACCGCGGTGGGCTTGTAGCCATATTTCTTTTCGAAGGCCTCGATTTCCTTCGCGTTCATCACGCGGCTCATCGGGCCGAAGTTCGACGCGCCCTCGATCAGGGCCGGTGGCGCGGTCGAGGAGCCTGCCCCCTGAATCTGGATGTTGACGTTCGGGTAGAAGCGCTTGAAGGTTTCAGCCCACAGCGTCATCAAGTTGTTCAGCGTGTCGGAACCCACGCTGGTGAAATTGCCGGACACACCGCTGGCTTTAGTGTAGCTAGGCAGGGCCGGATCGACCTGAACGGCCTGGGCGGAGGCAGCAGGCGCAAGGAACGTGGTGGCTGCTACGAAGCTCAAGGCTGAGATGATTTTTTTGAGTTGCATGAACTGGCTCCTTTGATAGTGGACGGAACGGGTCATTGGGTTATCGCAGGGTCATGCTATTGAAACATTGTGACGGATTTGTGACGGTTTTCGCGACCTTGCCCGAGGCGCTCGTCGAGGGGAGACGGTTGGAACCGGGTCTGCAGGCCATGCGATAATCGCCCAAGAACGAAAGAGAGGGCCATGATGATCACTTCCCATCTGCAGCGTTACCTGATCGTATTCGTCGTGCTGGTCGCCAGTGGTTTCGCGACGACGGCACGGGCGCTGTCGCTAGCTGACATTTCCGGCCAGGAAGCCAGCGGCGGCATCAAGGAAGCTTTGCTACAGGGTGCCAGTCGCGCCGTCGAGCTGCTCGGCCGCCCCGACGGTTTTCTCGCCAATCCGAAAGTGAAAATCCCTTTGCCCGAGGGCCTGCGCCAGGTCGAGGAGCTGATGCGCGGCCTGGGAATGGGCAAGCAGGCCGATGAATTGATCACCGCGATGAACCGTGCCGCCGAGGCCGCGGTGCCCGAGGCGAAGAAGCTGCTCGTCGATGCGGTGAAGCAAATGAGCGTCGCGGACGCAAAAGCCATCCTGACCGGCGGTGACGATGCGGCCACACAGTATTTCCGCAGCAAGACCGCCGCCCCGCTGCGGCAGAAGTTCCAGCCGATCGTGCAGAAGGCGATCGCCAGGGTGAAGCTCAAAGACAGCTATGAGCGGTTTGCCGGCAAGGCTGCCAGGTTCGGCCTGATCAAGGAAGAAGACGCCCGCCTCGACCGCTATGTCACCGAGAAGGCGCTCGATGGCCTGTACCTGATGATCGCCGAGGAGGAAAGGGCGCTGCGCGCCAATCCCGTCGAGGCCGCCGGCAATCTGGCGAAGAAGGTGTTCGGCGCGCTCAGATAAGAAATTCGGCGCTGCTGGCACGGCACCTCCGCACGGCCAGGCGCCGCTGCGATTCCTCATGCAACATCTGAACCCGCAGCAACGCGAGGCGATCCACTATCTCGACGGCCCGCTGTTGGTGCTCGCTGGTGCAGGCTCCGGCAAGACGCGCGTGATCACCGAGAAGATCGCCTATCTCATCGATGCTTGTGGCATGCAGGCGGCACACATCACCGCGATCACCTTCACCAACAAGGCGGCGCGCGAGATGCAGGCGCGTGTCGCGCAACGCCTCGGCGGACGCGCCAACGACATCACGATCTGCACCTTTCACGCGCTCGGCGCGAAATTCCTGCGCCTCGAGGCACGCGCCGTGGGGCTGAAGCCGGGCTTCTCGATCTTCGATGCCGCCGACTGTCTGGCGCTGATCCAGGAACTGCTCGGCGATGCCGACAAGGCGCGTGCGCGTGTGATCCAGCAGCGCATCTCGCTGTGGAAGAACGCGCTGCTCGAGCCACGCGAGGTTGCCCCGGCAGACATGCTCGAAGCGGCCGCGGCACGCGTCTATGCCGACTATGAGCGCAGCCTGCGTGCCTATCAGGCCGTGGATTTCGACGATCTGATCATGAAACCGGCGCAGTTGCTGGCGCAGGATGAGGAGATCGCGCGGCGCTGGCGCACGCGCATCTGGCATCTGTTGATCGACGAGTATCAGGACACCAACCGCTGCCAGAACCGCTTGATGCGCCTGCTCACCGGCGAGCGTGCCGCTTTCACCGCCGTCGGCGACGACGATCAGTCGATCTACGCCTGGCGCGGCGCCGACAGCGACAATCTGCGTCAGCTCGCCGCCGACTACCCGCGCCTGAAAGTGATCAAGCTGGAACAGAACTACCGTTCGACGACGCGCATCCTCGCGGCGGCCAACAGCGTGATCCGCCACAATCCGAAACTGTTCGAAAAGCGATTGTGGTCGGACAAGGGGCATGGCGAGGCGATCCGCGTGATGGCTTGCCGCGACGATGCGCACGAGGCCGAATGGGTCGTCACGCGGCTTCTTGCGCACAAGTTCGAAACCCGCGGGCAGTGGCGCGACTATGCGATCCTCTACCGCGGCAACCATCAGGCGCGCCTGTTCGAGCAGCAGTTGCGCGCCCACAAGGTGCCTTACCGTCTTTCCGGCGGGGCCTCGTTCTTCGAGCGCAGCGAGATCAAGGACATCGTCAGCTACCTGCGCCTGGTGGCGAATCCAGACGACGACCCGGCCTTCATTCGTGCCGTGACGACCCCGAAGCGCGGTATCGGTAGCACGACGCTCGAGGCCCTCGGGCAGGCTGCCGGCCGGAGACATCTGGGCTTGCTCGCAGCGATTTCCGCGCCCGGCATCGAGCTGGAAATCAAGCCCGCACCGCTTACCGCCCTGCGTGAATTCGGCCAGTTCATCGCGCGCCTCGGCGAACGTGCACGGCATGAGCCGGCCGGCCGGGTGCTGAACGATCTCCTCCAGGCGCTCGGCTATGAAAGCTGGCTCATGGAAACCTTTGAAGCGCGCGAGGCCGAGACGCGGTTGGCGAACTTACGCGATTTCGTCGCCTGGCTCGCCGCGAAGGGTGAAGAGGAAGGCAAGAGCCTGTTAGAACTGACACAGACCATCGCGCTGATCACGATGCTCGACAAGCAGGAAGAGGACAGCGACGCAGTGCAGCTCGCCACGCTGCATGCGGCGAAAGGACTGGAATTTCGCCACGTCTTCCTGGTCGGCGTTGAAGAGGGGCTGCTCCCGCACCGCGAGGCGATCGATGCCGGCAGCATCGAAGAGGAGCGCCGCCTGATGTATGTCGGCATCACGCGCGCACAACTGTCGTTGCACGTCAGCTGGTGTCTGAAGCGCAAGCAGGGGCGGGAGATCGTCGAGCGTGCTCCCTCACGCTTCATCGCCGAGATGGGTAGCGATCTCAGATTCGAGGGTGCCGGTGCGCCAGCGCCGAGTTTCGACAAGGAGCAGGCCAAGGCGCGTCTGGCGAGTTTCAGGGCGCTGTTGAATCGCTCTTGAGCGCGGCGAGGCGCGCCCGATGGATGCGTGCGGGAATCTGTGTTGGGTCTTTGCAGGCGCGCGCGATCGCGCCGGCATCAATGGCGCGCACTGCCGCAAGCAGCCGCCGCCAGAGCGCCGCAGCCTCATAGGGCTTGTCTTCCCAGCCGAGCCGGCCACGGAAATCGGCTTCACATGCGGCGAGGATTTCCTCGAAACGCTCGGGTCGCCGCAGCGCATCGCAGCTTTCGAGAATCTTGAGCCGTGTTTGTGGCGTGAGCTCGGCGATCTGGTGGATTTCCCCGTGATGGCGTGCGACCAGCAGGGCCAGGTCACGGCAGGCGGCGGGGACGCGCAGGCGCGCGCACAGCGGTTTGATCAGCTCGACGCTACGTGCCTCATGACCGATATGACGTGGCAGGATTTCGGCCGGCGTCAGCCCTTTGCCGAGATCGTGCGTCAGCGCGGCGAAACGCGCCGGCAGGCTTAAGCCCAGCCGCGCGGCCATGTCGATCACCAGCATCACATGCCGGCCGGTGTCGATTTCGGGATGGAAGTCGGCGCGTTGCGGCATGCCCCAGAGGCGGTCGAGCTCCGGGATCAGTTTCGCCAGCGCACCGCAGGCGCGCAAGCTCTCGAACATCCGTGAGGGCCGTTTTTCCATCAGGCCGCGCGCGATTTCCTGCCAGACGCGTTCAGGCACGAGGTGATCGACCTCGCCGTTGTCCACCATCGTGCGCATCAGCGCGAGCGTCTCCGGTGCGATCGTGAAATCGGTGAAACGTGCCATGAGCCGCGCCACACGCAGGATGCGCACCGGGTCTTCGGCAAAAGCCGGCGAGACATGGCGCAGGATTTTGCGCTGCAGATCGGCTTGACCGCCAAACGGGTCGATCAGCGTCCCATCCTCGGCCTGGGCGATCGCATTGATCGTCAGATCGCGGCGCGCGAGGTCTTCTTCGAGGGTTACCTCCGGCGCGGTGTAAAAGGTGAAGCCGTGATAGCCGTGGCCGCTCTTCCGTTCGGTACGCGCCAGGGCGTATTCCTCGTGGGTTTGCGGGTGCAGGAATACCGGAAAGTCCTTGCCGACCGGTTGGAAGCCCCGCGCCAGCATTTCCTCAGGGGTGGCACCGACGACCACCCAGTCGCGATCCTGCACCGGCAGGCCGAGCAGCGCATCGCGCACCGCGCCGCCGACGCAATAGATCTTCATCGTAGGCCGAGATAGCCGGGTGCGACGGCTTCCAGCGCGGTCGGTGTCAGACCGAAGGGCAGCGTGCAGCCGGCCGGACAGACGTTGGGCACTTGCATCGAGCGCACGTTGTCGCGCGTCAGCGGCCCGTTCGGCAGACGCTCCATCACGAAAGCCTGCAGGTAGGCGAGCGGCAGCGGCAGACCGACGATCGGACGCGGATGGCCGGTGAACCAGCCGACGTAGCTGACCAGTTCGCGCAAGGTATAGACGCGCGGCCCGCAGAGCGGATAGGTCTGCCCCTGGCTTTCCGGGCGCTCGAGACTCTCGATGATCGCCGAGACGACATCCTCGACCCAGACCGGCTGGAAGCGCGCGTCTGCACAGGCGAGCGGCACGATCGGGGTGAGCGCGAGCAGCCGGGCGAACAGCGTGAGAAAGCTGTCGCCCCGCCCAAACATCACCGAAGGCTGGAAGATCGTCGCCTGCGGATAGGCCTCTCGCAGTGCCACTTCTCCGGCCGCCTTGCTGCGCAGATATTGCGATGGGGCATCACTGGCAGCGGCCAGCGCCGAGACATGGATCAGCCGCGCTACACCGCCAGCAGCAGCGGCCTGCGCGATCTTGCCGGGCAATTCGACATGGGCGCGCTGGAAATCGCCTTTCAAGATGCCGACCAGATTGACGACGAGATCCTGCCCACGCATCAACCGCATGAGTACGGCCGGGTCATGCACATCGGCCTCGACCACTTCAGTGGTCGGCAGGATCGTCAGATGTTTGGCGCGCTCACGGCGCCGCGTCGGCAGCGTGAGCGAAAAATCGGCTTTCGTCAGACGGCATGCCAGCGCGCTACCGAGAAATCCGCTGCCGCCGATCAGCAACGCCCGCCTCATGGCAGATTCTCCCCTGTCACTTCCTGGATGCCGCGTGCCGGAACGATACCGAGCCGCTCGGAGAGCCGGGTTTGCGGCAGGCCCATCACAGCCGCGTAGCGGATCGCATTCGCCATCACTTTCTTTACGTAATCGCGGGTTTCGTTGAAAGGAATCGTCTCGGCATAGATCGCCCCTTCGAGAGGCCACTCGGCACGCCACTTGTGCGCCCTGGCGGGGCCGGCATTGTAGGCCGCGGTGGCCAGCACGGCATTGCCCGCGAGATTGTCCATCACCATGCGCAGGTAATTCGTGCCGAGCAAGACGTTCGTGTCCATCTCATTGACTTTGGCCGGATGGTAGCTGACCAGCCCGATCTTCCTGGCGACCCATTTCGCGGTGGCCGGCATCAGCTGCATCAGTCCCCGGGCACCGGCGCTCGAGCGTGCATCCAGGACGAAACGGCTTTCCTGGCGCATCAGACCATACACCCAGGCGGGATCGAGGGCGAGCTCGTGACAGCGTGGTGCGACGAGTTCGAAATAGGGCGTTGGATAGCGCAGCGAGAAATCATGTTCCTCGCGCGTGCGTTCGGCGCTGGCGATCGCACGATCGAGAATGCCCTGCTGCCGGGCGAAATCGGCGGCAGCGAGGAGTTGCCGGTCGTTCATTTCGGCGAGCGCCCAGTTCCACTCGCGCACGCCGTCACTGCGCAGCCCGGCACGGATCAGCGCCAACGCGCGCACCAGCAACGGGTGGCTTTCGACGGCCCGTCGCTCTTCCGTACTCAATGGCTGGGCACGCGGCGGCAGGCTTGGGCGCTCGCCGAGCGCCTCGCTGGCGAGGATGCCATAGAAGTCGTCTTTACCTGCGATGCGCCGGTAAAGTGTCTGTGCCTCGATGGCCTTGCCGGTGGCTGCCAGGGCTCGCGCGCGCCAGTAGAGCCACTCCGGACGTGAGGCAAGCGTCTCGGAGAGCCGATCGCACGCCTGCAGCACGGCCGCCCAGTCACCGGCGCGCAGTGCGGCGCGAATGCGCCAGGCTTGCTGTTCCTCGTCGACACGCGCGCCGAGTTTTTCGGCGTGAGCGAACCACTCATTCGCTTCTGGAAGATTGGAGAGCGCAGCCTGTAGCGCCAGCCGCCCCCAGACGAGAGCGGCTAGATCACCGGATAACTGGGTTTCGATCTCCTGCCAGCGCGCTGCTGCGACGCGCACGTCGGCGCGCGCCATGCGCAGGATGGCCAGCGCGATCAAGCGCTGATTCCTGACGTCTGGCTGCCGGCTGTCCAGTCGTCGCCGCCGCTCGATAAGGAAGCGCGCCGGATGTTCGGCGGCTGCGTCGAGATCGCGTGGCAAAGGTGCTTCGGCGGCAGGCAGCCAGCTGGCGAGAATCTTTGCTTCCTTGAGGCGGCCAGCGGCCCATTGACGAAACAGACGCGCCCAGACGAGATCGGCAGGCAGCTCGCCTTTCGCCGCCAGCCGGCCCAGGGGCGGCAGGCAGCTCGCCGCGAGCGGTTGCAAGGAAACGAGATGCGCATGTGCCTCCTGCGCCACGCCGCTTTCGCCCAGCTGCAACCGCGCCATCAGGCCGAGGCAGACGGCTTCGGCGTCGGGCCGCTTCAGCCGTGAGAACTCTTCGAGTACACGCGGCCAATCCTGTTGCTCGACCAGCCATTTGAGCCATTCCCTGCGCAGTTTCTCGCCCAGCCAGCTGCCGGACTCGCGCGCGACGAATTCTTCGACGCCGGCATCGCTAGGGTTCTTTACGTCCCGCAGTTGCAGACTCAGCTGGAAATAACGTGCCCAGGGCGCCAGCGGATGATCGCCCAACTCCTGCGCCAGGCGCAGCACGGCCGCACGATCGCCTTTAGCATAAGCATCGCGGGCGGCCGCGAATACGGTATCGGCGTTCCCTGCCAGCGCCCATGCTGGCAGAATGTAGAGCAAAGCCGCAACGAAGAAGACTTGCATGAGCCGGGGGAATCGAAACGAAAATTTCAGATTAGCATAGCGCAAAGTCGTTACCATGACCGAAGAAACCAGACGAAGCGCCGTTGATCCAGCCGCCAGACGCAATGCGCTGCGTAAGGAAAAGATCGCTGCGCGCATGCGTCTGCCGGCGAGCGCGCATCGCCTGGCCAGCAATGCGGTGCGTCATCATCTCGGAGAATTTCTTCTCTCCCGACCACCCGGCGTGATCGCCTTCTGCATGCCGATGCGTGGCGAAATCGATTGTCAGCCGTTGATCGAGCGGCTGATCACCTTCGGCTGGCAGGCGGCAATGCCGGTGGTGC
Source organism: uncultured Methyloversatilis sp. (assembly GCA_964478415.1). Classification (GTDB taxonomy): domain Bacteria; phylum Pseudomonadota; class Gammaproteobacteria; order Burkholderiales; family Rhodocyclaceae; genus Sulfuricystis. Next base: position 39,775 of record CAYZII010000009.1, read on the forward strand.
GCGCACTCAATGCGCCGATGGAGTTTTTCGCCTGGTGGCCTGAAGCACCAATGAGTTTCGATCCCTATGGTATTCCGGTACCGGCCACGCATCGCAGTCACGCACCCGATGTCCTGCTGCTGCCGGTGGTGGCGTTCGATCGGGCGGGCTATCGTCTCGGTTATGGCGGCGGCTATTTCGACCGCACGCTGGCGGTGCTGCGACCCCGGCCGCTGACGATCGGTGTCGGTTTCGATCTCGCCGAGATGGCCGACCTGCAACCGCAGCCGCACGACGTCCCGCTCGACATGATCGTCACGGAAAGTGGAATACGTAGCATCGAGCATCCCTGATCTTGCCTTTGGCTAGCCAGAAAGTTATACACAATGCAGGTGCCCCATGAACGAATCGGACACTTTTCCGTTGCTCGCGCTGGAGCCGGTGCATGATGCCCGGCACACTTGGGTGGCGTTGCACTGGCTTGCCACGCGTCCTTTCGACAGCGCCGTTCTCGAGCGCCTGCTCGTAGACTGTTCTCTCGCAGGCATACTCGACACGCTCCCCTGCATTGTGCCGGCCAATCCGCTGGCGATCGATGCCTCGCTCGCAAACAGGCTGCCGGCCGGTCGTCTGATTCTCACCTTTCCCTGGCAGATCGGGGCTGAAAGCAAACATCACGAGGCCTTACGCGCACTGACCAAGGCGGGATTCGGCTTGATGGCCAGCGGTCTGCCGGCACAAGGGTCGCAGCTGGCGCCGGAGATCAAAGCGATCGCGGTGCCTTGCCCTGGCAGCATCGCGCCGGAGCACCTCGTCAGACTGCTGATCGAACGTCCCGGCCCCCACCTGGCTCTGGGCACGACCGACAAGGTCTGTCCCGGCTTCTGCCGTTTCCACTGGCTGAGCGGGCATTTCGCCGGGATGACCTCCCCTGCCGTGAAGGGGGATCCCGCCACGCGCAGCCAGCTGTTGCGCCTGCTGGACCTGATCACCGCCGATGCCGAACTGGCGGAACTCGAGACGGTGTTCAAACAGGACGCGAACCTTTCTTACAAGCTCTTGAAGCTCGTCAACTCGGTGACTTTCATGCCGGGGAGGCGTATCGAGAATTTCACCCAGGCATTGGTCATGCTCGGCCGGCACCAGCTGTTGCGCTGGGTAACCCTGCTCTTGTTCGCCCAGCCGGTGGGTGGCGGCGGTGTGAATCCACTGCTGCCACTGGCGGCACTGCGCGGCCGGCTGCTCGAGGGGCTCGCCCGCCAGCAGGGCATGAGGCACGATGCGTGCGATCAGGCGTTCATGACCGGGATGTTTTCTCTGCTCGACCGACTGTTCGGCCAACCGCTGGCGGAAATCCTCGCTCCGCTCAATCTCGCCGATGACATTGCCCAGGCGCTGCTGGCCCGACATGGCCCATTCGGCCGCTTCCTGAAAATGGTCGACACGGCGGAGCAAGGGGACTTCCCGGCGCTGACCGAGTCGCTGGCGCAGCTCGGTATCGACCGGGAAACCTGGGCGGCCCTCTTGATCGATGCGGCCGGCTGGGCGGTGTGGGTCGGACGCGGAAGCGGCGAAAAGACTCACGACTGGACAGCTGCCAGACAGGCCTGACGCAGGCGCTCCAGTGCGGTGTCGAGCAAGGTCCGTGTCGTGGCGAAGTTGAGCCGCACAAATTGCGCATAAGCCTGGCCGGGGCCAAACGCGGCGCCGTCGGCGAGTGCCACACCCGCCTGCTCGAAGAACGCCGCGGGATGCGCTACACCCAGTTGCCGACAGTCGATCCAGGCGAGGAAAGTGGCCTCGACCCTTTCCATCGTCAGGCTGGGCAAGGCGTTGATGACGTTTTCCACCTGGGCGGCGTGGGCGCGTAAAGTGTCGAGCAACTGCCGGCGCCAGGGACCGCCATCGCGCAGGGCCGCCTCGCAGGCGACGAGACCGAGCACATTCGGCTCCGGCACGATGCCGCGTGCCGTGGCAGTGAAAGCCTGCCGCAGCCGCGCATCCGGGATGATCGCCCAGGCACAGGACAGCCCGGCGAGATTGAAAGTCTTCGAGGGCGCCATCAGCGTGATCGTGCGCGCGGCGATTTCCGGTGCCAGCTTCGCGAATGGGGTATGCCGTCCCTTGAGTGTCAGATCGCAATGGATCTCGTCGGAGCAGACGACCAGATCATGCTTCTCGGCCAGATGGGCGAGCTGCCACAGTTCATCCAGACGCCATGCGCGGCCCACCGGATTGTGCGGATGACACAGCAGCAGCAGCCGCGCAGCACGCATCAGCGCATCGGCGGCCGCGAAATCCCACCCCCAGCCGGCTTCGCTGTGCACCAGTGGCAAGGTCAATAACCTGCGCTGTGCCGAGACTGGCGCGGAAAGAAAAGGGGGATAGACCGGGATGGCGGTAATCACGCCGTCATTGCGCTGGCCAATCGCGCGACAAGCGACATGCAGTGCAGGGACGAGGCCTGGCAGCCAGACGAGCCATTCCGCGTCGATGTGCCAGTCGTATTCGCGCGCGCAGTGCTCGATCACCGCCTCGATCAACGAGGGCCAGGGAGCGCCGTAACCGAACAGGCCGCTGGCGATGCGTTGCTGCAGGGCGCTGACGACCTCCGCGGGTGCGGGCAGGTCCATGTCGGCGACGGTGAGCGGGATCACGTCGCGCCCGGCATACTTGCGCCAGCGCGCTGAATCGGCAGGTGGCGAGAAACTCATCTGTGTTGCGTAAAGAGGCTTGTCACAGCGGCGACCAGGGTGCCGAGCAGGGCAGGGATGCCGATCAGCAGCGCGCTTTCGTGCAGATCCGGTAGTGCCACGATGACTTGTGTCTCATAGAGTGCGGCTAATTCGGCCACCGGCAAGCGCAACCAGAGAAGTGCCGCGGTGACGATCAGCCAGGCACTCAGACCACAGCCCGCTCCCATCAGCAGGCCCTGCCAGAGCAGGGCCGCGACGTCGTGACCAGAGTTGGGATTGACGCGGGATGCGGAGGGAAGAAGGCCCATGCGCGCATTTGTTGTCTGAAGGCGCAGCGTGTTGAAAATGATCGCACTCAGCGCGGCGGCGAGGAGGCCTACCAGCAGCAGGGCGGCGGATTTCAAGAGCTGCTGGATCGTACCCAGGCGTCGTGCCCACCCGATATCGGCTTCGACATGTTCCACCTCGCGCCATTGGCGTGTCGTCGTGGCGAGCAGCTCGAGTGTGGCAGGCGTCGTATTGGCCGGGGTGACGACGATCGCATCGGGAAAGGGGTTGTCCGGCAGCGCGGCGATGGCCTGGGCAACCGAAGCGCCACCTTCGGCTTTCAAACGGGCGAGCGTGTCCTCACGCGGCAGGAATCGGGTCTGTGCTACGTCACTCAGACTTTGCAGCCTCTGTTCCACAGCGAGCGCGGTCTTGCGGTCGGTGGCCAGCGACAGGAAAACGGTCAGTTTTGGCCTGATGCCCGCTTCCTCCAGCCAGGTGGTGAGCGGCTTCAACAACAGATAGCCACTGACTGGCAATGCCAGCAGCACGCCGAGCGCGAGCCATGCAGCCAGGGTATCGAGCGGTGCGGCGGCGAGGCGTGCCAGCGCACGGACGAACGCTCCCCGCTCGCTGACGGCCTGCGTCATTGGTCAGACGTGGAACTGGGCCGCCAGCACTTTGAGCCTGGCGGCTAGCTCGGCCACTTTGCGCGCTTCTTGTGACGAGCTTTGAGCGATCTCGGCGTTGTGCGTGGCGCTTTGCGAGATGTGCTCCATGTGGCTGGCGATCTCGCGCGTTGCCTTGCTGCTCTCGGCGAGCTGGGCGCTGATCGATTGCACTGCCCGGGCGGCCTGCTCGACGGTACGCTCGACTGCAGCAGCCATTTCGCCGGCCTGGGCGGCGCTCTTCGCCCCTTCCGAGACCCCCTGACTGCTCGCGGCGACCTCGGTTGCCACCGAGCGGCTCACCTCCTGGATGCGCGTAATCATCGCCGTGATTTCCTGGGTCGAATTGCTGGTGCGCTCGGCGAGCTTGCGCACCTCGTCGGCCACGACGGCAAAACCGCGGCCCATCTCGCCGGCGCGTGCTGCCTCGATCGCGGCGTTCAGCGCAAGCAGATTGGTCTGGTCGGCGATCTCGCGGATCACCAACACGACGCGGCTGATTTCTTCGGACATCGCCGACAGCTCGGCGATGCGGCCCTCGGTGGCGGCGACCACCTTTGCCGCATTCAGGATGTGCTCGGCAGCCGTGCGGCTCGTCGCGGCGCTGTCGCGCGTGGCTTGCGCCGAAACTTCGGCGGCTTTCAAGGCTTCGCCGGCATTGTTGCTCATCGCATCGGTCGAGAGGGAAAGTTGTTCGACCGCTGCGGCGACGCTCTTGATCGCCGTCGATTGATCTTCGGCCGCCGTGACGCTGGCCAGGCTGGCTTGTTCGACTTCCTGGCTCGACTTGTCGAGCGAGCGTGCCGTCTGTTGCACCAGCGCGATCGCCTCGTGCAGCCGGTTTTTCAGCATCGCGACCTTCGCCAGGATGGAGCCGATTTCATCGTGGGAATCCGTATGGATCGTCACGCCGAGATCGCCGCCGGCCACCGCCGAGGTCTGGGCTTCGGCCGTCCGCACCTGACGCGACAGGCGCGTGAGCAGGAGGCTCGCCAGCAGAATGCCGATGAACAGGCTGGCGATCGCGAAGGCCAGGTTGAGCTGGCGAGAGAGCGCCGCCTCGCTCTTGAGATTGGCCAGGTGCGCCGGCGCGGTTTCGTCCAGGCGCTTGATTTCCCCGAGCATCAGCGCGCGCATCTCGCGCCACTGCGGTGTCTCGTTCTTGTTGAGCAGGGATTTCGCCTCTTCGGTCTGCTTTGCTTTGATGAATGCGAAGAGCTGGTCATGGACGCTTTTCTGTTTGGCACGCAACGCGGCGATGCGTTCCGGCAGGCCAGACCGGAAGTGCTGGGCGTCGCGGCTCGTGGCTTCCGCGAGCACCTTCTCGAAGCTGGCGGCAGCGGCTGCGTAGTTGTCATAGGCCTTGGGGTTTTCCGGATCGAGCATGATGTTGCGCAGTGCCTGGCCCATCTGCAGCCCCTGGGCATAGAGCTGATAGAAATCCGTCCTGCGCGCGACTTCTTGGTCGATGTATGCGCGATAGGCTTTCTCGATGCGGCTTGCCGAAAATTGGCTGAAGATCAAGGCGGCGAACAACAGTCCCATCACGATGCCCGCCACCAGCGTGATGCGTTTGCCGATCTTCATGTCGTCGAGCCAACCAAACAGACGGGTTTGCTTGACTTTGCCTTCATTCAAGCGCAACGACGGGTCCTGGCGCATCCTGGCATAGAGCGCCTCGGCCGCGGCGATTTCCTCGCGGCTGGGTTTGACGCGCACCGAGGTATAGCCTCCGCCCGGGCGCGGGGTGACCGAAGCGCGCACCCAGTAGTGGTCGCCGTTCTTGCAGCGGTTCTTGACAATGCCGACCCACGGCCGGCCGGCCTTGATCGTCGCCCACAGGTCGCGGAAGGCCTCCGGCGGCATGTCTGGGTGGCGCACGATGTTCTGTGGCTGGCCGATCAGTTCTTCCTGAGTGAAGCCGCTGACGATGCAGAAATCGTCATTGACGAAGGTGATGCGTCCCTTGTCGTCGGTGTGCGAGATGATCGCGATGTCATTCGGGTAATCGAATTCTCTGCCGGTGACTGGCTGGTTGTTACGCATGGGTGTCCTCTCGGAACGTCGTCGGGTTTCAACCCAGATTGTCCATTAGACCGGGC
>CAYZII010000010.1:0-37261 GCA_964478415.1 uncultured Methyloversatilis sp.
TAGCCAAACGGAAGTGCGAAGGCAATCAACTACAACCTCGCGCGACAAGCCTAACCGATCATAATCGTGCCGCTCGCCCCTGAGCATGAAAGCTGGGGCGAGTTGGCGCAACATGTGGATGAGGACGGTGTGGCAAGTGGCCGCTCGAACACGTTAGCGGTCTTACCTTGTTCGGAAGCGCCATCATGGACGGTGGTCTTCCTGCCCGCGGCGCAAAACGGAATTTACAGAAAGAATGCACAACTAAACGGCAGACTTCGAAACCCCATTGCGACGGCCAGACGCTCGCCACCGGTTGCTGCGCCAAACAATCTGGGGCAACTTTTTGCTCCTGTGCCAATCGTTGCGTCACGATTGTGACTTGGGGAATCAGAATAACGCCGGATCGCGCTAAGAAACGAGAGAAAAACGCCAGCAACTGTTTGTTTTTCTTTTTATTGCAGACTAATTCCGGCTAATGCAGAATGTAGCGTGGTGCCCAGGAGAGGACTCGAACCTCCACGGTGTTACCCGCTAGTACCTGAAACTAGTGCGTCTACCAATTCCGCCACCTGGGCAAGGCGCGAAGGCGCGCATTCTAACGAAAAAACCATCAATGTCAAAACCTGCCAAACGCAACCTGCACAAACTCTCGCGCATCCGCAGCGCGGATCCTTTCCTCGAACGCGAAAAGGCCAAATACCCCTACCCTTTGCCGAGTCGCGAATACATTCTGCAAGTCCTCGCCGAGCAGGGCGTGCCCGTCCCCTTCGAGCGGCTGTGCGAACTGCTTGACATCGCCGCACACGAACGCGAAGCCTTCCAGCGCCGTCTCGGCGCAATGGCGCGTGATGCGCAACTGCTGCAAAACCGCCGCGGCGACTGGCTGATCCCGGACAAGGCGGATCTGTTGCGCGGCCGGGTGCAAGGCCATCCCGACGGCTATGGCTTCCTGGTGCGCGACGATGGCGGCCCGGACGTATTCCTGCCCGAAAAGGAAATGACCAAGGTGCTGCATGGCGATCATGTGATCGCCCGCATCGTCGGTATCGATCGCCGGGGCCGTCCCGAGGGCAAGATCGTCGAAGTCACCGCACGCGCCAACCAGCGTCTCGTCGGACGCGTTTTCGAGGAGCATGGCGTGTTCTATGTCGTCGCCGAAGACCGACGTATCAGCCAGGATATCCTTCTCGCCCCGCCGGAAAAGGGCGAGAAAAAGACGCGCAAGGGCACGCTCAAGCCCAAGGCCGGCCAGGTGGTGATGGTCGAGATCATCGAACAGCCGACCCGCCATGCCCAGCCGATCGGCCGCCTCGTCGAAATCCTCGGCAATTACGCCGATCCCGGCATGGAGATCGAGATCGCGCTGCGCAAGCATGCGTTGCCTTTCGAATTCTCCAAGCAAGCACTCGCCGAGGCGAAGAAACTGCCGGACGCGGTGCGCAGAAACGACTGGAAAGAGCGTGAAGACCTGACCCGGCTGCCGCTCGTCACGATCGACGGCGAGACGGCCAAGGATTTCGACGATGCCGTGTATTGCGAACGACAGGGCAAGGGTTTCCGTCTCGTCGTCGCGATCGCCGATGTCTCGCATTATGTGCCGGATGGCAGCGCGCTCGACGCCGCGGCACGCGAGCGTGGCAACTCGGTCTATTTCCCGCGCCGTGTGATTCCGATGCTGCCGGAAAAGCTCTCCAACGGCCTGTGCTCGCTGAACCCGGAGGTCGAACGCCTGGCGATGGTCTGCGACATGGCCATCTCGGCACAGGGTGCGATCAAACACTACCGTTTCTACCCGGCGGTGATTTTCTCGCATGCGCGGCTCACCTACACCGAGGTCGCCGCGGCGCTCTACGACCAGGACAAGGCCGCCCGGCAAAAGATCGGGCCTCTGCTGCCACATCTGGAAACCCTCGATGCGCTCTACCGCGTGCTCGCCAGGGCGCGCGAAAAGCGCGGTGCGATCGATTTCGAGACGCTCGAGACGCTGATGATCTTCGACGATCAGGGCAAGATCCTGCGCATCGAACCCTATGAGCGCAATGATGCCCACCGCATCATCGAGGAGTGCATGCTGGCGGCAAACGTCTGTGCCTCGGAGTTCCTGCGCGCCCACGATCATCCGGCTCTCTACCGGATTCACGAAGGGCCGACGCAAGAGCGGCTGGAAAAGCTGCGCGAGTTCCTCGCCACCTTCGGCCTGCATCTTTCCGGCGGCGACGAGCCGCACGCGAAGGATTATGCCCGGCTACTCATGAAGATCAAGGATCGGCCGGACAAGCAGTTGTTGCAGACGGTGATGCTGCGCTCGCTGAAACAGGCGATCTACAGCCCGCACAACGTCGGCCACTTCGGTCTGGCCTATGAAAGCTACACCCACTTCACCTCGCCGATCCGGCGTTATCCGGATTTGTTGATTCACCGCGCGATCAAGGCCGTGCTCGCCGGCAAACGATACGACAGCATCGACTGGGAACAGGTGGGGCTCGCCTGTTCGGCCACCGAACGGCGCGCCGACGAAGCGACGCGCGATGTCGAAGCCTGGCTCAAGTGCTGGTACATGCAGGACAAGATCGGCGAGGTCTTCAGCGGCAGCATCTCGGCGGTGGTGCCGTTCGGCATCTTCGTCGCGCTCGACAACGTGTTCGTCGAAGGTCTGGTGCATGTCTCCGATCTCGGCCGCGACTATTTCCATTTCGACGAGAAGCAGCATGCGATGATCGGTGAGCGTACCGGCAAACGCTATCGTCTCGCCGACCGCGTGCGCGTGCAGCTCATCCGCGTCGATCTCGACCAGAACAAGATCGATTTCCGGCTGGCGGAGGGGCAATGAATTTCGGCTATCCGAAAGCCTCGGAAACCACGCGCGCCCTGCTGCGCGCCGCCTTGCGCGACCGCAGCGAACAGTTCCAGATCTGGCTGCTGGAAGGGCGCATACGCGATGTGATTGCCGTCGTCGACCGCCTGCCCAAGGCACTCGCTGACCTGCTGCCGATCGTCGCCAATCCGGAGGCGAACCTGAATGTGCGTTTCGGCGCCAGCGCGGTGCTGGAACGCTACGCCGGCACACCCGCCCTGCAGGCGCTGATCCCGGCGCTCGGGCTGCTGTGCGGGCATGGTGACGCGCGCGTGCGCGCCGATGCCTGTCATCTGCTGGGGCTTACCGGCTCAGCCACAGCGATCAAATATCTCGAAGGGCGGCGCGAGGATCCCGACCCCGACGTGCGGGAGATCGCCGCCGAAAGTCTCGCCGAACTCAAATCACTGGAGGAATGAACCATGTCCCGACTCGCCGAACTGCAACTGCGTTTCGCCGCGCACGATTGTCTGACTTTCCGCGAACAGGCGCCTGATTTCATCGTCGTCGATGTCGCCACCCGCTGGTCGAGCGCCACCATTGCCTTGCAGGGCGCGCATCTACTGAACTGGCAGCCGAGAGGCGAGAAGCCAGTCATCTGGCTGTCGACGGAGGCGAAGTTCGCGCCGGGCAAGTCGATCCGCGGCGGGGTGCCGATCTGCTGGCCCTGGTTCGGGCCGCATGCGACGGAAAAAGGTTATCCCGGCCACGGTTTCGCGCGTACGATTCCTTGGCTGCTGCTAGAAGCACGCAAGCTGCCGGATGACCGCGTCTGTCTGGTCTTCGAACCCGAACTCGATGAAACCTGCCGCCGCCAGTGGCCCTACGCGACGACGGTACGCTACACCCTCACCCTCGGCCAGGAACTCGTCGCCAGCCTCACGACGACGAATACCGGCACGACACCACTCACCCTCACCCAAGGCTTGCACACCTACTTCGCGGTCAGCGACATAAGCCACATCGAAATTGCCGGACTGGAAGGCTGTCCCTACATCGACAAGGTCGATCATGACAAACGCAAGAAACAGACCGGCCGACTGACACTCGCTGGCGAAGTGAATCGCATCTATCTCGACACCCGCGGCTGTTGCGGCATCATCGATGCGCGCTGGAAACGCACCATCCTGATCACCAGCACCAGCAGCCGTTCCACCGTGGTGTGGAACCCAGGCAAGGAGAAAGCCGCGCAGATGGGGGATTTCGGTCGTCGGGGAGAAACACGCATGGTGTGCGTCGAAACCACGAATGCCGCCAAAGATGCGATCACGCTGGCCGCCGGCGCCAGCCACTGCCTCGAGGCGCAATACCGCGTGATCCGGCATGGCTGACGAGGCGCGCCTGATTCACGGCTTTCACGCCGTCACCGCCAGACTGCGCCATGATCCGGAAGGCGTGATCGAGCTCTACGTGGCTGCCGGCCGGCAGGATGCGCGCATGCGCGATCTCCTCGAGTTGGCCAGCCGCTGCAATGTGCGCATCCTCGCCGTCGATGCCGCACGGCTCGATGGCATGACCGCCCACGCCCGGCACCAGGGTGTGGTGGCCAAGGTAGCAGCGCGGCAGAAACATCTGACCGTGGAAGATGTCCTGGATACGCTTAGCGAGCCGGCGCTGCTGCTGGTGCTCGATGGCATCACCGACCCGCACAATCTCGGCGCCTGCCTGCGCGTCGCCGACGCGGCGGGCGCGCAGGCGGTGATCGCACCAAAGGATCGCGCCTGCGGACTCACGGCGACGGCGATCAAGGTCGCCAGCGGCGCCGCCGACAGCGTTCCCTACCTGGTCGTCACGAATCTCGCCCGCTGCCTGCGAGAGCTGAAGGAACGCGGCATCTGGACGATCGGCGCCGCCGGCGAAGCGTCCAAGGCGCTCTATACGATCGATCAGCGCGGCCCGACCGCATGGGTGCTCGGCGCCGAAGGCGAAGGACTGCGGCGGCTGACCCGCGAGACCTGCGACGAGCTGGCGAGGATTCCGATGTATGGCTCGGTCGAGAGCCTGAACGTCTCGGTGGCCGCCGGCATCTGCCTGTTCGAAGCGCGCCGGCAGAGAATGACCGGGTCGCTGGCCCCCGCGCAACCCTCAAGCTGAGGCCCGATTCACCAAAGCTTCCACCAGGGTTCCGGACGATCCAGGCCGCGCTTGAAATACTCGCTGTTCGGAAAGTTCTTGCGCATCACGCGTTCGGCATCGTCCCGCAGATCGTCGATGCCCAGCGCATCATAGGCCTTGATCATGATGAACAGCGCCTCCTCGATGGCCGGCGCGTCCGGATAGGTCTGGATCGCATGCTGGGCGCGGTTGACGGCGGCGACATAGGCGCCGCGTTTCAGGTAATAGCGCGCGGCATGCACTTCGTGCGAGGCGAGCGCATTGACGAGATAGGCCATGCGCAGCGCCGCGTCCTTCGCATATTTGCTGTCCGGGAACTTGGTCACCAGCTCCTTGAAGGCGGCAAAGGATTCCTGGGCCGCCTTCGGGTCGCGCTCAGACGGATCCTGCATGCTGACGTATCCGAGCAGACCGAGGTTCTCGTTGAAATTGATCAGCCCTTTCAGATAATAGACGTAATCGACATGTGGGTGGTTCGGGTGCAGGCGGATGAAACGGTCGCAGGCAGCGAGCGCCTGCGCCTTCTCGTCCTGCTTGTAATAGGCATAGGCGGTCTCGATCTGCGCCTGCTGGGCATAGCGGCCATAAGGGTAGCGCGCCTCGAGCTTCTCGTAATACTTGATGGCCTTGTCATAGGCACCATCGGCCATCGCCGCCTTGGCCTCGGCATAGAGCTTGTTGGCCGACCAGCCCGCGGTTTCGTCGATCTGTTCGGGCAACAGGCCGCAGCCGCCGGCAATAGTGAGCAGGAACAGAACGAGCAGGGATAAACTTCGCATGATGCGCCAGTCTCGGGAGGGGCGGAAAAGTCCGTCCGATTATAGCCAAATCACCCTGCCGGCCGAGTGTGCCGGGTTGCGGCTCGACGCAGCGCTGGCGCGCCTGTTTCCCGAGCATTCACGCAGCCGCCTGCAGGGCTGGATAAAGCAGGGTCTGGTGCTCGTCGAGGGTACTCCGGCCGATGCCAAACGCAAGGTGTGGGGCGGGGAGCACGTCACCCTTGCCGTGCCGCCCGCGCCGGGCGACGAAGAGGTCGCGGAAGACATCCCGCTGCCGATCGTCTTCGAGGATGCCGCCCTGATCGTCATCGACAAGCCGGCCGGCCTGGTCGTCCATCCCGGCCACGGCAACGAGCGGGGCACCCTGATGAACGCCTTACTGCATCATGCGCCAATGCTCGCCGAAGTACCCCGCGCCGGCATCGTGCACCGCCTCGACAAGGACACCTCGGGCCTGATGGTCGTCGCCAAGACGCTGACGGCCCAGACGCACCTCGTGCGCCAGCTGGCCGCCCGGGAAGTGCAACGGCATTACCTGGCGCTGGTGCATGGCCGCCTCCCTGCCGACGGTGTCATCGATGCGCCGATCGGCCGTCATCCGGTGCAGCGCATCAAGATGGCGATCGTGAAAAGCGGCAAACCCGCACGCACCCATTACCGCTTACGCGAACGCTTCGCACACGCCACCTTGATCGAATGCCGGCTGGAAACGGGCCGCACGCACCAGATCCGCGTGCATCTGGCCTCGATCGGCCACCCGCTCGTCGGCGATCCGGTCTATGGCAAGAAAAAAAGCGGCGACGCACGTCTCGACGCCTTTCCCCGTCAGGCCCTGCATGCGTTTCGGCTCGCGTTACGGCACCCCGAAACGGCGCGGGAGATGGGCTGGGAATCGCCGCTGCCCGCGGATTTCGCGACACTGCTGGAAACCCTGCGCAATGACTGATCCCGGCTTTCTGACCCCCGACTGGCCGGCGCCGGCGAACGTGCGGGCACTCGTCACGACGCGCAGCGGCGGCATCAGCAGTGGGCCGTTTGCCGACTTCAATCTCGCCGATCATGTCGGCGACGATCCGGCGGCGGTGGCCGAAAACCGTCGTCGGCTGCGCGCCTGGCTGCCCGCCGACCCCGTCTGGCTGCAGCAGGTGCATGGCACACGCTGTATCGATGCTGCGCTCGCTACTCCCGGCATCGAGGCCGATGCCAGCTTCACGCGCCAGCCCGGGGTCGTCTGCGCGGTGCTCACCGCCGACTGTCTGCCGGTGTTGTTCGCCGACGAAGCCGGCACGGTCGTCGCCGCAGCCCACGCCGGCTGGCGGGGCCTGGCTGCCGGGGTGCTGGAAGCCACCGTCCAGGCGATGGCTGTTGCGCCTGACCACCTGTTCGCCTGGCTGGGGCCGGCGATCGGCCCGGCCAGTTTCGAGGTGGGCGCCGAGGTCTGCGAGGCTTTCACCACGGCGAACCCTGCCGCCGTCTCGGCCTTCCGGCCACACGGCAACGGCAAGTGGCTGTGCGATCTCTACCAACTCGCCCATTTGCGCTTGCGCGCCCTCGGCCTGTGCCGTATCACCAGCGCAGAATTTGATACTTTCCGTGATGCGCAGCGCTTTTTCTCCTATCGTCGTGATCGCATCACCGGACGCATCGCTAGCCTGATCTGGCGTGTCGATTGACAGGCGTTATGGTGCATTGCAGAATCGCCCCATGAAACCGAGCGGCGATACCCAGGCCAGCGTGCTGAACGCATTGCAAAACGAATGGCGCGAACGGCATGCGGCGCTCTGGCAGGCGATGCTGCAGCGCTCGAAAGACACGCCGCCACCTCCTCCGCTGGTGCCATCCGAGCCAGGTGACAAACGCTTTGCCCATCCCGCCTGGGCGGAAAGCCCGATCTACGACTATCTGCGCCAGGCCTATCTGCTGAATGCGCAGTACGCGAAGCGTATGGCGGAGCTCTTGCCCACGCCAGACCCATTGACGAAGAAGCGCCTGCAATTCGCCACCCGCCAGTTCGTCGATGCCCTGGCGCCATCGAACTTCGCCGCGACGAATCCGGAATTCATCCAGAAAGCCCTCGACACCCAAGGCGCAAGCATCCGGCAAGGCATTGCCAATCTGATCGCCGACATGGAAAAGGGCCGCATCTCGACGACCGACGAGTCGGCCTTCGAAGTCGGCCGCAATCTCGCAATCACCCCCGGCGCCGTCGTGTTCGAAAACGAGCTGATCCAGCTCATCCAGTATGCGCCGCTGACCGACAGGGTGGCCAAACGTCCCCTGCTCGTCGTGCCTCCGTGCATCAACAAGTACTACATCCTCGACCTGCAACCGGAAAACTCCTTCATCCGCTATGCCGTCGAGCAGGGTCAGACGGTATTCCTGATTTCCTGGCGCAACCCGAAGGCCGAGCTGGGACATCTTACCTGGGACGACTATCTCGACAAAGGGCCGCTTGCCGCGCTCGACGTGGTACGCGCAATCTGTCGCGTCGAGCAGGTCAATGCGCTGGGTTTCTGTGTCGGCGGCACGATTCTCTCCGCCGCCCTTGCGGTGGCCAGCGCGCGTGGCGACGATCCGGCCGCCTCACTGACATTGCTCACGACGCTGCTCGACTTCTCCGATACCGGCGAGATCGGCCTGTTCGTCGATGAACGCACGGTCGCGCAACGCGAGGCGACGATCGGCAAGGGCGGCCTGCTCACTGGCCGGGAGCTCTCTGCGACGTTTTCCGCGCTGCGCGCCAATGACCTGATCTGGCAATACGTGGTCGGCAACTATCTGAAGGGTGACAAACCGGCGGCGTTCGATCTGCTGTATTGGAATTCCGATTCGACCAACCTGCCGGGCCCTTTTGCCGCCTGGTATCTGCGCCACCTCTACCTGGAAAACAGCCTGCGCGAACCCGGCAAGCTCGCGATGTGCGGCGTCAAGGCCGATCTCGGCAAGCTCGCAATGCCCGCCTTCCTCCTCGCCACGCGCGAGGATCACATCGTGCCCTGGCAAACGGCGTATCTGAGCCGGCGGCTCCTGGGTGGCCCGACCACGTTCGTGCTCGGCGCCTCGGGACATATCGCCGGCGTGATCAATCCCGCCGCGAAAAACCGCCGCAGCCACTGGCTCAATGATGAGTCGGGTTTGCCGGACGCGGAGCGCTGGCTGAGCCATGCCAGGGAAGTCCCGGGCAGTTGGTGGCCGCGCTGGGCGGAATGGCTTAGGCAATATGCTGGCGGAGAAGTCGCCGCGCGCGGGCGGCTGGGCAACCGGAAACATCCACCGCTGGAGCCCGCACCGGGCCGTTATGTGAAGGAACGCGCCTGAGACGGAATAGGCTTGCAGCGGAGTATCATTGCGGCGCAACAGGAGAGATCATGGCCGAGAAGACACGACTGATCAAGAAATACCCGAATCGCCGGCTCTATGACACGCGTACCAGCACCTACATCACACTTGCCGACGTCAAGGATCTGGTGCTCAAGCACGAGGAATTCCGTGTCGTGGATGCGAAGAGCGGCGAGGATCTGACGCGCAACATCCTGCTGCAAATCATCCTCGAAGAGGAAGCCGGCGGTGCGCCGATGTTTTCTTCCGACATCCTCGCCCAAATGATCCGCTTCTATGGCAATGCGATGCAAGGCATGATGGGGCAGTATCTCGAAAACAACATCAAGGCGTTCACCGAGATGCAGAAGAAGCTCCAGGAGCAGGTCAAGCATCTGTATGGCGAAAATGTCGTGCGCGCCGAAGACATGTGGTCGCAGTTCCTCAACTTCCAGGGGCCGGCGATGCAGCACATGATGAGCGCCTACGTCGAGCAGAGCCAGAAGATGTTCCAACAGATGCAGGAAAGCATCCAGGAACAGACCCGGAAAATGTTTGGGGGCTTTGCGCAACCCGCCTCCTCGGCCACGGCCCGAGCTGATAAGAAAAAGTAAGTGCCCGTCCGCCATTCCCGGATTCCCCGCATCGGTTTCGTCTCGCTCGGTTGTCCCAAGGCGGCAAGCGATGCCGAGCTAATCCTCACCCGCCTGCTGGCCGAGGGTTACGAGATTGTCGAAGACACGGCCTGTGCCGATCTGGTGATCGTCAACACCTGCGGCTTCATCGATCCGGCGATCGAGGAGTCGCTCGCAGCGATCGGCGAAGCACTCGAGGAAAACGGCAGGGTGATCGTCACCGGCTGTCTGGGCGCGAAAGGCGACATCGTGCGCAACACTTATCCCGACGTGCTCGCGGTCACCGGCCCGCATGCGCTCGAAGAAGTCATGGCCGTCGTCCATGCCCATTTGCCGCCGCGCCACGATCCGCTCCACGATCTGATACCGCCCCAGGGCGTGCGTCTGACACCGCGGCATTACGCGTATCTGAAGATTTCCGAAGGCTGCAACCACCGGTGCAGCTTCTGCATCATTCCAGACCTGCGCGGCCCGCTCGTCAGCCGGCCGATCGGCGACATTGTCAAGGAAGCCGCAGCCCTCGTCGCGGCGGGCGTCAAAGAGCTGATCATCATCTCGCAGGACACCAGCGCCTATGGCGTCGATGTCCGATACCGCAGCGGCTTCATCGGCGGTCGGCCGGTAAAGACCCGTCTCTTCGAGCTATGCAAGGAACTGGGTGAGCTCGGTGTCTGGGTGCGTCTGCACTACGTCTATCCCTATCCGAATGTGGACGATCTATTGCCGCTAATGGCCGAAGGGAAGCTCCTGCCCTATCTCGACGTGCCTTTCCAGCACGCCAGCCCCCGTATCCTGAAACTGATGAAGCGCCCGGGCGACATCGAACGCACCCTGGAGCGCATCCATTCCTGGCGTAAGGCGGTTCCCGATCTGACGATCCGCTCGACCTTCATCACTGGCTTCCCGGGTGAAACGGAAGCCGAGTTCAACGAGCTGCTCGACTTCCTCGATGCCGCGCAGCTCGACCGCGTCGGCGCCTTCGCCTATTCGCCGGTCGAGGGCGCGGCGGCCAATGCGCTGCCCGGTGCGTTGCCAGAAGCCGTGCGCGAGGAACGCAAGCTGCGCCTGATGCGCCATCAGGAGGACATTTCACTGCAGCGCCTCGAAGCCAAGATCGGCAAGACTTTCACGGTGCTGGTCGATGACATCGACGAAGAAGGCGCAATCGCCCGCACGATGGGGGATGCGCCGGATGTCGACGGCCTCGTCTATGTCTCCGATGGCCATGATCTCGAAGTCGGCGCATGCGCGCGCGTCACGATCACCGACTGCGACACACACGACCTCTACGCCACCCTCGCCCCGGAAACGCCATGAAACCCAGGATCGGTCTCGCCCTCGGCAGCGGCTCGGCGCGCGGTTGGGCGCACATCGGCGTGATCCGCGCCCTGAAGGACGCCGGCATCGAGCCGGACATTCTCTGTGGCTGCTCGATCGGCGCGCTGGTCGGCGCCGCCTATGCCGATGGCGATCTCGCGGCACTGGAAGAATGGGTGACAGGGTTACGCTGGCAGGACGTGCTCGGCCTGCTGGATCCCGGCTTCGGTGGCGGCTTGATCAAGGGCGACAAGCTGATCGACTTTTTCGCGCGGCATTTCGTCGACAAGGACTTCGCCGCGCTGCCGCTGCCTTTCGCCTGTGTCGCCACGGAGCTTGCCACCGGCCGTGAGGTGTGGCTGAAAGAAGGCTCGGTGGCCGCCGCGGTGCGCGCCTCGATCGCGCTGCCCGGTCTGTTCGCGCCGGTGACGCTGGATGGTCGTTTGCTCGTCGATGGCGGGCTCGTCAATCCGGTGCCGGTATCTCTGTGCCGTGCGCTCGGCGCCGATATCGTGATCGCCGTCGATCTGGGTTCGGCGATCGTCGGCCGCGCCTTGAAACGCAGCACGACACCGGCAGAGCGTCACGGCGCCGCATGGTCGGCAAAATTGCTCGCCAGCCTTGGACTGCAGCGCGAAGAGGCACTGCCTTCGCTGCTCGACGTATTGGCGACCAGCATTCACATCATGCAGACACGCATCGCCCGCAGCCGCCTGGCCGGCGAGCCGGCGGACGCACTGATCGCGCCGCGTCTGGCGCATTTCGGCCTGATGGATTTCCATCGCGCCGCAGACGCCATCGCCGAAGGCGTTGCCGCGACCAAACGCATGTTGCCGGCCATCGAGGCCGTCCTCGCCACATGAACGCGGATATCATCGAAAAGCTGCGCCAAACCATCGGTGCGGCCCACGTGCTCAGCGATGCCGCCGATGTCGCGCCGTATTGCACCGACTGGCGGGGCCGCTATTCTGGTCGGCCTTTGGCCGTGGTGCGACCAGGCAATACCGACGAAGTCGCGGAGGTGGTGAACGCTTGCCGTGAGGCCAGCATTGCGCTGGTGCCACAGGGGGGCAACACCAGTCTGGTCGGTGGCGCCACACCGATTGGCGGTGAAGTGGTCGTCAGCCTCACGCGGATGAACCGCATCCGCGCCATCGACGCCGACAACAACACGCTGATCGCCGAAGCCGGCTGCACACTGGCCGCGGTGCAGGAAGCCGCAGCAGCGGCGGGCCGTTTCTTCCCGCTGTCGCTGGCTGCGGAAGGCACGGCGACGATCGGCGGCAATCTGGCGACCAATGCCGGCGGTGTCCAGGTATTGCGCTATGGCAACGCGCGCGAGCTGTGTCTCGGCCTCGAAGTCGTGTTGCCCGATGGCCGCATCTGGCATGGACTACGCAGCTTACGCAAGGACAATACGGGGTATGACCTCAAGCATCTGTTCATCGGCGCCGAAGGCACGCTCGGCATCATCACCGCGGCGGTGCTGAAACTGTTCTCCCCGCCGCGCAGTCTCGCCACCGCCTGGGCCGCCGTCCCCACGCCGTCGGCGGCCGTGGCCTTGCTCAGTCGATTGCGTGAGACGATCGGCGGACGCGTCACCGCCTTCGAACTGATCGGCCGGCCGGCGCTCGACCTGGTGCTCAAACACATCCCCGGCAGCCGCGATCCTTTGCCCAACCCGTCACCGTGGCAGGTATTGATCGAGCTATCCGATACGATGGCATCCGATCTGGCGACGCCGCTGGAAGAGGTGCTCGCCGCCGCGATCGCTCAGGGCGAGGCGAGCGATGCAGTAGTCGCGCACAACGTCGCCCAGGCGCACACCTTGTGGGCACTGCGCGAGAACATCTCCGAAGCGCAAAAGATCGAAGGGCTCTCGATCAAGCACGACATCTCGCTGCCAGTCTCGCGCATCCCCGAATTCCTCGCCCGCTGCGACGCCGCGCTGGAAGTAGCTTTCCCGGGATTGCGCATCGTCTGTTTCGGTCATCTCGGCGATGGCAACCTGCACTACAACCAGTCCAAACCGCTTGCCCAGGACAACGCAGCTTTCATCGCCCAGAGCTCAGCCGTCAATCGCATCGTCCACGATCTGGTTGATGAACTCGGCGGCTCGATCTCCGCCGAGCATGGCCTGGGGCAGCTCAAGCGCGAAGAAATCCTGCGCTACAAGAGCCCGGTCGAGATGGACCTGATGCGTGCAATCAAGCGGGCGATCGATCCGGCCAACCTGATGAACCCCGGCAAGGTGCTCTAAGCGCGACGGCGAGGAAAATTTCCCGCCACTTGTTTACACGCTCTCAGCCCCATGTATAATGCGCGCTCTCTTCGGGGGGTATAGCTCAGCTGGGAGAGCGCTTGCATGGCATGCAAGAGGTCAGCGGTTCGATCCCGCTTACCTCCACCACAGGACGAAGTCCCTATCGTCTAGAGGCCTAGGACATCACCCTTTCACGGTGAGAACCGGGGTTCGAATCCCCGTGGGGACGCCAGACACAAAAGCCACCGCACGGGTGGCTTTTTTGTTTCCTGCGACAGGTTTTTGTCAATTGACTGGCTGAATCCCCGCCAGCATCCAGCCGCCGCTGCCATCGCGCGGTTTGACGAGATGCCAGACTTCATCGACGCTCTCGACCGGGCCGTTCTTCTCTTCACGGATATGGCCGGTGAAGCGCACGCTGGCGACATAGCGATCGCCTTCCTCGACAACTTCCAACACCTCGGCATCGATGTCGAGCACATCGGTTTCCTGGCTCGTATGGCCACGCTCGGCGATGTCCTTCTTCAGCTCGGCGAACATCTCCGGCGTTGTGAAGGCACGAATGTCATCGAGATTACCGGCGTCATTGGCGGCTTGCAGACGGATGTAGTGCACCTTGGCGCTGCGCACGAAACCATCCACGTCGAAGCCTGCAGGGATCTTGCCCCCTGCCAACGTCTCTCTGCTCACAGTAGTGGCAGCCGTAGTCACACCAGACGCAGCGGGTGTGATGAAGGGCTCCTGGGCCTGATAGCGCATCGCACCCGCGCCGGCCAAAGCCGGCTGTTGTGCAAGCGCCCGTTTGCGCATCGCCAAACCGACGACGACCAGCACGGCCATCACGACCAAGGCGAGCAACATCAGCGAGGCAAGCTCTTCGCCGAAGCCGAAATGGGCTGCCAGCGCCGCGAGTCCGAGTCCGGCGGCGAGACCGGCCACTGGACCCAGCCAGGAAGAACGCGCCGGCGTCGTGGCTTGTGCGGTGGCAGGCGCGGCGCTCTTCGCCGGCAGAGCCTGAGTCGGTGCAGGGGCTGCAGTGGGGGGTGTCACGGGTTTCGGCGCCTCGATCTGGCGCTGCATGCCGAGCGGCCGGCCGCCGCCAAGACGTTTCGCTTCAGCATCATGGGCACCCAGCCCGACACCCAAGGCCAATACGGCCATCGCAAGCATTGCAGAGATTTTCATGGTTCGCTCTCCTTCGAGGTTGTGAAGCAGCGGCAAGCCTAGCGGCTTCTCACGAAAAAGAAAAACAGAATTATCGTGAGCAATGATTCGGATCAGACTGATTATTTTCGCTTGCCCGCTGTGCGCCGTTGCATCGCCGGTGCAGCATTGCCGAAGATGTCGTGTTGGGCGAAACGGCAGATCGCCGCAATGATCGGATGGTTGAGCTTGCGCTCGAGGGTGATTGCGAACACCTGATCACGCACGCTTTCGACCCGGCCGACGACGGTCACGTCGTACTGCCGGATGACTTGCGCCTCAATCGCGCTTGGCGCGGCGAAAAATCCTGCGCCAGCATGGCCGAAAGCCATCATCAGGGCGCTGTCATCGAATTCGCCGACGATGCGCGGGTGCAGGTGTTCGGCCTCGAACCAACGCAGCAGGCGCGCATGCAGCGCGACATCGGCGCCCGGCAGCAGGAAGGGTGCGCCGTCGAGCATGTGCGGAAAATTTCTTCCCCTGCCGGGCAGCAACGATTTGGCACCGAAGATGCTCACGCCACTGGCACCGAGGAAATGCGCGTAACCCCGCACATTGAGGTTTTCCGGCAGCGGCCGGTCGGCGATCACCATGTCGAGACGATGCACGGCCAGCTCCGCGAGCAGATTCGTGAGACTCCCCTCGCGGCAGATCAGCTTCACCGGCTCGGCAAAGGCCAAGGACGGTTCGACGAGCCGGTAGGCGACCATCTTCGGCACCGAATCGGCGATGCCGACACGGAAAGTGATGCTCTGCGTCTGCTGGCCTTCACGCAATGTAGCTAGCAGTTCTTCACCCAGCGCAAAAATCTGTTCGGCATAGCCGAGGATGCGCTGGCCGGCTTCGGTCAGCTCCAGGCCTCGGCCGACTCGCCGCAGCAGCTTGACGCCGAGCGCATCTTCGAACTCCTTGAGCTGGCCGCTGATCGACTGGGGCGTCAAATGCAGGCGTTCACTGGCCCGGGCGATGCCGCCGGCCTTGGCGACCATCCAGAAATAGCGCAGGTGCTTGAAATTCAGGTTGGCCATAATTAGATATTTCGTGCCGCTCGAAGCGGCGTTGAATATTAATCGAATTGTTTGATGCTTCGCCCCGCCCTAAGATAGGCACGGTTTTTCTACCAGAGGAGCATTTCCCGCATGAAACGCATCTTTCTCTTTGTCGTCACCAACCTGGCCATCGTGCTGGTCCTGTCGGTCTCGATGCGCCTGCTGGGCATCGCGCCCTACTTGCAGGCCAACGGCATCAACCCCGGTGCCCTGCTGGTCTTCGCCGCGGTGATGGGCTTCGGCGGTGCGCTGATTTCGCTGGCGATGTCGAAATGGTCGGCGAAGATGGCGATGGGGGTGAGGGTGATCGACACCCCGGCGAACTCCGCCGAGTTCTGGCTGGTCGAGACGGTGCGCAAACAGGCCGAGAAAGTCGGCATCGGCATGCCCGAGGTGGGCATTTACGATTCTCCGGAGGTGAATGCCTTCGCCACCGGCATGAACCGCAACTATGCGCTGGTGGCCGTCTCCACAGGCCTGCTGCAGCAGATGACGCGCCAGGAGGCGGAAGCGGTGCTCGGTCACGAGGTCAGCCACGTTGCGAATGGCGACATGGTGACGCTCGCGTTGATCCAGGGTGTCGTGAATACTTTCGTGATGTTCCTGTCGCGCGTGATCGGCCATCTCGTCGATCGTGTCGTGTTCAAGACCGAACGCGGCCAGGGGCCGGCCTTCTTCATCACGATGATCGTCGCCGAACTGGTGCTCGGCATCCTCGCTTCGCTGATCGTGATGTGGTTCTCACGCCAGCGCGAGTTCCGCGCCGATCGCGGCGGCGCACAGCTCGCCGGCCGGCAGAACATGATCGCCGCATTGCAGCGTCTGGCGGCCCTGCATCCGGCACCCCTGCCGGACAAGATGGCGGCCTTCGGCATCGCCGGCGGCATCGGCAGTGGCATCAAGCGCCTGTTCATGACCCACCCGCCGCTCGAAGAGCGCATCGCCGCGCTGCAGGCACAAGGCTGAACCGCGATGCCGGTGACTCTCAACTTCCTCGGCGCGGCGCGGGAGGTCACCGGCTCGTGTTTCCTGCTGGAAAGCGAGGATGGCCGCTTTCTCGTCGATTGCGGCCTGTTCCAGGGCGGCCGCGAGGCGCGCTCGAAGAACCTACGAGCTTTCGC
Source organism: uncultured Methyloversatilis sp. (assembly GCA_964478415.1). Taxonomy (GTDB): domain Bacteria; phylum Pseudomonadota; class Gammaproteobacteria; order Burkholderiales; family Rhodocyclaceae; genus Sulfuricystis. The sequence continues at coordinate 16,637 of CAYZII010000010.1, forward strand.
CTTCGATCCGGCCGCGCTCGATTTCGTGATCCTTACCCATGCCCACATCGACCATTCCGGGCTGCTGCCGAGACTCGTCGCGCTCGGTTTCAAAGGGCCGATCTATGCCACCGAGGCCACCTGCGACCTGCTCGGCGTGATGCTGCCGGATGCCGCACACATCCAGGAAAAGGAGGCCGAGCGCGAGAATTACCAGCGCTTTCACGCTCACGGGCGCGCCGAGCGTGCTCCGCTCTATACGGTCGAACAGGCGCGCCGCTGTCTCAAGCATCTGCGAGCGCTACCTTACGATCAGACATTTCGCCCACTGCCGACGATCGAATGCCGTTTCCGTGATGCCGGCCACATCCTCGGCTCGGCGATCGTCGAACTGTGGCTGGGCAATGGCGAACAGCATCGCAAGCTCGTCTTTTCCGGCGATCTCGGACAGCCAGCCCGCCCGCTGGTGCGCGACCCGACGCCGATCGAGACGGCCGACTGGCTGGTGGTCGAATCGACCTATGGCAACCGGTTGCACAAGAGCATGCCAGAGACCGAGGAGGAGCTCATCGAGGCCGTCACCGAGACGTTGAGGAAAGGGGGCAATCTGATCGTGCCGGCCTTCGCGGTCGGCCGCACCCAGGACATGCTTTATCTGCTGGCCGATCTGACCCGGCGCGGGCGGCTCCCGAAGCTCGAGGTCTATGTCGATTCGCCGATGGCCACCGCGGCGACCGAACTCACCTACAAGCACATGGCGCTGCTCGATGAGGAATCCCAAGCGCTGATGCGCCGCCACGGCGGTGCACTGTGGTTCAAGAAGCTGGCGTTCGTCGAAAGCGTCGAGGAATCGATCGCGCTCGGCAAGATCAAAGGCGGGGTGGTGATTATCTCGGCGAGCGGCATGTGCGAGGCTGGGCGCATCCGTTACCATCTGCTCAACAATTTGCCGCGCCGCGAATGCGCGGTGCTGATCACCGGCTTCCAGGCCCAGGGCACGCTGGGACGCCGCCTCGTCGATGGGGCGCAGCGCGTGCGCATCTTCGGCGAGGAAATCCCGGTGCGGGCCAGTCTCTACACGCTGGGCGGCCTGTCGGCCCATGCCGACCGTGGGGCACTGCTGAAGTGGCTGGAAGGATTCAAGGCGCCACCGCGCCAGACCTTCGTCGTCCATGGCGAAGCGGAAACGGCACTGGGCTTCGCCGCTCACATCCATCAACGTCTCGGCTGGCGCGCCGAGGCACCGCCGCCCGGCCAGCGCGTCATGTTGTGAAGGTGCTGCGTTGAGTCGCACCACTCGTCATGCGCTCGCCGCCGGTGTCCGTCCCCGCGAAGTCTGGGCCTGGGCGATGTACGATTTTGCCAATTCCGGCTTCACGACGGTCGTCATCACGGCGTTGTTCAATGCCTATTTCGTCGCCGTCGTCGCCGGGGATGCGCCGTGGGCCACCTTCGCCTGGACCGTGGCACTGTCCGCCTCTTATGCGCTGATCATTGTCACTGCGCCGCTGCTTGGCGCCTATGCGGACCAACATGCAGCGAAGAAGCGCCTGCTGCTCTTTTCCACGATCGGTTGCGTTGCTTTCACCGCGCTGCTCGGGTTCGCCCAACCAGGAACGATCGTCCTGGCGATCGTCGGCGTGATCGCCGCGAACTTCTTTTTTGGCACCGGGGAGAACCTGATCGCCGCCTTCCTGCCCGAACTCGCCCGCCCGCGTGCGCTCGGTCGCGTCTCCGGCTGGGGGTGGAGTCTCGGCTATCTGGGCGGCCTGTTCACGCTCGGCCTGTGTCTCGCCTATGTCGTCTGGAGCGAGGCGCACGGCCGTGATGCACGCCACTACGTTCCGGCCAGCATGTTGATCACCGCCGTGGTGTTTGCCCTCGCCAGCCTGCCAACCTTCCTGCTCGTCAAGGAGCGCGCCCAACCCGCACAGCAGCGCGCGCCTGGCGATGCCTGGCGTGAAGTCTGGCAGACCCTGCACGCGGTGCGGCGCTTCAAGGATCTGGCACGCTTCCTCCTCGCCAGTCTGTTCTACCAGGCCGGCATCCAGGCGGTGATCGCACTGGCGGCGATCTATGCCACACAAGTGATGGGCTTCACGCTGAAAGAGACGCTGCTGCTGATCTTCGTCGTCAATATCACCGCCGCGCTCGGCGCATTTTTCCTTGGCCATCTGCAGGACCGCATCGGCCATCTGCGCGCAATCGCGCTCACGCTGGCCGGCTGGATCGTCGCGCTCCTGCTGTTCTGGGCTGCACCACCGGGAGCCGAGGGCGAAAACCTGTTTTGGCTCGCCGCGAATCTCGCCGGACTGTGCCTCGGTGCGGCGCAATCGGCGGGCCGCGCGCTGGTCGGGCTCTTCGCCCCGGCAACCCGGCGGGCCGAATTCTTCGGCTTCTGGGGCTTGTCAGTGAAGCTCTCGTCGATCCTCGGCCCGCTCAGCTATGGCATCTTCACATGGGTGAGCAACAACGATCACCGTGGCGCCTTGCTGATCACCGCGAGTCAATTCGTCGTCGGCCTGTTGCTGCTCTGGGGCGTCGATGTCACGCGCGGCCGGCGTGCGGCGCTCCAGGCCGGCGCTGTGGATCGCGCAGCCCAGCAGGGCAGTATCACTCCCTGAGAACCGTCGCTGCAGCAGCGCCGGCACGCGGTGGGCAAGGCGCAAGCTCAATGACGGCATCCTCTGGCAGACCGGGCAGCCAGACATTGAGCGGCTGACAGCGTCCGGCGGCGCAGAGCGTGTAGGTCGGCACATGAGGCGAATGCCGCAGCAGCACCTGCGGCAACGGCGGCAGCGACGGTGTGTAGCGCCACACGCCGTGATCGAGCACCGCGCCAGGTGGCGGTTCCATGCCGGCGCCAGTGCCGCGGATGCGCGCCTCGATGAGCCTCAGGCGATCGCCTTCAACGCCCCAATCCTCTTCCCAGCGGACTTTCTCGATCGAATGCGTCCAGCTGAGCGTCGTCAACGTGCCGAGCGGGGCGATCAACAGGCCGGCAACGAGGCACAACCCGGTCATCGTGCCGTCCCACCAGAACCGATTTTGTGCCGCCACCCCTGCAAAACGACGAACAGCGCACCCAGTGCCAGCCCGATTTCATCGGTCAGTGGTAACGCGGCAACGAGAAAGAAAGCGGCCGCGGCGGCAAGCAAGCGCTCCCAGGGGGCAAGCGGTGCGCGCAAATAGCCGATCGCCGCCGCGCCCCACAGCAGGATCGCGACGAGCGCTTTGGCAATGATCCAGGCAACCACCACGAGCGTTGCATTGCCTTGCAGCATCAGCGCATTGTCATAGACGGCCATGTATGGGACGACGAAGCCGGCGATCGCCACCTGCACCGCCTTCAGGCCGGTCTTCATCGGCGATGCTTTCGAGATGCTGGCGGCAGCGAAAGCGGCAAGCGCCACCGGTGGCGTCAGATCCGCCATGATGCCGAAGTAGAACACGAACATGTGACTGACGATCAGCGGCACGCCGAGTTTCAACAGCGCCGGCGCGGCGATCGAGCTGGTGATGATGTAGTTCGGGATCGTCGGAATGCCCATGCCAAGCACGAGACAGACGATCATCGTCAGCACGAGAGAAAAAAACAGGCTCGTCTCGCCGACACGCAGGATGTAGCCGGCGAAACTGGAGGCCGCGCCGGTCAGTGTCAGCACACCGATGATCACGCCGACGATCGCACAGGCCACGCCAACCGGCAGCGCCTGACGCGCGCCGTCGATCAGGCTGTCGCGCAACAGTTTCAGCGTATGCCGCCCGCCCTTCACCGACAGCGCCAGCGCGACAAGCGCCGCGATCACGGCCAGCACGGGATAGACGCCCCATTTGACCAGTGTGGCGCTCGCCAGCCCCACCGCGAGCCAGAAGACATAACGGAACGCGGTGCTGGACAGCCGCGCTGCAATCGCGGCGCCGAGAATCAGGATCGCGGTGAGGGAAAGTCCCACCATGCCCGAATACATTGGCGTATAGCCGGAAAAGAGCATCCAGACGAGCGCCACCAGCGGCAGGATCAGATACCACTGCTTTCGCATCGCATGCCACGGATTCGGACATTCCGCTTTTGGCAGGCCGAGCAGTTTTTTTCGTCCCGCTTCGAGATGCACCATCCAGAACACGGTAACGTAGTAGAGACAGGCTGGGACGATCGCCGCCTTGACGATCTCGGCATACGGGACGTTCAAGTTCTCGGCCATGATGAAGGCGACCGCGCCCATCACCGGCGGCATGATCTGCCCGCCCATGCTCGAGGTCGCCTCGACCGCGCCAGCGAAGACGCCCGAGTAGCCGAAGCGCTTCATCAAGGGAATCGTGAACTGGCCGGTGGTCAGCACGTTGGCCACTCCCGAACCGGAAATCGTGCCCATCAAACCTGAGGAGAGCACCGCGACCTTTGCCGCACCGCCCTTGGTATGGCCGACGAAACCGAGCGCGATCGAGTTGAACAGATGGATCATCCCGGCGTGTTCGAGGAAGCTGCCGAACAGGATGAACAAGAAGATGTAGGTGGCGGAGACCAGTGTCGGGATGCCGAAGATGCCTTCGGTACCGAAGGCGAGCTGATCGACGATCTGCGCGAAATCGTAGCCACGATGCGCCAAATCGCCCGGCAGATGATTCCCAAACAGCCCATAGATCAGAAAGGCACCGCAGACGAGCGGCAACGCCAAGCCGAGAATGCGCCGCGCCGCTTCGAAGACGAAAATGATCAGCGCTGTGCCGACCCAGAGGTCGAGGACGGTCGGACTGCCGGCGCGTTGCACCAACTCACCTTCGAACAGCCACTGGTAGCTCGCGAGCAGGAAGGCGCCGAGTGCGAGTGCCGTGTCGCCAGTGCCGAGTTTCGACAGTTTCGCGCCATGACGGAACGGCGGATAGAGCAGGAAGGTGAGCGCGAGCAGGAAACCGACGTGAAAGCTGCGCGTGACCAGGCTGGAAAATGGATGAAAGGCCGCGACGACGAGCTGATAGGTGGAAAAGGCCAGCGCCGCGGCGGAAAAGAGTTTCAGCGCCCAGCCGCCAAGCCGGCGCGTCACGCCATGCTCGGAGACCTCCGGCAGACCGTGGTCTGGGGCACTCGCCTCGATGTGCATCGCGGCTTACTGGATTAGGCCTTTCTCACGGTAATACCTCTCGGCGCCCGGATGCAGCGGGGCGGGCGGCGCCTTCGCGGCGTTTTCGAGCTTGATGGCTTTCGCTGCACCATGCGCGGCAACCATCTGGTCGAGGTTTTCGAACAGCGCCTTGGTCATCTTATAGACGGTCTCGGCCGCTACGCCCTCGTGCGTGGCGAGGAAGTTCTGGATCGCCACCGTCGGCACGGCGCTCTCTTGCCCGGCATAGGTATTGGCCGGGATCGTGCTGGGTTGATAGGCCGGATCACCGATCTTCGCCACCACGTCGGCCGGGATCGGCACGATGACGATCTTCACCGCCGTGGCGAGATCGCGCACCGCCGCGACTCCCAGGCCCGCGGAGATCAGCGTCGCATCGAGCTGACGGTTCTTGATCAGTTCGACCGACTCGCCGAACGGCAGGTATTCGACCTTGGCGAAATCCTGGTAGCCCATCCCGGCAGCCTTGAAGATCGCGCGCGCATTCAGTTCGGTGCCGCTCTTCGGTGCGCCGACGGCGACCCGCTTGCCTTTCAGGTCGGAAAGCGTCTTGATGCCGGCATCGGCGCTGGCGACGATCTGGATGTAGTTCGGGTAGATCGCGGCGAGCGTGCGCAGCTTGTTGAGCGGCGCCTTGAAGCCGGCTTCCGTCTCGCCTTTCCAGGCATCGGAGAACGCATCGCCGAGCGTGAAGGCAACCTCGCCCTTGCCCGCCTGCAGCAGGTTCAGATTCTCGGCGCTGGCCTTCGTCACCTGCACCGTGGTCTTCGCATCCGGTATCGTTTTCGCATAGATCTGCGACAGCGCCACACCCAGCGGGTAATAGACGCCACTGGTGCCACCGGTCAGCACGTTGATGAACTCGGCGGCATGGCTGGCGGCGGCGGCCAGCGCCAGCGCGGATACAGCGATCAGGGAACGTAGTTTCATGATGGTCTTCTCCTCTTGGGTGGTTGTTGTCAGATCATGCCCGCCGCACGCAAGCGGTCGATCGTGGCGCTATCGTAGCCCAGTTCGGCGAGGATCGCATCGGTATCGGCACCGAGCGGCGGAGGCGCGCGACGGTAATCGACCGGGGTTGCGGAAAGCTTTAGCGGATTGGCCACCTGGGGCACTGCGCCAATCCCAGGCTGATCCATCGCGATGCGCAGGCTGCGATGGATGACCTGGGGATCGTCGAACACCTGGGCTAGGTCGTTGATCGGCCCGCAGGGGACACCGGTAGCTTCGAGCGCGGCGATCCAGGCGGCAGTGGGTTTCGTCACCGTCACTTGACGGATCAGCGGAATCAGCACCGCGCGGTGTTCCACCCGCGCGGCATTGGTGGCAAAGCGTGTATCGACTGCCCATTCAGGATGTCCCGCCAGTTCGCAAAAACGAGCGAACTGGGCATCGTTGCCGATAGCAAGGATCATGTCGCCGTCGGCAGTCGGAAAATCCTGGTAGGGAACGATGTTCGGATGCGCATTGCCCATGCGCTTCGGCGGCACGCCGGCAACGAGGTAGTTGAGCGCCTGGTTGGCGAGGCAAGCCACCTGCACGTCGAGCAGAGCGAGGTCGATGTATTGACCCTGTCCGGTGCGTTCCCGGTGGGCCAGCGCCGCAAGGACGCCCACCGTCGCATACAGACCCGTCAGGATGTCGGTGAGCGCGACGCCGACCTTCTGCGGTCCGGCGCCCTCCTCGCCGTCGGCGCGGCCGGTGATGCTCATCAGCCCGCCCATGCCCTGGATCAAAAAGTCATAGCCGGCGCGGTTCGCATACGGGCCGCTCTGCCCGAAACCGGTGATCGAACAATAGATGAGCCGTGGATTGAGCGCCGCAAGGCTCGCGTAATCGAGACCATAGGCAGCCAGTCCCCCGACCTTGAAATTTTCGACCACGACATCGGCCTCTTTTGCCAGACGGCGCACGATTTCCTGCCCCTCGGGTCGCGTGAAATCGACGGTCAGCGAACGCTTGTTGCGGTTGGCGCAGAGAAAATAGGCCGCGGTGTCGGTTGGCTGGCCATTCCCATCTTTTAGCCAGGGCGGTCCCCAATGGCGTGTGTCATCGCCACTGCCGGGTTTTTCGACTTTGATCACCTCGGCGCCGAGATCGGCCAAGAGCTGGGTCGCCCGGGGCCGGCCAGCACCCGTGAAAGATCCAGCACCTTCAAATGGGAGAGCGCGCCCATCGTGCAGAGTTCAAAACGCGGCTAGGCCCGTCTGCGCCCGGCCCAGGATCAGCGCATGGATATCATGGGTACCCTCGTAGGTGTTGACCACCTCGAGATTCACCATATGGCGGATCACGCCGAATTCGTCCGAGATGCCGTTGCCGCCGAGCATGTCGCGCGCGGTGCGGGCGATCTCCAAGGCCTTGCCGCAGGAATTGCGCTTGAGCAGCGAGGTCATCTCCGGGGTGTCCGCCCCTTCGTCCTTCAGACGCCCAAGCCGCAGACAGGCTTGCAGTCCAAGCGCGATCTCGGTCTGCATGTCGGCGAGCTTCTTCTGGATCAACTGGTTGGCGGCCAGGGGCCTGCCGAACTGCTTGCGGTCGAGCACATACTGGCGTGCAGTGTGCCAGCAGAATTCCGCGGCGCCCAGCGCCCCCCAAGCGATGCCGTAGCGCGCCGCATTGAGGCAGCTGAAGGGCCCTTTCAAGCCGCGAATCTCGGGAAAGGCGTTCTCTTCCGGCACGAACACCTCCTCCATCACGATCTCGCCGGTGATCGAGGTGCGCAAGCCCACCTTGCCATGGATCGCCGGCGCCGAAAGCCCTGCCATCCCTTTTTCGAGCACGAAGCCGCGGATTTCGCCACCGTCGTCTTTCGCCCAGACGACGAAGACATCGGCGATCGGCGCGTTGGTGATCCACATCTTGCGGCCCGTCAGACGCCAGCCGCCCGATACGCGGCGCGCGCGGCTTTCCATGCTGCCGGGGTCGGAACCGTGGTTCGGTTCGGTCAGGCCGAAACAGCCGATCAGTTCGCCCTTCGCAAGCTGCGGCAGATATTTCTCCTTCTGCGCCGGCGTGCCAAAGTTGAAGATCGGCAGCATCACCAGCGAGCTCTGCACGCTCATCAGCGAGCGGAAGCCCGAATCGACGCGCTCGATCTCGCGCGCGATCAGGCCGTAGCAGACGTAATTGAGCCCGGCGCAGCCATATTCCGGCGGCAAGGTCGGGCCCAGCAGGCCGAGCTCGCCCATCTCGCGGAAAATCGCCGGGTCGGTCCTCTCCTGCCGGAAAGCGTCGAGCACGCGTGGCGCGAGCCGCTCCTGCGCATAGCGACGCGTGGTATCGCGCACCAGGCGCTCCTCTTCGCTGAGCTGTGCTTCGAGACGCAGCGGATCGTCCCACTGGAAACCGGGCTGTGGCATTTTTCTTTTCTCCCTCCGACGTGTGGCCCAGTTTAGTAGGATTGACTTTCGAACGAAAGAGGAGACAGCCAATGGATCTGGGCATTGCCGGCAAACGCGCGCTGGTCTGCGCGGCGAGCAAGGGTTTGGGACGCGCCTGTGCGCTGGCACTGGCGCGCGAGGGGGTTTCGGTAACCATCGTCGCCCGCGGCAGGGAGGCGCTGGCGGCGACTTTGGCCGAACTGCAGAAAATCGGCGCTGGGGATGCGGCACATCAGGCGGTCGCCGCCGACATCACGACACCGGCAGGCCGGGCCGCGGCGCTCGAGGCCTGTCCTGACCCGGACATCCTGATCAACAATGCCGGCGGTCCGCCGCCCGGGGATTTCCGCGACTGGACGCGTGAGGACTGGCTCGCCGCACTCGATGCGAACATGCTTACCCCGATCGAACTGATCAAGGCCACCGTCGATGGCATGATCGCGCGCCGCTTCGGCCGCATCGTCAACATCACCTCGGCGGCGGTGAAGGCGCCGATCGACGTACTCGGTCTGTCGAATGGTGCGCGTGCCGGGCTCACCGGCTTCGTCGCCGGGCTGGCGCGCAAGACCGTGCGTTACAACGTGACGATCAACAACCTACTGCCGGGGCTGTTCGACACCGACCGCATCCGCCAGGTCATCGGTGCCCAGGCGCGCGCCAAAGGCATCGATTTCGACACGGCGCTCGCCGAGCGCATCGCGACGATTCCCGCCGGCCGCATCGGCGATCCGGCCGAATTCGGCGCCGCCTGCGCGTTCCTGTGCAGCACCCACGCCGGTTACATCACCGGCCAGAACTGGCTGCTCGACGGCGGTGCCTATCCCGGCACGTTTTGAGTAAGCCCATGGCAGGGCTTTAGAAACCCGCCCTTTTGCCGTTAAAAAAGATGCCCATCGAGGCCGATCCGCGCGCTGGCGCGGGGAAAAAAGCCGGCGAACCGGCCGTTGTTTCCGTCAGCGTCTCAACGACACGAGGCTACCATGCACACGATGCCTGCTCCGCTGGAAATCTACGAACAGATGTGCCTGCTTTCCACCCGCATGGTGGAGGCGGCGCGCGCGAACGACTGGGATCGGCTGATCGCCCTCGAACGCGCAGTAGCCGAATTGCGTGACGAGCTGCTGCATGCGGGGGACGGGGCGCCGGAAAGTCCCACAGCCGCCGAGCGCCGGCGCCAGTTGATCCTGCGCATCCTCGAAGACGATGCCGAGGTGCGCCGCCACACCGAACCCTGGATGGAGAAAGTGCGGCACTTCCTGAGCGGCACGGGCCGCAAATCCTGCGCGCACTCCCCCCGGTTGGATCACTGACTCCTCCCTGACGCTGCCCACAGCGACGAGCCGAAGCCATGGTCCTCGTGCCCCCCGATGCGGCGATCCGCATGCGCATGGAGACCGAGGCGAACCTGCTGGAACCCATCCAGCCGACGCGCCCGATCCCCGCCGACCTGCCGGAATTGCGCCAAGGGCAGACCTTTCAGGCGCGCATCCTCGAGCCCCTGCCGGACAATGTCTATCGGGCGCTAGTCGCCGGCAAGCAACTCACCTTGCAACTGCCGGAAGGTGCAAAACCGGGCGACCTGCTCGAGCTGGTGGTCATCGACCGTTCGCCTCGGGCGATCATCGCCCAGCGGGTCGATGCCGGCAGCACCCAAGAAGCAGCGAGCGCCTACCCTTTCATGCGTCTGAGCCCAACGGCGCGTCTGATCGGCGCCTTGTTGCCGGCCGAGGGTGAAACGGCACCCCCGGTAGCGCTGAATCGCGGCCAGCCGCTGATCCCCAACACAGGTCTGCTGCAATCGCCGGCCACGCTGCTTGCCGAGACGCTCGCGAAAGCGGTGAGCCAAAGCGGGGTGTTTTATGAAGCGCATCTCGCCGACTGGGTGAAAGGCAAGCTCTCTTTGGCCGCGCTCCGACAAGAACCCCAGGGGCGCATCACACCGCCGCCAGTATTCCTGGATGCGCAGGCAGAGAAACCCGGCGCTGGCGGAACGGCACCCGCTGCCAGCGAAACGCCTGCGGCCATGCGCCAGGCAGCGCTGCCACAGATTCCCGACGAGCTGCGTCCGATCGTGCAGCAACAGCTCGAAGCTGCGGCTTCCCAGCGCATCCTCTGGCAGGGGGAAATCTGGCCCCATCAAAAACTCAATTGGGAAATCGAATGGGAAGGCGGGCATGCCCCTGGCGGCGAGCCGGAAGAAGAGACCACGTGGCAGACGACGCTCACTCTCACTACGCCACGGCTCGGCCGTCTCGAGGCGCGCCTGCGGCTCACGCCGCAAGGCGTGCAGATGGCACTCGCGGCGGCGGATCCCTTAAGCGCCGCGGTGCTGCGTGCCGGCCTGCCCGAGCTGGGCGCGGCGCTGGCACGTGCCGGGGTGCCGCTCTTGCAGTGCAGTGTCGAAACATGAGCAGCCCGCCCAGCGAAGACAAGGTCGGACTCGCCGTCGCATTGAAATACGCGCCGGGCGATCTGGCACCGAAGGTCGTCGCGAAGGGACGCGGACTGATTGCCGCAGAAATCATCGCCCGCGCCCGCGAGCATGGCGTGTTCGTCCATGAATCCCCGGAACTGGTCGCACTGCTCGCGCAGGTCGACATCGACCGCCACATTCCGCCAACCCTCTATGTCGCTGTCGCCGAGCTGCTGGCCTGGATCTATCGCCTCGAACATGCCGAGGGTGAGAAAAGCGGCTTACCCATGCCTGAGCTATTGCCAACCACCGCTCGCAAATGATCCGGCGAATCCTGTCCCGGCCAGGATGTCGGCTTTGAACGTCTTCCGGCGGCAACGCATCGTGCGATGAGCGGGACCTTGCTCCCTCTGATTTTCCTGCACGCCGCCCGGCTAAGTTGTAATCTGTGGTGCTCACCGAGCAGGTTGTTGAATGGCGACCATGTCGACGACGGAACCACAGACCCCCTCCACGACCATCGCGCTGCCGATCCTGGAAGGCAGCGAATACGACAAATACATGCTTCGCAATCCGGCGGAGGTGCTCACGCTGCTCCGCCAGCTACAGTCGCGCCTCACCCAGCTCACGGTGTTCTGCAATGAAGGCCAGGACATGCTGCTCACCATGCTGGTCGAGGTGTCACCTGACCATGTAATCCTTGATGTCGGGTCGGACGAGGAAATCAACCGTCGTAGCGAATCGGCCGAGCGGCATTACTGCATCGGTCAGCTCGACCGCGTGCGCATCCAGTTCCTGCTCGGTCCATTCAAGCGCATCGAGTTCCAGGGTCGCCCTGCCTTCCTGGCCGCGCTCCCCAAGGAAGTGTTGCGTTTGCAGCGGCGCGAGTACTACCGTCTGCCGATCCCGGCCGCCCGGCCGCTGAAATGTCGCATTCCGATGCTCTTCCCCGGCGGCGGATCAGGCGTTTTCGAGGCCACCGTGCTCGATATCAGTGTCGGCGGAGTCGGGCTTGCCGGTCTGCCAGAAGATATACCGCTCGAAGTCGGCCAGACCTTCCCGGATTGCCGCATCGAATTGACGGAAGTCGGCATCATCGACTGCACGTTGCGCATCTGCCAATTGGGGGTATCCTTCGTGCGCGACCAGCCGCGCCAGCGCGCCGGTTGCGAATTCGTGAATCTGCCGGGTGCGCAGCAGACACTGATCCAGCGCTACATCATCAAGGTCGAGCGCGAGCGCAAGGCGCGCGCCGCTGGATTGGGATTCTGAAACCCGGACTGACTGCCTACCAAGGGAACTTTGTGCCGCTCACACCGGCATGTTCATCACGTCCTGATAGGCCGTGACGAGTTTGTTCCTCACCTGCACCATTTGCTGGAACGACAGGCTGGCCTTCTGCAGATTGATCATCACGTCCTGCAGATTGACCTTGTCATTGCCACTGGCGAATTCCTGGGCGAGCTGCTGGGCCTGTTGCTGCGCGGCATTGACCTGTTCGATCGCGGCCTTCAGGGCACCGGCGAACTCGACACCGCCCTCTGCCTGGGTCGCGGCAGCCGCCTTGCCCTGCGCCAGCGCCGTCGCCGCGCGCAGCTCGTTGAGCATCTGATCGAGATTGCGGGTATCGATAGCCATACGCTTTTTATAGCAAACTGTATGCCGGAAATCTATTCCTTCCAATAGCCTTCGGCGCGGTACTGGGCGAGCTTGTAACGCAGCGTGCGTTCCGAGATGCCCAGCAACGCGGTCGCCTTCTTGCGTGATCCACCGACCTTGGCCAGCGTCTCGAGGATGTGCTGTCGTTCCAGATCCTTCATGTTGGCGGGAGGTGTCCCCGTACCCTGGGTATGCCCGGGTGCCGAAGCAGCCGATCCTTGAAGACCGGAAATCGGCTCTGGCGGAACGGCACCTTGGGAAACTTCGGCCGTTACCGGGGCAGTTTCCGGCAGCAGCAGATGCGCCGCTTCGATCCGCTCGCCCGGGGCGAGGATCAGCGCGCGCTGAATGACGTTTTCTAGCTCACGCACGTTGCCCGGCCAAGGATAGGCGGCAAGTTTTGCCGCCGCCGCCGCATCCAGCTGGGCATGCCGGCCCAGCCGCGCACCATGCACGGCAAGGAAGTGCTCCGCGAGCGGCACGATGTCAGCGGGTCGCTCGCGCAGCGGCGGGATCGTCAAAGGAAAGACGTTGAGGCGATAAAACAGGTCTTCGCGGAAACGACCGGCAGCCACTTCGGAGGCCATGTCCCGGTTCGAGGTGGCAAGCACACGAATGTCGACCGGAATCGGCCGCCGGCCGCCGACACGCTCGACTTCGCGCTCCTGCAGGACGCGCAGCAGCTTCGCCTGCAGCGGCAAGGGCATCTCTGAAATCTCGTCGAGCAGCAACGTGCCCTTGTCGGCCTGCTCGAACTTGCCGGCCTGGGCGCTCTGCGCGCCGGTGAAGGCGCCCTTCTCGAAACCGAACAGGGTCGCCTCGAGCAGGTTGTCGGGAATTGCCGCGCAGTTGATCGCTACGAACGGCCCTTGGGCGCGTCCGGACTGGGCATGGATGTAACGGGCGAACACCTCCTTGCCGGTGCCGGATTCGCCGGTCAGCAACACGGTGGCATCGGTGCGCGCGACGCGTGCGGCGAGCAGCAGGATCTCGCGGGTTTTGGGATCGGCGGCGATGACACCTTCGGCCTGCGGCGGCAACGCATAGCGTTCGATCTGCTCGAGCAGCGCCTTCGGTTCGAAGGGCTTGAGCATGAAGTCGCAGGCGCCGCCTTTCATCGCCGCGACGGCTTTGTCGACATCCCCAAAAGCCGTCATCAGCAGCACTGGCAGGCCAGGTTTGCGACAGCGGATCTCCGCGAGCAGTTGCAGGCCATCCATTGGTGCCATGCGCAGATCGGAGATCACCATCTGGAAGTCCTTACGCGCCAGCAGCGCGAGCGCTTCCGGGCCACTCGCCGCCCCGCTGGGCCGATGACCGGCAGTCTCCAGCGTGATCAACAACGCATCGCGCAAGGCTGCGTCGTCTTCGACGACGAGGATCCCCATGCCGGGACGGGTCATGCGTGCTGCTCCTCCGGATGCGCCCCGCGCGCGATGGCAAGCCGGAACGTGCTGCCGCGGCCGGGCAGCGATTCCACTTCGATGCCGCCCCCATGCGCGCGCGCGACACCGCGGGCGATCGCGAGTCCCAGGCCGGTACCCTCGCTGCGGGTGGTGAAGAAAGGTTCGAACAGGCGCGCGACGACCTCGGCCGCCATGCCGGGGCCGTTGTCTGTCACGCTGAAGGTGATCGTCGTTGCATCGGCCACGACGTCAAGGGCGATGCGCCCGAAGCTGCAACCACTCACGGCATGCAAGGCATTTTCGAGCAGGTTGGTGAGCGCCCCGGCGAGTGCCTTGCGATTGCCCGTCAGTGTCACCCCTTCCGGCGGCGCAACGACCGTGAATGTCACCCCATGCGCGCGCGCGAGCGGCTCAAAGGTCTGGGCAAGCTCGCCGAGGAGTTCCGCCAAAGGGAAGGTTTCGCGACCCAAGGCCTCGCCACGCGCGAATAGCAGCATGTCCTGGATCAGACGTTCGAGATGCTTCAAACGTTCGACGGTCTTTCTGGCCAGCGTGATGCGCTGCTCTTCAGCGAGCTGTGGCATTTCCAGATTGCCGGCATACAGCAAGGCCGCCGCGAGCGGTGTGCGCAGCTGGTGGGCGAGCCCCGCCGCCATTTCGCCCATCGCGGCAAGCCGCGCATTGCGTTCCGCCTGCTCGCGCAGACGTTGCGTCTCGGCATTCGCCGCGGCCAGCTCGGCGGTGAGCCGTTCCACCTGTTTCTCAAGAGCGCCATAGGCTTGGGAAAGCTCTTCCGAGACCTGATTGAACAGGCGGAAGGCTTCGGCGAGGCGCGCCGGATCGACATCCGCTGGGCGTGTCTGGCTCTGGGTGGGTTCGGCGAGATTCATACCTTGAATGTTCGCAGATGGGCTGGGCTGGCAATCCAGCGAATAGGGCGGAACAATACCCGAAATGGCGGCAATTATTGCCGCTCATTGCAGGAACCCGTCTTGCTTGGAAAGGTCAGAATTCCCTCCGTAGTCTTGGAGAGCTCTTCGCGACATGGCAGAACCCGCAACCGCCACGCCAGCCCTTCCTTTCGGCCTGGCCGCGCTATCACGACTCGATGCCCGCCAGAAGCTTATGGCGCTGGCGATGGTCGCGCTGGCGCTCGCACTGCTGATCGGCGCATGGCTCTGGACGAAAGAGCCACCGTATGGCGTGCTATTTTCCAACCTGTCCGATCAGGACGGCGGCCAGATCGTCGCCGCGCTGCAACAGCAGAATATCCCTTACAAAATCTCGGCGGGGGGTGGCGCGATCCTCGTGCCCGTCGGTCTGGTCCATGAAGCGCGCCTGAAGCTTGCCTCGCAGGGTTTGCCGAAAGGCGGGCTGGTCGGCTTCGAGCTGATGGAAAACCAGAAACTCGGCATCAGCCAGTTCGCCGAGCAAATCAATTACCAGCGCGGCCTCGAAGGCGAACTGGCGCGCTCAATCCAGTCCCTGGCCGCAGTGCGCGCCGCCCGCGTGCATCTGGCGATCCCCAAACAGACTGCTTTCCTGCGTGACGAGATCAAGCCCTCGGCCTCAGTACTGATCAGCCTAGAGCCAGGACGCACGCTCGAGCCTGCGCAGATCGCCGGCATCATCCACCTGGTCTCCTCCTCGGTGCCGCAGCTTTCCGCCGCCAACGTCAGCGTGATCGACCAGGATGGCAAGCTGCTCTCGCAACGCCTCGACGGTTCCCAGAACGATCATCTGAATCCCAGCCAGCTCGGCTATGTCCGGGAGGTCGAAGCTCAGTACGTGAAACGCATCGAGACGATCCTCGAACCGCTGCTCGGCAAGGGCAATTTCCGCACCCAGGTCGCCGCCGAGATCGATTTCAGCCAGGTCGAACAGGTCGAGGAAAGCTATCAGCCAAACCCGCCACCCAAGACGGCGATCCGCAGCCAGCAAACCAGTGAGTCCGGGGCAGGCAATCCACCTGCCGTCGGTGTGCCGGGCGCACTCACCAACCAGCCGCCGGTAACGGCAACCTCACCGATCACCACGCCCCCCGTCGCCGGGGCTGCGGGCGGGACTGGCGCCGCTCAAGGCAATTACACACGCAGCGCGACGATCAACTACGAGCTCGACAAGACCGTGCGGCATACCCGTGCCACTCCCGGTGTCGTCAAGCGTCTGTCGGTCGCCGTGGCGGTGAATTACAAGAAAGGACCCGAAAAAGACGGCAAACCGGGCAAAGCGCTGCCGCCCACGGCAGAAGAACTGAAACGCATCAACGACCTGGTGCGCGAGTCGGTCGGCTTCGATGAAAAACGCGGCGATACGATCAACGTCGCCGCCGCCAGCTTCGTGCAAAGCGAAGCCGAGGCGCTGCCCGAGATCCCGCTCTGGAAAGACCCTGCCTCGATCGCGCTGGCGAAGGAAGTGGGGCAATACCTGGTCTTCGCCCTCATTGCCTGGTTCGTCTGGAGCAAGTTGTTGAAGCCGGTGTTCGAGATGTTCGCTGCGGCCGCCCATCGCGTCGAAGCCGAAGAAAAGGCTGCCGAAGCGCACATCAAGGGAGAACAAGGCACGGAAGCAGAACAGCGAGGACCGCAGCCACCAACCTTCGAGGAACGTCTCGCGCAAATGCGCACTCTGGCGCAACAGGAACCCAAGCTGATCGCCGAACTGATCAAGGAGTGGATGGGTGCCGGGGCCTGAAGAAGGACTGGAAAAGAGCGCGATGCTGCTGCTCTCGCTCGGCCCCGACGCCGCTGCCGAAGTGCTCAAGCACCTGGGGCCGCGCGAAGTGCAGAAGCTCGGCCACGCGATGGCGAGCATCAAGACGGTGCCGCGTGAAAAGGCCGAACAATTGATCGACGAGGTCGAAGCGCATACCGCGAAGGGTGCCGCGCTGCATGCGGACGAAGAAATGATCCGCAGCATGCTTACCAAGGCGCTCGGTGACGACAAGGCCGCCAATCTGATCGGACGCATCCTGCATGGCGGCGATACCGCTGGCATCGAAAGCCTGAAGTGGATGGATGCGGCAACTGTCGCAGACTTGATCAAGAACGAGCATCCGCAGATCATCGCGACGATCCTCGTGCATCTCGAATACGACCATGCCGGCGAAATCCTCAAGCTGTTCCCGGAACGGCTCAGGAACGACGTGCTGCTCAGGATCGCCACGCTCGACGGCGTGCAGCCAGTGGCGCTCCAGGAACTCAACGAGGCGATGCTGCGCCTGATGGCTGGAGCGACCGGCAATGTCAAGAAGGCGGCGATGGGTGGCGTGCGTCATGCCGCCGAGATTCTGAACTTCGTCGGTCAGGCAGCCGAGACGGCGATCCTCGACAACGTGCGCGAATACGATCCTGACCTGGCACAGAAGATCCTCGACGAGATGTTTACTTTCGAGAATCTGCTCGACATCGACGATCGCGGCGTCCAGCTGCTGCTGCGCGAGGTGCAGTCCGACTCGCTGATCCTCGCCCTGAAAGGGGCTTCGCCAGAGCTGCGCGAAAAGATCTTCAAGAACATGTCACAACGCGCTGCCGAAATGCTCAAGGAAGACCTCGAATCGAAAGGGCCGGTGCGCCTGTCCGAAGTCGAACGCGAGCAGAAGGAAATCATCAAGATCGCGCGCCGGCTCGCCGAGGAGGGGCAGATCCAGCTCGGTGGCAAGGGCGGCGAAGACGTGATGATCTGATCCCGCCATGCGCAACGCATCGAACCTCACCGCCTGGGAACGCTGGGAACTCGCCAGTTTCGAAGAGGAGGTCGCGCTCCCCCCCACGCCAGCCGCCGCGCCTGATGTTTCAAGGCAGTCTCCTGCGGCGCTCGAGCCGGAGGAGATCGAACGCATCTGTGCCGCAGCGCGCAAGGAGGGCTATGAAGCCGGCTTCCAGGCCGGCTATCAGGAAGGTGTAAAAAGCGGCTACGAGGCAGGGCAAGCGGCAGTACGTGCCGAAGCAGAACGCATCCGTCAGGTGGCCGATGAACTCGACCGCGCGCTCAAAGAGCTCGATCAGAAGGTGGCCGATGAGCTGGTCGCCCTGGCGATCGAAATCGCCCGGCAGGTCGTGCGTCACGAAGTCACGCTGCGGCCGGCATCGATCGTCGGCGTCGTCAGCGAAGCGCTGGCGCAACTGCCGCATCAGCATGCCACGATCCGCCTGAACCCGGACGATGCCGCGCTGGTGCGTGCCAGTCTCGGTGAGACCCTTTCCCATGCCGGTCATCGCATCGTCGAAGAGCCTCATCTCAAGCCTGGCGATTGCTTCCTCGAAGCCGGTGGCTGCCAGATCGACGCATCGCTGACCACCCGCTGGCGCCGGGTGATCGAAGCGCTTGGCAACGACGTTCCCTGGCAAGTCAAAGACTGATCATGAACTCCCACAGCGAAGCCTGGTGTGCGCTGCTCGCCAACTGCCGCAAACAGCTGGCCGACGTATTTCCTTTCCAGATCAGCGGGCGGCTCACACGCATCAGCGGTCTGGTGATGGAAGCGGCCGGCCTCAAGCTGCCATTGGGATCGAGTTGTCGCATCCAGGTGCCGAATGACGGCACCGTCGAGGCCGAGGTGGTCGGTTTCGCCGGCGAGAGGCTCTACATGATGCCGACCGAAGACGTTTATGGCCTGGCGCCCGGCTCGATGGTGACGCCGCTCGAAACCCCGGTGCCACCGCCACGCATCGGTCAAATGGCGCAACCATTCCGCCGCGCCTTCGACCGGGCGAAACATCTGCCGGTCGGCGAACAACTGCTCGGCCGCGTCGTCGACGGCAATGGCCGGCCGCTCGATGGTCTCGGGCCTATCGAGAGCAAGCCGCTGCGCTCATTGATCAGCCGGCCATTCAACCCGCTCGCACGGGCACCGATCGAGCATGTGCTCGACGTCGGCATTCGCGCGATCAATGCCCTGCTCACGGTCGGTCGTGGCCAGCGGCTCGGTCTGTTCGCCGGATCGGGCGTCGGCAAGAGCGTGCTGCTCGGCATGATGGCGCGTTACACGGCCGCCGAGATCATCGTCGTCGGTCTGATCGGCGAACGCGGCCGCGAAGTGAAGGAGTTCATCGAGCAAAACCTCGGCAGTGTGGGTCGCAGCCGCGCCGTCGTCGTCGCCGCACCGGCGGATGTCAGTCCCCTGATGCGTCTGCAAGGGGCGGCCTACGCCACCGCAATCGCCGAGTACTTCCGCGATCAGGGCCGCCACGTGCTGCTGATCATGGATTCGCTCACCCGCTATGCGATGGCGCAACGTGAAATTGCTCTCGCGGTCGGCGAGCCGCCGGTGACACGCGGCTATCCCCCCTCGGTGTTTGCGCGCCTGCCGCAACTGGTCGAGCGCGCCGGCAACGGCCCGGTCGGCGGCGGCTCGATCACGGCGTTCTACACGGTGCTGACCGAGGGCGACGATCCACAGGATCCGATCGCCGACGCCGCGCGCGCGATCCTCGACGGCCATATCGTGCTGTCACGCGCACTGGCCGACGCGGGACATTACCCGGCGATCGACATCGAACAATCGATCTCGCGCGCCATGACCCATCTGATCACGCCGGGCCAACTGGAGCGGGTACGCCGCTTCAAACAACTCTACTCGCGCTACCAGCGAGCGCGCGACCTGTTGGCCGTGGGTGCCTATGTGCCGGGTTCTGACCCGCTGCTCGACCGCGCCATCGCCGTGCATGACGCAATGGAAGCCTTCCTGCAACAAGGCATCGACGAGCGCGCCAATGCCGAACAGAGTCTTGCGGCGCTGAATGCACTGTTGCCGGATTGATGAAAGCCCTACACTGTCGCCATGGTGAAGCGTTTTCATTTGGCGCCATTGCAAGAACTTTCGAACCTGCGTCTCGAACAGGCGACGCAGCAGCTCGGACAATTGATCAGCAGCGAGCAACAGGCAAGCGAACGTCTCGAATTGCTGATCCAGTACCGTAACGAATACCAGGCGCAGTTTCTCGCCGCCGCCAGCCAGGGGCTCGATGCGCAGCGCTGGCAAAATTACCGCCAGTTCCTGGGCAAGATCGATGAGGCCATCGAGCAGGCGCGCGCCCAGGCCGCCGTGGCCCGACAACGGACTGCCGCCGGACAAAAGAACTGGCATGAAAAACGCGGCAAGGTCAAGGCGTTCGATACGCTGGCGCAGCGCTTCCGCGCCCGCATCGCCTATGAGGAATCCCGCAACCAGCAAAAACTGCTTGACGAGCATGCGGCAAGATTTTTCGCGGAAGGCAACAAGGAAGAAGATTAAGTGGCACGCTCTTTGCATGTCCCTTGGCATTCCGTTTCGGGAAGAATACTGTATGCCAACCTTGCCATCGACTGCTGCCATCTCCGCCGTCGCTGCGACGACGGCCAAGCCTGCCGTTGCGGAAGAGACGCCACCCGCTACCGGGAAAGGCGGCGAAATCAGTGCATTTGCAGCATTGTTCGAGCAGCTCGCCACCGTACGCGCCGCTCCAGACTCCGGCGAAATCCTGGCGGAAACGGTTGCCGCTGACGAAAACGATGTCAGCAATGGCCTGAACGCATTGCTCGCTTCGCTCGACGCGGAAACACGCCCGCATGTCATGGCCAACGACGATACGGCCACCTTACCCGCGATGCTGCCGGATGTGGCTGGTGCCGTAGCGGCGGTGCCGATCACCGCGCCCGCCCCTGCGGCAATCTCTGCCGCC
>CAYZII010000010.1:37361-43850 GCA_964478415.1 uncultured Methyloversatilis sp.
CCCGTCGGCGCTGCCGGCTGGAACGATGAGATCGGCAACCGCATCGCCTGGATGGCGAGCCAGGGACGCAGCCAGGCCGAGCTGGTGCTTACCCCGCCCCATATGGGACGCATCGAGGTCAGCCTGACGCTGAACGGCGACCAGGCGGCGGCGAGCTTTGCCTCTGCCAACCCGGTGGTGCGCGAACTGCTCGAGGCGGCTTTGCCACGTCTGCGCGAAGCGCTTGCCGATGCCGGCATCCAGCTGGGTCAGACCCAGATCGGGGCCAATCATGCGCATCAGCAAACGCAGCAGGAAAAACATGGGAAGAATCCGGCCTCTGATCCTGTGGGCGACTTGGACACGAATCCGACAATATCATCGATACGCCCTGGCAGCCTGCCGATGCAGGCTGGTCTCAAGTCCATGCGCAATCTGGTCGATGTTTTTGTCTGATTTGGCGACAACGGGAGTGATCGATGGCCGAGACCAAGAAAACCGAAACCCCTGCCGAGGGTGAAGCTCCGAAGAAAAAGGGCAAGCTGCTGCTGATCATCCTGATCGCCGTGCTGGTGCTGGCATTGGCTGGTGGCGCGGGAATCTTTTTGCTGAAGAAAAAGGCCAGCGACGAGGAAAGCGCCGACGAGGGTGACGAGCCGCCTGCTAAGACAGTCAAGGCGAAAAAGAAGAACAAGGAAGATCACGGTGTGCCGCCAGCCTTTGCGAAACTCGATCCCTTCGTTGTCAAATTGCAGACCGAGCAGCAGGAAGCCTATGTGCAGGCGGTACCGGAACTGAAACTGAGCGAGGCAAAAGTCGCAGATCAGATCAAGAATTTCATGCCGGAGATTCGCCACAAAGTGCTGCTGATCCTCGCCGGCAAGAAAGCTTCGGAACTGTCGACGCCCGAGGGCATGCAACAACTCGCCAATCAGATCCGTGAAGCGATCAATGCCACCCTGACCGGTGAAAAACCCGATCCGGCCAAAGAAAAGGCCGACACCAACGAAGACGGCCCCGTAATCGCGGTGTTCTTCTCGTCGCTGATCGTGCAATGAATCATGAGCGATGAGTTTCTCTCCCAGGAGGAAGTCGACGCCTTGCTGAAAGGCGTTACCGGAGAGACCGAGGAGGAAGTCGCCGCGCAGGAAGAAAGTGGCTCCGTCAAGCCCTACGATCTCGGCCGCCAGGAGCGCATCGTGCGCGGCCGCATGCCGACGCTGGAGCTGATCAACGAGCGTTTCAGCCGCAACCTACGCATCGGCCTGTTCAATTACATGCACCGCAACGCCGAGATTTCGGTCGGCCCGGTACGCGTGCAGAAATACAGCGACTTCATCCGCAATCTGGTCGTGCCAACCAATCTCAATCTCGTGCAGATCAAGCCGCTGCGTGGCACGGCATTGATCGTCTTCGACCCCAACCTGGTCTTTTTGGTCGTCGACAACCTGTTCGGCAGCGATGGGCGGTTTCACGTGCGTGTCGAGGGTCGCGAGTTCTCGGCCACCGAACAGCGCATCATCATGGGCTTGTTGAACGTCGTCTGCCGTGAATACGAAAAGGCGTGGAAGCCAGTCTATGAGATCAACTTCGAATACGTGCGCTCGGAGATGAACACGCAGTTCGTCAATATCGCGACGCCCTCCGAAGTGGTGGTAACCTACACATTCACCGTCGATTTGTCGGGCAAGACGGCGGAACTGCATTTCTGCCTGCCGTATGCAATGATCGAACCAATTCGCGACGTCCTTTACAGCACGATGCACAGCGAACAAGCAGGCGCCGACCAGCGCTGGACAACGCTGCTCAGAAAGCAGTTGATGAGTGCCGAAGTCGAGCTGGTGGCCTCTTTGGGTCACACCGAACTGACGGTCGGTAAAGTCATGCAACTGAAAGTGGGGGACATCGTGCCGGTCGAGATTCCCCCTACCATCGACGTGAAGGTCGATGGTGTCCCTTTGATGCGCTGCCGTTACGGGGTCAACAATGGCCAGTATGCGCTGAAAGTGGAGAGGTTCATCTCGCCTGAAGAAGTGTAAAGATCGAGGTCCATCATGGCTGAAACGGAAAATCAGGTTACCGACGACGATTGGGCCGCTGCGATGCAGGAACAGGCACAGGCTGATGCAGCCGCGGCAGAAACCAAGGCATCGTCCGAAGACGACTGGGCCGCTGCGATGCAGGAACAGGCACAGGCTGATGCAGCCGCGGCAGAAACCAAGGCATCGTCCGAAGACGACTGGGCCGCGGCGATGCAGGAGCAGGCGGCGGCACAGGCAAGCCAGTCGCAGGCAGCAGCTGCAGCGGCGACGGCCAAGTTGTTCGAACCCCTCGGTGGTAGCACGACTGCCCCGGCCAATCAGGGCCTCGAACTGATTCTCGACATTCCGGTGACGCTCACCGTCGAGCTCGGCCGCACCAAGATTTCGATCCGCAACCTGCTGCAACTGGCGCATGGCTCGGTGGTCGAGCTCGACGGTCTCGCCGGCGAACCGATGGACGTGCTCGTCAATGGCACGCTGATCGCTCAAGGCGAGGTCGTGGTCGTCAATGAGAAATTCGGCATCCGGCTGACCGACATCATCACCCCGCAGGAGCGCATGCGCAAACTGAGCCGCTGACCGATGCGGAATCTGCAACGGCGCGGCCGGCGCCGCTCATCCGGCATTGGCTCTGTCGCCTGAACAGCGGCGCTTTGCGCCGCCTGATTCAACCGTTCCCTGAAACCCGCAGCCGGTAAGCTCGCCGACATGCAGCGTGTGTTTGCCTCCCTCCCGATCGTGTTCTCGCCGCTCGTTTACGCCAGCGAGGGGGGGGGCGTATCGCCAGCGCAGAATTTCTCCAGCCCGGCCACCGAGCTGGGCAGCAGTGCGTTATCGATGATTTTCGGTCTGGCTGTGGTTCTCGCCCTGCTGCTCGGGGCCTTGTGGCTGCTGAAACGACTGGGGCAACCGCACGGTGCCGCTGCCGGCCTGATGCGCATCGTCGCCGGCATCGCAGTGGGCCCGCGTGAGCGCGTGGTGATCCTCGAACTCGGCAACAGCTGGCTGGTGCTCGGGGTCGCTCCCGGGCAGGTCACCACGCTTGCGGAGATCCCGCGCCAGGAACTGGCCGCGAGTCCACAGCCTGCGGCCGCCCACGAGCTGCCGGCCTGGTTGAGACAGTTGCGCCGTGGCAAACCCTAGGTTTCTCCTCGCTGCGCTGCTGCTTGGCGCTGCGGCTCTCATACCGGAAGTGGCGCTGGCACAGTCCCTGCCGGCACTCACCAGCACACCCGTCGCCGGTGGCGGCACGCAATGGTCGCTGTCGATCCAGACGCTGCTGTTGATCACTAGCCTGACCTTCCTGCCGGCGATGCTGCTGATGATGACGAGCTTCACGCGCATCATCATCGTGCTTTCGCTGTTGCGCCATGCGCTCGGCACGCAGACCTCGCCGCCCAACCAGGTATTGATCGGACTGGCGTTGTTCCTGACTTTTTTCATCATGGCGCCGGTGGGCGAAAAAATCTATTCCGACGCGTACCTGCCGCTGTCGGAAAACAGGATCGGCTTTCAGGAAGCGCTCGATCGCAGTGCGGTGCCATTGCGTGGCTTCATGCTGAAACAGACACGCGATGCCGATCTTGCATTGTTTACGAAAATCGCCCGCCAGCCGGTACCGGAGAAGATCGACGACGTGCCGATGCGCGTGCTGATTCCCGCCTTCGTCACCTCGGAACTCAAGACGGCTTTCCAGATCGGCTTCATCATCTTCATTCCTTTCCTGATCATCGACATGGTGGTCGCCGCGGTGCTGATGTCGATGGGCATGATGATGATGTCGCCGGTGATGGTCGCGCTGCCGTTCAAGATCATGCTGTTCGTACTCGTCGACGGCTGGCAGCTCGTCGTCGGCTCGTTGGTGACGAGCTTCGGCTGAGGTTCCAACCATGACACCAACCACCGTCATCGACATCGGCCGCCAGGCGATCGAAATCACGCTGCTGGTCGCCTCGCCGCTGTTCATCGCCGCGCTGGCCACCGGTCTGATCGTGTCGATCTTCCAGGCCGCGACACAGATCAACGAAGCCACCTTGTCCTTCGTGCCGAAAGTGATCGCCGTGTTCGTCACCCTGATCCTCGCCGGGCCGTGGATGATCACGCTGCTCACCGACTTCGTGCAGCGGCTCTACGGTGCCATACCCAGCCTGATCGGATGATTTCGATCACCAGCGCCCAGCTCGATGCCTGGATCAACGCCTTCCTGTTCCCGTTCGCGCGCATCCTGGCGCTGTTCGCCAGCGCACCGGTTTTCGGCAATCCCGCGTTACCGGTGCGCATCCGCCTCGTTGCCGGTTTGGTGATCGCCATCGCGTTGGTACCGATTCTCCCCCCGATGCCGACCGTGCCCGCCGGCTCATGGCTGGGTTTCTTGATCCTCGCGCAGCAGCTCATGATCGGGCTGTTGCTCGGCTTCACGTTGCGCATCGCCTTCGCCGCCGTCAACCTCGCCGGCGAGTTGATCGGCATCCAGATGAGCCTCTCCTTCGCGATGCTCTATGACCCGCAAAATGCCGGACAGACGCCGGTGATCGCCGAATTTATGGGACTCCTGACGATGCTGGTGTTCCTGGCGATGAACGGCCATTTGCTGACGATCCAGGCGCTCGCCGAAAGTTTTCGTCTGCTGCCCATCAGCACGACGCCTTTTTCCGTCGGCAGCTTCAATGCCCTGCTCGCCTGGTCGGCGACGCTGTTTTCTGCCGGGCTGCTGCTCGCGCTGCCGCTGATCACGGCGCTTTTGATCGCCAACCTGGCGATGGGTGTGCTGGCGCGCGTTGCCCCACAGCTCAATATCTTCGCAGTGGGCTTTCCGGTCACACTGACGGCGGGTTTCGCGGTGCTGATGTTCTCGCTGCCGTATTTCGGCGCCGCCCTGGAGCGGCTGTTCGATCAGGCTTTCCGAGCGATGGCGCAGGTGCTGCGCGCGGCGGGCGCAGGCTGATCAGCCAGCCTGCCTGACCAGGCGGATGACCCCTTCGGCCCTGCGCTGCGAGCCCAGCACAGAGGAATCGAGCAATTCGGCGTATTCGACGATCTCATAGTCAGCAAAACCGCCTTCCCGCATCAGCGCCTTCGCGCGGCGCTGGAAGACGAGCCGCGCCTCGCCGGCGCCGCCCGCGTAGTAGCGCTTCATCTTCAGACTCAGATGCACATGATCGTGCGGAAAGCGCGCTTCCTCGATCTCCCAATTGGGCGCCATTGGGTCGAGCACGAGATAAGCCACCGCGGCGGCCGCGCCCCAATAGACGAGCTTTTCCAAAGAAATGCGCGTCGTCGGTCCCAGCTCGACATTTGCATCGGGAATCAATGGCGCACCGAACGCGCTGGCAGCCGTCTTCGCCACATCCGCAGTCGCCCCCGACACGCCGCCAGTCGCGTTTTGCAACCCCGGGTTGGTCGAGCAGGCCGCCAAAAGGCAAGCTCCCAGCAAGGCCGCTGCGCGATTGACGGGCCCACGATCGAGATCATTCATCGAAATACTCCCAGCGTGTCGCCATGCCGCGCTTGACCGCCACCTTGAGGCGGCGACCGATCAGCGCATCGAAGTACTTGGGCGCAAGACCATAGCCAGGCCGAATGCGCCGGATGTCTTCCGAGCCCACCACCGCGCCTGCCGGCAGATCCCGCACGAAATAGATCGAGCGGCGGAAGACCAAAGAGGCTTGCTCTGCCACTACCGGACCGAAACGCACCTCGCCCAGCGACTGCCAGGCGCGCTCGGTCTCAGCGCGCAGCTGCGCGAATTCGGCCGGCTCCATCGAGAAGGCCGCATCCACCCCGCCCTCGGCGCGCGACAGCGTGAAGTGCTTCTCGATCACGGTCGCCCCCAGCGCGACGCTGGCGACGGCGGCACCGACGCCCAGCGTATGGTCCGACAAGCCGACTTCGCAATCGAAGCGCTCGCGTAGCCGCGGAATGGTGCGAATGTTGGAGTTCTCGGGGCTCGCCGGATAGGTGCTGGTGCATTTGAGCAGGACGAGGTCGCGACAGCCGGCCTCGCGTGCCGTGCGCACCGCCTCGTCGAGTTCCGCCACGCTGGCCATGCCAGTAGAGAGGATCACCGGCTTGCCGGTGGACGCCACCTTGCGGATCAAAGGCAGATCGACGTTCTCGAACGAAGCAATCTTGTAAGCCGGCACATCGAGGCTTTCCAGGAAATCGACCGCCGTCTCGTCGAACGGGGTGGAAAAGGCGATCAACCCCAATTCTTTTGCGCGGCGAAAGATCGGCGCGTGCCATTCCCAAGGCGTGTGCGCTTCCTCGTACAGCTGGTAGAGACTTTTGCTGTGCCACAGCGACTTAGGATCGGAGATCACGAACTCACCTTCGGCGATATCCAGCGTCATCGTCTCGGCCGTATAGGTCTGCAGCTTGATGGCATGCGCCCCGCTCTTTGCCGCCGCCTCGACGATCGCCAGCGCCCTCTCGAGCGACTGGTTGTGGTTGCCGGACATTTCGGCGATCA